>JAIBBY010000001.1 GCA_019694455.1 Pirellulales bacterium
TCGCGCGTCAAAGTGAGTGCTGACCTTCTGCCAGCTCTTTTCAAACAGTTTGCTTTGCGTCCTCTACCAGGCACTCCGCCAACTGCGCCTGAGCGCGGCCGACGACCGTCAGGAACTCCGGGTAGCTTTCCGGTCGGACCAGGTGATGCCATCGATAAAGGATCAGCCGCCCCTGCTTGGATTCCAGGGAGATTTTTCCAAGACTACGCAAGACCGGCTCGTATGCTGAAGGGACATGTGCCACGACCAAACCTGTGGGGAAGTCCCTGAGATTTTGCATCGGAGTCGGGAAGTAGGCGAGAGTCTGGTCTCGAACTCTTCGGTCACGCCCAGCGCTCATATCGAATAGCCACACTTCAACTCCGGCCAGATCTCCGATGAGCAAGTTCCGCAGAGGTCGCGAGAGATACCGTTTTGCCATGACCGGTAGCTCCTGGGAGGGGAACAACTTGCGATCGTCGAGCCGCGGAATGAACTTCATGCCGCATTGTTCGGCAAACAACTTCAACGCGGCAGTCCGCCTCTTTTGGGCAGATCGCGAAATCCAATACAAGATGGCACCGAACAATAACTGCGGGACAACAAATACGCTTACCTGAATCACTTTCGGAAGTTCCGGCAGCGCAAGCGATGCGCCGACGCTGCACATGGTCACCAACATCCAACCCAACAGGATCGCGACATACCATGGAATTTCTTGCGCGAAACCAATCCAACGGATTTTCGATCGCATCGGCCGCTACCTCCCCGACTTGTTTAGCGACGATTTCAATACGGCTCCTTCGAGCACGGCACCACATAGTATCCTGCGGCAGCGCTTCGAGCGGTTTGAAAGTATCAAGCAGGCAGGGGAAGGGTGCAGAGGGTCAGAATTATAGGCATGGCAAGTCTGACCTGCACGGCGCGAAGCGTGACGGCCGCCCGGCCCAACAACTCGCCTCAACCCCAGTCCCCTTTCCTTCTAGCTCTGCGTCACTGCGCCTCCGCGGTTGATTTCTCCTCACTCCACCCAAAACTGGCTCTCGCGCGGCGCCTCGTAACGAATCGCCAAATGCGGAGTCTCAATCCGCTCTTGATTTCGCGCTAGCGACTGCATCCCCGCCGCCACCAGGCCCGAGGTCAGTAGGGTGCGTTCCACCGGATACGGCGCGCGGCCCGTCCGAAACATCTCCTCGACCTTCGACATGAGCGCCGCTGAATAGACCACATTCGGATTGGGCGGCAATTGAAACAGCGTCGATAGCGGTTCCTGCCTGCCTTCAATTCGCGCCGCGAAAGTGAAGTCCTCAACTAGCCCGTTCATCAACAGCATCGTCGCCTTCAACCCATCGGCGTATTCGATGCGGTACGCGACCGGTTCCTTGACCCAGGCCTTGATCTGTTCCACCGTGGGATAGCGGTGGCTGAACGACTCGGGCTGCGCGAGCGTATGACTGCGCGACAAGCACGCCTCAAATAGCCGCCTATCCCAGCCGCCGCTGGCCCAATCGGCGGCCTCCATGGCCCGCCATACCGCATCGCCTCGCAAGGCCTGCACGGCGATCACTCCGGTCTGGCCGCCGCGGCGCCGCTCCACCATGCACTGGATTGTCTCCAGCGCGTGCAGGTCGTAGATGTCCACCTCTCCCATCGCCACGCACATGGCCTCGGCCACCACCGCATCGCGCGGCAGATCAATGGCCGGCATCCGCCACGTCACCGGCAACGACGATCCGGCGAGCAGCGGAAAACCAAGCTCGCGCGCGGTGTCGACCATTTCCTTGGCCCAGTCGAACTTCCACGACAAATGCTTGTCGTTGAACACCGGCGCCACGCGACCATCGGCGCGGTACACTTCGGCCACTTGCTGGAAGAACTCGTACCGCGGATACAGCTTCTGACCGAGCGCGTTTTTCGGATAGTCGCCATGCTCGCCAATCACCAGCACGCCGTCGACCGCCAGCCGGTCCCCTCCAGCGCGCAGCGCCTCGGCGATCGTGGGATAGATCGTAAAACCAAACTCCTTGGCCCGCGCGCGGCTCAAGTCGTTTTCTGGCCGCTGATCGACATAGGCCGACACCACTTCAAACGGCGGCCAATGCCACTGCCCGCGCCAGGGGTAGCCCACCAAAAAGCGTTCCGCCATGTGCCAGGCGTGTGAGTGATAGCGCCACTCGGTGGTAACGACCGCCAGCTTCTTGCGCTTGGCCGTCGCCGACTCGGCATCTTCGCCCCTGCCAATGGCCGCTCCAGAAATGCCCGCCCCCACGGCGCCCAAAAACGCTCTGCGATTCAACATATCCCGCCATCCCGCTCCCACGACTACGCTTGCGCCCCACGCATCGCAGTCTGCGGCGCCGACGGTTGACGTGCAAGCGCTGATTGGCGGCGCGGCAAGGATCATGCTCACGCATGCCCCGCCAAGATCAACTCGGCGCTAGCGCCCTCAAGTCAGCGGGATCGTTCGCGGCGAACTAGCGCGCCGCTGCTGCTGCTGCTGCCGCCGCCTGTGGGGGAGGGGGCGGCGGCGGTTGCACCGGGTTCGGCGGCGCGGGCAACTCCTCCAGCTTTGGCTCTGGCGGGCGCAGGTTGGGGGGCAACTGCAGCGGCGGGCCTTCCGGGCCGGTGGGGGGCAGTCGCATCGGCGGCCCCACATAGCGCCAGCCGCCCCCTAACGCCTGATAGGCGTTCACAATGGCGGAAAGTTGCTCCTGTTTGGTTTCGATCAACACGATCCGAGCGTCGTTGCGGTCACGTTGGGCAAACAGCACATCGATGTATTCAATACGCGCGTTCTGAAACAGAATGTCGGCGACTTCCACCGCCTTTTCGAGGGCGGCCAGTTGCTGCCTCTTGAGCGCGATGCTTTGGCTATAGTTGCGCACCTTCGCCATGCGATTGACCACTTCGGTGAACCCGTTCAGGATCGCGCGCTGGTACTCGTAGAGCGCTTCCAATTGCTTGGCGTTCGCGTCCAGGTAATCGGCCCGGATCGCGGTCTTGTTGATCAGCGGCATGACCAGGTTGCCAGCGACTCCGTAAATGAGCGATTCCGGGGAGTAGAAAAAATACCGCGTGTTGAAGGCCTCATAGCCCACACCGGTCGTGAGCATCACCTTCGGATAGAAGTTCGCCCGCGCCACACGAATGTCGAGTCCCGCGGCCGACAAATTGCGCTCAGCCTGCCGGATGTCGGGCCGATTGCGCAAGAGCTGCGCCGGCACTCCCACGTTCAATGCCTGCAATTGCAAATCGAGAAACTGCGCGGATTGTCGCGCAATGGGTTGCGGAAAGCGACCACAGAGAAAGTTGATTTTGTTCTCGGTCTGGATGATCTCCTGATAGATGATCCATTTTTCGCTTTGGTTCTTGCGCACTTCCGCTTCAAAACGCTGCACGCCCAACTCATTGCCGCGCGCCCCGATCTTCTGCGCCTTGGCGACTTTCAGACTTTGCTCCTGCAGTCGAATCGTGAAGTCCAACGTCTCCAACTGTTTGTCGAGCGCCATTAACTTGTAATAGTTCTCCGCCACCTCCGCGACCATGCGAGTCACTACGTAGTTCCAACCGTCCGTGGTTCCCAGGTAACGCAGCCCCGCCGCGTCCCGCGCGTTTCGCAATTGCCGCCAGATATCGATCTGCCACGTCACATCGGCGGCGATCAGAAAGTTCGGCAGCGGATTGGGGAACATGTCTCCGGTCGGCGTGTTCAGTTCGAGCAGTTCGGCGCCCGGCGGAGTGAATGTGCTGAGCTTCTCCAGCGAAGCGCCCGTGCCAAAGGTGACAAACGGCAAGTAAGTACCGCGCCGCCGCATCACGTCGTTGCTGGCCTCAAAGATGCTTTGGGCCAGGATTCGCAACTCCTGGTTGCCAAACAACGCCTGATTGATGAGGCTCGTGAGGTTCGGGTCGTTGAAAAACTCGACCGGCGGCACCTCCGACGAGTTCTCCGCGGTGGCCTGCCCGTTGAAGGTGTCTGGCAGCATTTGCGCCGACATCGGCTTGCGTAGCGCGGGAATCCCGCAGCCCGACAAGCCAAATAGCAGGCCGCAGGCCAGCGCTACAATGATGGCGCGCGCCCCGCGCCGCGCGCTCGCATTTCTCACCAAGGGCTTCATCCGTGTCGTCCTAGTTGAGCGATGGCAAGTCGTGCGCGGTTGGCGAAAACCAGGCACGACGTCGATCAAGAAGGCGATCGTCGCGGGATCCCTCATCCGCTGGGGAGAACTCCCCCCAGACGTTCCCGTGTCAATGCGGCCTACTCGTCAATCGTTGCGCGTCAGCATCCCTACCGGCGCAACATGGTTTGACGATGCTTTACATCGTCGGCCACGCGCGGCATGCGACGATGAATTGCAAATTCTCGCTACAAGTTAACACGCGCCAGCCGCTTAATCGCGCCGCGCAGTAGCTAGCATGCTCGCAAGCGCGCATCGCGAGGCAATTTTACCTCATGTCATGGCGCGATTCTTACGCAATCGCAAGGCAGAGGCTCGCCAGCAGTGCTGACTGCTGTCTGCATCGCCGCAGCGACTCGGAGTAGTCGTAGACGAATCAACAGCGGCGAATGATCGACACCGCGCGCCGCAGCAGCGTCGCTGCGCTCGCGGCGAGTGGGGAGAAAGCCACGTCGGCTTGCTTCCCCAGGGTGACTACGCCGGATGCGGCGGGTGTTCGATCGCCTCGCTGAGCGGCGTGTGCGTCTCGTCCTTCAATAACTTGCCGTCGCCAGCCAGCACGCCAAACAGGTAGTACAGGCCCGGTATGACCAAGACGCCGATGACCGTGCCCAACAGCATGCCGCCGACCGCCGTGGTGCCGATGGTGCGGTTGCCGATCGCCCCCGGACCGGTGGCCCGCACCAACGGAATCAAACCGGCGATAAAGGCGAACGACGTCATCAAGATCGGCCGGAAGCGCAACTTGCCCCCCTCGATCGCCGCGTCGCGGAAGCTCGTCCCCTCGTGTCGCCGCTGCACGGCGAATTCGACGATCAAAATGGCGTTCTTGCCCAACAAACCGACCAACATGACCAAGCCAATCTGCGCGTACACGTCGTTGGCCAGGCCCATCGCCTGCAAGAAAAAGAACGATCCAAAGATACCGATCGGCAACGACAAGATCACGGCCAGTGGCAAGATAAAGCTCTCGTACTGACCCACCAGCACCAGATAGACGAAGATCACCACGATCAAAAAGATGTAGACCGCCGTGTTCCCCTTGCGCGCCTCGTCGTAGGAGAGCCCCGCCCAACCAATGTCATAGCCGCGCGGCAAGGTTTCCGCGGCCACTTCTTGAATCGCCTGGATCGCTTGTCCCGTGCTGTAGCCGGGCGCCGGCGCGCCTTGGATCGCGGCGGTGGGATAAAGGTTGTAGCGGTTGATTTCGTTCAGCCCCTGCTGCTTCTTGAGCGTCATGAACGCCGAATAGGGGACCATCTCTCCTTGATCGTTCCGCACGAAGATGTTTTCAAAGTCTTCCGGAAACCGCCGAAACTCCGGCGCCGCTTGCACGTAAACCTTGAAAAACTGGCCAAAGCGGACAAAGCCCTGCTCCCAGGTGCTGCCGATTACGATCGAGAGGTTGTTCATCGCCTCGCCGATCGACACCCCTTTTTGCATCGCCACTTCGTTGTTGATGATGATTTCGTATTGCGGGTAGTTGCTGGCGAAGAAGGTAAAGAGGCCCTTCACCTCCTTGCGCTTGGACAAGGCGGCCATGAACTTGTCGGTCACCTCGCCCAGCATCTTGTAGTTCATGGTGTTCGTCTTATCGAGCACATTCACCGAAAACCCGCCGGCGGCGCCGAAGCCCGGTACGGCGGGCGGTTCGAAGAACTCGATCTTCACATTGGAAATCTTGTGCGCTTTCTTCTCGAGCTCCTCAATGATCTCGCGCGAGGTCATCTTGCGGTCGGCCCAGGTCTTCAAATTGATGAGGCAAGTTCCCGCGTTCGAACCGCGACCCTCGGTGAGCACTTCGTAACCCGCCAACGACGAGACCGATTTGACGCCGTCCACGCTCTTGGCGATTGCTTGCAGCTCATGCGACTTGGAATTGGTGTATTCCAATGTCGAGCCCGGCGGGGTTTGAATCACCCCGTAGATCATGCCTTGGTCTTCCAGCGGGATGAAGCCTGTGGCCAGTTGGGTGTTTACTAGATAAATGCCGAAGAAGAACGCGCCAACGGTCGCAAAGCTCACAACGCGCACCGTGACGATCCGGCTCAGCAGGCCGGCATAGCCCCCGGTGAGCTTTTCAACGCCACGATCGAAGAGGTACAGCAATAGCGCCAGCGGCCCGCGAATCTTCTTATGCCCGGTATGCGGCTTGAGCAACATGGCGCATAGCACCGGCGTCAGCGTCAAAGCCACCACACCCGACAAGATGATGGAGATCGCCATCGTGATGCCGAACTGGCGATAAAAGACGCCGACCGGCCCGGTCATGAAGGTCACCGGCACGAACACCGCCGTCATCACCAAGGTGATGGCGATGATGGCGCCGCTGATTTCGGTCATCACTTCCTGCGTCGCCCGATAGGGCGAAAGGTGCTTTTCCGCCATCTTGGCGTGCACCGCTTCGACCACGACGATGGCGTCGTCCACCACCACGCCGATCGCCAGCACCAACGCGAACAACGTGATCAGGTTGATCGAAAATCCGAACAGCAGCAGAAAGAAGAAGGTGCCGATCAACGATACCGGCACGGCCAAAGTCGGAATCAGCGTCGAGCGAAAATCTCCGAGAAAGAGGAACACCACCAGCGACACGAGCACAAAAGCTTCGAACAGCGTATGGAGCACCTTTTCGATCGAGGCCTCCAAGAACGCCGAGACGTCATAGCTGACCTCAAAGTGCATGCCCGGCGGAAACAGATCCTCCTGGAACTCCTCCAGTTTGTGCTTGACTTCCTCGATGATCGTCGCGGCGTTGGTGCCCGGCAGTTGCTTGAGTACGATGGCCGCCGAAGGATTGCCGTCAATGTCGGAGTAAAGATCGTAAAACGACGACCCCAACTCCACCGTGGCCACGTCCCGCAAATGCAGGATCTCCCCCTTGGGATTGGCCTTTAAAATGATGTTCTCATACTGCTCCGGCGTGTTGTACCGCCCCACCCAGGTCAACACGTACTCGATGGTCTGCGAAGTCTGCCCCGTCGCTTGGCCGAGCCGCCCGGGCGAGCCAATCATGCTCTGCTCCGCCACCGCCTTCATCACGTCGTCGGCCGAGACGTTGTAGGCCCGCATGCGGTCAATGTTGAGCATGATCCGCATGGCATACGCGCGATTGCCCAAAATATTGGCGGTGCCGACGCCGCGGGTGCGCCGGATTTCTGGCAGCAAGTTGACGGTGACGTAGTTGTAAAGAAAGTTCTGGTCGAGACTTTTGTCGGTGCTGTAGACGTTCACGTACATCAACATGCTCGTCATGTTCTGCATGACGATGATGCCCTCCCGTTCGACGATGGGAGGCAACCGGTTCTTCACGATGTTGATGCGGTTATTGACATTCAAGACCGCCACGTTGGGGTCGGTCCCCGGTTCGAAGATGATGGAGATCGCCCCCTCGCCGGCGCTAGTGGCAGCGGAGGACATGTAACGCATGTCCTGCACTCCGTTGATCGCCTGCTCCAAAATGATCAACACCGAGTCGACCAGCACATTGGCGCTGGCGCCGGGATATGAAATGGAGACAATCACGCTCGGCGGCGCGACGGAGGGGAATTGCGAGATCGGCAGCGTGTTGATGGCCAGACCGCCCAGGAAGACGATGATCACCGAAATGACGATCGCCAATGCCGGCCGATGAAGAATCTTTGCGATCATGTTCCTGGGTCGTTCGTCGAATGCCGTGCCGAGCGTCAGCCCCTATTCCGCTCGGTACTTGAGTTGTGCGACTACTTCTTCCGGACGGCGCAGCTCGCAGTCCACCTTCGCGCCGTCGCGCACCTGCCGAACCCCCTCAAAGACGATCTTGTCGTTCACGTCGATCCCTCCCTTTTCGATGACGAAGAGATCTTCCAATTCGTTCTTGACCACAATCTCGCGCTGATGCGCCACGTTGTCTTTGTCGACCACGTACACGTATCGCTTGGCCAGGTTCTCAAACACGGCTCGCTGCGGTATTACCAGCGAGTCGTCCTGCGCTCGGTGAATCAAGATCGTCCCGGTCTGTCCGTGACGTAGCAGGTGTTCCGGGTTCGGAAAGTCCGCGCGGAAAGGAATGTTCCCTGTCTCATTGTTGAAATCGGCCTCGATCGCGCCGATCACGCCGGGCTGATCGAATGTCTCGCCGTTGGCCAGTACAAGCTCGATCTTCATGTCCCCCTTGTGCTGCTTCAGGTCGGCCATGTATTCGAGATAACGAGCCTCGGGCACATTGAAGTACACCCACATCAGGCCGTTGTCAGACAACGTGGTGAGAACCTCCCCCTCCTGCACCAAACTCCCCTGCTGTTGCTGCAAACGGTCGATGATACCGTCGAATGGGGCCTTAACCGTGGCAAAGTCCAGTTCGGCCCGCGCCAGCTTGGCCTCGGCATTCGCCTTGGCTAACTCCGCCGCACGCAGCTTCACCTCGTTCTCGGAAATGACTTTTTCCGCGCTCAGCTTCTTCGCGTACTGCAATTGCAGGTCTGCCAACTCGGCCTCGGCGTTCTCGGCCTCCAGCTTCGACACGTAAAGAATCGGCCGGACGGTGAACATCACGTCCCCCTCCTTGACCGACTGCCCCTCCTTGACCTTGATCTCCTCCAGATAGCCCGTCTCCAGCACTTGCACCTGGATGTGGCGTCGCGAGTGAATCTGGCAGACGTACTGCTCGGTCAGAGTGACCGACTTCGACTCCGGATTGGTGGCAATTACCTTATGCGCTTCTTCGTGATGCGCTTCCTCATGCTTGCGGCAGGCCGGCAGAGTCAGGCAGAACAGGGCCAGTAAGATTGCCGCGGTTGGCGAAAATCGCATAAACAGGTTGCCTCGCAATTCGCTGACTCTACTGCGGAACACCGAGGACGATGGGGCAGCACCAACACGAATGCCACCGACGTTGGTCAAACATCGCCATCAAACGTCATCGTCCGCCGTAGCATGGCGAATGAGATCGGTCTGCGCAGCAGACCACTGTGCGTACTACGCGACCAGCGAATTCAGTTTGACGATCCATGTGAGGCCAAGGCAATCAATCTATTCTAGCTCGACGTTTTCTTCCAGGACGATGTTCAACCCTTACAGAATTGTCATGAAGCAACGCGAAATACGGCGAAATTCGCCGTAGTCTTGCCCGATTGCGCAAGCCTTGTCGGCATAACGCGCCACGCGCCGCCCCTTAGCGGGTACGCGCTCAATGCATCGGACACGTTGAATCCTGGAACTGCTAATAACTAGGAAAAGCAGGGGGCCATTTGAGCTAATTGGAAGCTCGGCCGCGTTTCAGACCCCTGTTTCTTTGCAGAATTTCGCCGAACCTGGCGCACGTCCGCAAGCCCCGAGTCGCCGAATTGCGTGACATGCCCCCACTCCGCCGCTACCGTAAATGGCGCATTGCCTCCCGCTCAGATACATCTCTTCTTTCTTAGGGAGCAACCATCATGTCGCGCGCGCCATTTTTCCTTCTGATCTCGGCCGCCATTACCGCCGCTGCTCCTACGCTCGCCGTCGCGGCCGATGATCCTCAACTCGCCGAAATTCTCCAGCGCCTCGCCGCCATCGAAGCCCGCTTGACGGCCCTGGAGGCTCAATCTCGCCACGTCGCGCCCCCAACGGCCGCCACGGCCGATCTCGACAAAATTCAAAAGCAGCAAAAGCAAGCCGCCCGCAAGCGTATGGCCGCCGATCGCGACAATTTCCAACCAGAGCAACTCGCGCAGGCCGAGCGGTTGTACCAGGTGGCCAACAATCAGCCCCGCTCCAATCAGGCCAAACAGAACCTGGAAGAGCTGCTCGTCAAGTTCCCAGAAATGAACCGCACCGGCTGCGGACTCATGTACCTGGCCCAGTGGTCCAGTGGCGCCGAGCGCGCGGAGCGACTCCAACAGGCGATCGACCTCTATAATGGCTGCTACTACGGCGATGGCGCTCAGGTCGGCGCCTTGGCTCGGTTCCTCTTGGCCCAGCACTACCTGGAGCAGGGCGACAAAGGGAAGGCCCGGCAACTCTTTGACGACCTAAGGCAGAATTTCGCCACTGCCATCGACCATCGAGGCGAACTGCTCACCAGCCAGATTCCGAATTAGAGCAGCACGATCAAGAATCGTTTTCGGAGTGTTTGGGTTTTCGGAGACCGGTTGTCGGACACACTCCGACAACCCTTTTGTCGCTCGACCACCATATGCGGTAGTCGCTCAACAGCGCGGCACAACATCTGGGATCAGTCCCGCCAATCACGCTGCCGATTGAGACGCGAATTACGACACCCATTCCGAAAACTCCGAATTGAATCCGCCGCTTCGAAAACCACAACCTGCTGCCGCTTCATCATTTGCGTTATCAATCCCTGCCGGCGCCGCCAGGGGTTTTCGGAGTCTACCCCCCTGATTTGCGTTTTTTGCTCCGAACTCAATTGCGGCGCGGCGCCGCATGGGATCGATCGCCCCCTGCTGGCCACCGGCAACGTCGTGTCGGCGCAAGCGTCGCCATCGCCCACAAAATATTTTTGCTTTTTGAGCCACACATTTGGTAGCGTGTGCTTATGCCAAGAGGGTGGCAGAAGATGGTGAATCGGCAAGGCCGTTTCGCCGCCGATTCGAAACTGCCAAGCGATGGCCCGTTGTTACTTGTTCTCGCGCCGGCGCTGCTCATCGAGCCACGTCGCGGCCCGCCACGAGAGTTTCCAGATCACGATTTGAGAAAGTAAAAACGCGGTCATCGGTGGGATAACAAACAGCGGATAGGGCAGGGGGGCTATGCAAGCAGATTGATGTTCTTGCCGATCGTCGGCGCCCCTTGGCGCGCGAGCATCGAGTTTTCATCGGTGTCGATCGGATCGAGTATCGCCAAGCGCGTGCCGATCACGCCAGCGGTCACCAGATCGTCGACGATCCACGCCTGCGCCACACTGCGCCGCGGCGGATGATACAGCGAGATGGCGCGCGGCCGGCAGCCACCGAGCGGTTCGTCGCGCGGGACCAGCCGATAGTAATTCGCGAGCCGGGCCGTAGGGGTCAAGGCGAGTCGATGGAGTGCGAGAGGCAACGACGGTGATGCCGCGATCGGAAAGAGCGGAATCAGTGACATGCTGGTTTTGAGACCCCTTAGGCCCGCGTCGTCGCCACTGCCGCCGTTGAAAAACGGCTGTGGGCAAGTTGGCGAAATCCAGCTATCGCAATCGAGGGGCCAGCCAACGCGCCGCTGCACGACTACACGCGCAACACGCTACGGCTACCACAGTTGCGCGCGGCGGATGGCCTTAGGCTGCGCGCTGCGAAAAGGAAACGCTGTTGCCCCAACGCATCGGGCAATGGGTGAGAACACAACGCACGCGGCGGGCGCGCCATGGCGAATTGCAACTAATACGACCGTGGATGCATGCGACCTTGCACTCGATACGGCAGACCTTGAATTCGCAGAAACCCTTCCGCATCGGTCTGGTTGTAGCTGCCGCCCCCCTCCATGCTGGCGATCCCCTCGTCGTACAGGCTGCGCGGGCTTTGCCGGCTATCGATATCGATGTTGCCTTTGTACAGCTTCAGCTTGACTACGCCCGTCACATGCCGTTGCGCCTGCCGGATAAACGCCATCAGAGCGTCCATCTTGGGCGTGTACCAAAATCCGTAATACACCATCTCGGCCACTTCCGGCGACAATCGATCGCGCAGGTGCATCAGATCACGGTCGAGCGTCAGTTGCTCGAGCGCGCGATGCGCGGCGTACAAGAGCGTCATGCCCGGCGCTTCGTACACGCCGCGGCTCTTCATGCCGACAAAGCGATTCTCCACCATGTCGATGCGCCCCACGCCATTCCGTCCGCCAATCTGATTGAGCCGATCGACAATCTTGTATGCGGTCAGTTCCTCGCCGTTGATCTGAATCGGATAGCCCGCCTCGAACTGAATTGTCACGCTCTCTCCCGCCTCGGGCGCCTGCCGCGGCGAGACGGTCATGCCAAAATCGACCAGATCAACACCGTTGACGGTCAGGTCTTCCAGCTTGCCCGCCTCGTAGCTGATGTGCAGACAGTTCTCGTCCGAGCTATACGGCTTCTTGACCGATGCCTTCACCGGAATCTGTTTCGCCTCGCAGTAGGCGATCATCTCGCTTCGGCCGGGAAACAATTTCCGAAACTCCGCGTTCCGCCATGGAGCAATGATTTCGACGTCCGGGTTCAATGCCTCGGCCGCCAATTGAAACCGGCACTGATCATTCCCCTTGCCGGTCGCGCCATGCGCATAGGCGTTCGCGCCTACCTCGCGAGCCACTTGCAAGCAGACTCGCGAAATCAGCGGCCTCGCAATCGACGTGCCCAGCAGATAATCCCCCTCGTATTTGGCGTCCCAAGCCATGATCGGAAACGCGAAATCGCGGCACAAATCCTCACGCACATCGACGATCCGCGCCGATTTGGCGCCGCAGGTCTTCGCTTTGTCCAAGATCGCCTGCCGGTCCTCGCACGGCTGTCCCAGGTCGACGTAAACCGCGTGGACTTCGTATCCCTGGTCTTGCAACCAACCGAGAATGACCGAGGTGTCCAAACCACCCGAGTAGGCGAGCACGCAGCTTGGCATGAGCAGTTGTTTCCGAAAGCTAGGCAGGTGAGGCGAAACTGGCGAAGCCAGTCATTTTGGCGATGCGTTCCGCCGGTCGCAAGGAGATGCGGCGCCAAAACGCCCAAAAGTCGCCTTGTCGCCGCGCCCCTTTTTCGGCACACTTCCGCCCCCTTGCGTGCATGGCGACCGCTCCGCGCGCCGATCTTAAGCAGCAGTCGTCCGCCGCGGGCGTTTCCGGAAACTTGGATTTTCCTCGCGCATGAAGCCATCCTGGCGAGCCTTGGTCAGTCTGTTGCCAATCTGCATTGGCTGCGCGGGGCCCACCACTCATCTGGTCAACAAAGAGCTTGCCAATCCCACGGTGGTGCCGCTCACCGACGCCGATTATGTCTGGGAAGAAGTGGTCGACGTAGTCGACGATTACTTTCGTATCGCGTCGGAAAGTCGCGTCAAGCTGATTGGCAATACGCTCACCGAAGGCCGCATCGACACCTTTCCCGAGGTCGGCGCCACACTCTTCGAGCCCTGGCGACGCGACTCCGCCAATGCCTACGAGCGCTTGGAAAGCACGCTGCAATCGATTCGTCGACGAGCATTGATTCGGGTGATTCCCTCCCCCAGCGGCTACATGATCGACGTGGCCGTTTTCAAGGAACTCGAGGACCTGCCGCGTCCAGAGCGCGCCACAACTGGCGGATCGACCTTCCGCAACGAGCAGTCGCTCTCGCGGTTCAACGAGCCGGTTGGTCCACAGCCGCTCACGCTCGGTTGGATTCCGCAAGGCCGCGACATGGTGCTCGAGCAAAAAATCATCTGCAAGCTCAATGCCCGCTTCGGTGGCAATGTCGGCTTCCCGATGATTCCCTTCATGCAAGCGCCAACCAGCGCGGCCCCGCAACCAGAAGTCATTGCGCCCCCCGCCGCGGTCGAACCGCCCCGCCAACTCTTGCCCCCTCCCTCGATGTAGGCGATCTGCGCCGCGCATCAAATCCGTGTGCGGCGGCTCATACAGCGGGCAACTTCCACTGTTGCTTTACTTCGCGTTTCGCGGCGCCTACGGTAGAGCCAGCTAAGTTCCACTACTAACTTTGGAGCCGCGTCATGCGCAATATCGAATCGCCGCTAATCCATCGACGCGACTGGCTACAGGCCGCGACCTGGCTGGGCGCCGCCGCCCTGATTGGCAAGAGCCGTGCGGATGACCCTCGACCGCAAGTTGTCAATCCGCGCGCCACCTCTGGCGACCGTAAGCACGCGCCAGACTGGCAACAACGGTTGACGATCACGGTTGGCAACGACCAAGGCGATTTGCGCGGCGAAACGCAACAGGTAATCCAAGCCGCCGTCGATCATCTGAGCGGTTTTGGCGGCGGCACCGTGCGCTTGCTCGCCGGAACTTGGCGCATGCGAAACTCGGTCTATCTGCGCTCGAATATCCGTTTGGTTGGCGAGGGAGATAAGTCCATCCTTATCAAGGAACCATCGACCAGTACGCCGCTCGCGGCCGATTCCGATTGGTTCGACCAGGAGATTACGCTGGCTGACAGCGCCGGATTTGCGCTCGGCGACGGCGTCTGTTTGCAAACCAAGAATGCCGACACCGGCGCGGCAGTCGTCTTGAAACGAACGCTGGTCGCCAACAGCGGCAATCGCTTCCGGCTCGATCGGCCACTTCGCGAGAATCTCTGGCAGTTGGGCAAATCCACTTGCTCGACGCTCTTTCCCATCCTTTCTGGCGACGGCATAGAACAGGTCGCCATCGAGAACCTCACGCTCGATGGCAATCGCGCCGCCAACGATAACCTGAACGGCAATTACGGCGGCTGCGTCTTCTTGCAGGATTGCAACGACGTCGGCATCCGGCAAGTCACCGGGCGCAATTACAACGGCGACGGCTTCAGTTGGCAGATCTGCCACGATGTCGTCGTCGAGAACTGCCGCAGCCTCGACCATGCAGACCTTGGCCTGCATCCCGGCTCCGGTTCACAGCGCCCTCGGATTCGCGGCAATCAACTGGAACGAAACGGAATTGGCATTTTCTTTTGCTGGGGCGTCAAATTCGGATTGGCCGAAGCGAATCAAATCGTCGACAATCGAATCGGCGTGTCGATCGGACATCGCGACACGGATAACCTCATTCGCGACAATGTGATTCGTGGCAGCCTGGAAACGGGCGTGCTCTACCGCCCGGAACGCGGGCCCGGCTTCGCGCCCCACCGCAATCGTCTCGAAGCAAACCAGATAGTCGATAACGGCGGGCCAGGCGCGGCGGCCATCGATCTGCAAGGCGCCAGCCAAGGCAATTTGATCGCGCGCAATGTCATTCGCGAGACGCGTTCTCCCGCCATGCGCGTCGGCATCCGCATCAGCCAAGCGACCGAGGAACTGCAACTCGTCGACAATCACATCGATGGCTTTGCCACGGCGGTCGACGATCAGCGCAAGGGGTGACAAATCGACATGACAGTCGATCCAGCAAGAATTCAAGAACTTTCCAGTCGCACCGATTTGTTTCAACGCGTTTTCTCGCAGATGACGCCGGCGGAGTGCGTACGGGCGTTGGTCGCGGCGCAGTTGATCGACGCGCCAGTGGAGATTCCTGGCTATCTCACTGCCGAGAGCGCGCTGAGCTACCTGCACTGGAACAACGGTCGCGGCCGTTACTACCAAACATCGCCCGATTACAAGTACGAGGGAATGGTGTTTCGCGACCATCTCACGGCCGCCGAGGCGCGACAGCAACTGCGCGAGCGTTTTGACGCCTCGCCAGAGAAATTCTTGAGCGGCGCTGTTGCGGCCAATCGCGCGGAGAAACTGCTTCAATTACCAGGTTCGCAGGCGGTTACAAGCCCCGCCAAGACGCTGGTCTTTTGCTGGGACAAGAAGTGGCTGACAGCTTCGCTTAAGGCCGACCCCAAAATTGGCGAGCGGGACAATGTGATCGGCTGTTGTCATGCCTTCGAGGGACGCGATGATCTCGGCTCGTCGGTTGCCAGACTAGCCAGTGAGCTTGCGAAATGCCCACCCGGCCAGCGCGCCATCAACATGGGCACGTCGCAGCCGCTTTGGAAGATTCGCCGCAATCGTCGCTACTGCTTGTTCGATCAAGAGTTTCGTACCCCCAATCGCCAAGGACTGAGCGTCGATCATTGGTACGAGTCCGTGCGTGCTGAACAGTCTAAATGGCGGCGCTTTTGGTTGTTGCTGAAGAAGGCGGGTCGCGCCAGATTTGGCGAGGACAAAGCCGACACTATTTGCGATCGCTTTGTCTTCGACGCGGAGAACTTTCGCCAATTCTGGCGGTTTCGACCCGAATGGATAGCGCGCGACTACGGCTATGACAGCCGCGAAACACTTGACGACGTGTTCACCGACGATGATTGGCCGGCGTGGCGCGCTCGCATGCCCGAGGCGTCACCCTTGTCGCAGGACGTTTGGTCCACTTGGAAAGATTGGGATATCGATCGCGATCAACGCGTCTTCGTATTTGATGGCGCGATGCGCGCCTATCTCAGCAACCGCTACTACGCCCTCTTGGAAATCGCGCGACACTATTTCCCCAGGCTCGAAGCGTTCGAGTACGCCACGTGCCTCACGGCGCCAGGCACGCACCCATCGGATCGCGCCGCGTCGCTCGATATCAAGCCACTCGGCAACGGCAGTCATTTTGGCGGGTCTTGCGTCTCTTGTTACGGCACGTTCGACAACGCCCGTTGGTACTGGCCCACCTTCGATTTGCAGCGCTTCAAGGGCGGCACGGAACAGTTCCACTTTGCCGCGCTGCTCACTCAACTCACCCGCTTGGGCAATCTGATCAACGGCTCAAGCCTGCCTCGAAATGTGTACTTAAGTTACAACGAGCTATCGGGCAAGGGACTGATGCTCGGCATGGATGGCTACTGGGCAGAGCTGATTCTGCACGCCACGCTGCTCTGCGGCGATGGCGCGAACCTTGCCGGCGGTGGTATCCACTTCTATCAAACGGGCGACAGCGTTTCTGCCGCTAGCCATCGCCGCTTCATGGACTTGGTTGCCGAACGCGACAAAGTGGCCGGCACGAGTGGCGCAGTGGCTGTTCCACCGGCGCCAATCGAAAGCTACGATCAGATGTTTCTCACCAGCTCCGTGGTCATCGGTCGGCGAGCAGTTTCGCGAGTGACCAGCAACACTTGGGGCAAGCCACGACTGGAAAGCAATTCGGAGGGCGTGATCGTTTCCGATCGTGATGTCACGCTTCGCTTTCCACGCGGCGTTGTGCATCCGCTGAGTCAGAGCCAACAAGCGCCATTTGGTTGGTGGATTGAGCAGCCCTGGGAGGCGGCATGATCTCCCGCAACAAAACTGCCGCTGCACGATGTCGCATGGCGGCTCTATGCGGATTTCACAGCTTTTTCTCTGCGGTCGCCCTGCTTTTTGACCTTCGTCGCCTCCTGCATCAGTGCCACAAAGCGCTGCGCTTGGGGCGAAAGGAATTTTCCTTTGCGGATCACAAGTCCATAAGTTCGCTTTGGAAAATATCGCGTCAGGGGAATGCACGCCAATCGCTCTTCGCCAGAAAGACAAATGCTTGTCACGATCGAAACCCCCATGCCGAGCGAGACGTACTTCTTGATGACCTCCCAGCCACCGGCCTCCATCTTGACTTCGTATTTCAGGTTCTGCTGCCCGAAAGCGTAGTCCACCACTTTCCAAGTCGTCAAATGGATCGGCGGCAAGATCAAGGGATACGGCGACACGTCCTTGAGCGTCACGCGCTTGCGTTTGGCGAGCGGATGATCAAGCGGCACGATCAGCATGGGATCGTAAGAGAACATGGGTTGATATTCGATGTCGTCCCGCATCTCCAACATCGACCCGACTGCAAAGTCGACTTCGTCCGCGCGCACCATCGCCAATCCATCGCGCCCCGTGACGTTGTGCAATTTGAGTTCGATGCCAGGATAGATCTCGATGAATTGCTTCACGAACTCCGGCAACAGATAGAGCGTAGTCGACTCGCCCGCCGCGATGTCGAGTCGGCCGGTTTCAATTCCACCCCGACGCGCCGCGAAGGTCTCTTCCAGCGTGTCCATCTCCTCCACCAGCGGGGACGCAAGTTCGTAGAGCATGCGTCCGTCGGGCGTGAGCACGATCTTGGGCCCGCGCCGTTCAAAGAGCGTGGTCTTGAATTCGCGCTCCAGCGCCTGGATTTGCAGCGAAACGCTCGGCTGGCTCAAGAACAGCCGCTCGGCGGCCTTCGAGATGCTGCCAGCCTGCGCGGCGTAGCAAAAGCCGCGTAACTGCGAGAGGCGGTTCTGTTTGTAATACTGCGGATTGGAAGCGAGCGACATAGCGCGAACTTAAGTATAGGCGATCGCAATAGTCATCATATTATGCATCAGACTAATGCTCTGGATTGAAAAGATTATTGTATTCAATCCTTCCAGCCGTAGCTACAGTGTCGCCATCGGAAGGGCAAACAGCCGCCTTTCTCGGGCCATTCGCATTCTGGAGGGATCTTGCTGATGTCGATTCAAGAACCACCAACGGGGACTGCGGGCGTCGAATTGCTCGCTCCAGTCTCTCCGCAAGGCGCCCGCATTCTCATTCCAGAAGCGTTGCAGTTTGTTGCCGAACTGGAACGTCATGCGCGTGCCGTGCGGCAGTCGCTCTTGCGGCGCCGCCAGGAGGTCCAATCCAGAATCGATGCCGGCCAACTTCCCGACTTCCTGCCCGAAACAGCGGAGGTACGTGAGAGCGAGTGGCAAGTCGCTCCCGTGCCCGCGGATCTCCAGGATCGGCGTGTTGAGATCACTGGCCCAGTGGATCGGAAGATGGTCATCAACGCGCTCAACTCCGGCGCGACTATGTACATGGCCGACTTCGAAGACAGTCACTCGCCGACCTGGGAAGCAACGATTGAAGGCCAAATCAATCTTCGTGACGCAGTCGCTGGCACTATTGAGTTTTGCAGCCCCGAAGGCAAGCAATATAGCCTCAACGCGAAAACAGCAACTCTGCTGGTTCGCCCGCGTGGATGGCACCTGAATGAGAAGCACGTGCTGGTCGATGGCCAGCCGATTTCGGCGGGGATTTTCGATTTCGGACTTTTCTTCTTTCATAACGCCGAAGCGCTGGTCGCCAAGGGATCGGGTCCGTACTTCTACTTGCCCAAGCTCGAGAGCCACCTTGAGGCACGGCTATGGAACGACGTGTTTAAACGCGCCCAGATCGCGATCGGAATGCCGCAAGGCACGATCAAGGCCACCGTGCTGATCGAGACTATTCTGGCCGCGTTTGAGATGGACGAAATCTTGTTCGAACTACGTGAGCACGCGGCTGGCCTTAACTGTGGACGCTGGGATTACATCTTCAGCTTCATCAAGAAATTCCGTAATCGCTCCGACTTCATGTTGCCCGATCGCGCCGTCGTGACCATGACGACGCATTTTCTGCGGTCCTACTCGTTGCTATTAATCAAGACCTGCCACCGTCGCGGAGCGCATGCCATGGGAGGGATGGCCGCGCAGATCCCGATCAAGAACGACGTCCAGGCCAACGAACAAGCTATGGAGAAAGTTCGCGCCGACAAGCTTCGTGAGGTTCGTGATGGGCATGACGGTACTTGGGTTGCGCACCCAGGCTTGGTGCCGATCGCAATGGACATCTTCAATGAGCACATGCATTCGCCGAACCAACTTCATGTGCGGCACGAAGATCTGAAAATCACAGCTCGCGACCTCTTACTTGTGCCAGAAGGTCAGATCACCGAGTCGGGCGTGCGCACCAATGTCGCAGTGGGGCTGCGCTATCTCGAGTCCTGGCTGCGCGGCAATGGATGCGTTCCGATCTTCAACCTGATGGAAGACGCCGCCACTGCGGAGATTTCGAGGGCCCAGTTGTGGCAGTGGATTCGCCACGGTGGCGAAACCGCCGCCGGCAAGTCGGTTACGGTAGATATGGTCAAGGATGCGCTTGCCACAGAGCTTGAACAACTGCGCAAGAGCATGGGGGGCGCTTATGCGAACACCCAGTTTGACGCGGCGGCGGAACTGTTCTTGCAGGTCAGCACCGCCGATCAGTTTGTCGATTTTCTGACGCTGCCCGCATACGAGCAGCTCGCTTAACTCACCTCTACGCCGGAACAATCTCTTACTTTACCCACGCCAGCACGGAAAGGTCTCACATGTGTCATCCCAAGGTCAGCGAACTCAAGGAAAGCTGGAACGCTCAGCAGCGCTGGGAGGGAATTCGGCGTGATTACACCGCCGAAGACGTTGCTCGCCTGCGTGGTTCGATGCACGTTGAATGCACGCTCGCCCGTCGCGGCGCCGAGAAACTTTGGAAGCTGCTGAATTTTGACCCCTACATCAACGCCTTGGGCGCCCTCACCGGCAATCAAGCGGTGCAGATGGCTGAGGCAGGCCTCAAGTCGATCTATTTGAGCGGTTGGCAGGTCGCGGCTGACGCCAACAATGCAGGACAGATGTATCCCGATCAGAGCCTCTACCCCGCGGACAGCGTTCCGGCGGTTGTGCGGCGGATCAACAACGCGTTCCGACGCGCCGATCAGATTCAGCATATGGAAGGTCGAAACGAGGTCGACTACTTCTTGCCGATCGTGGCCGATGCGGAAGCCGGCTTCGGCGGCCCGTTGAACGCCTTTGAACTCATGAAGGGAATGATCGAGGCCGGCGCCGGCGGCGTGCATTTTGAAGATCAACTCGCCAGTGAGAAGAAGTGCGGGCACATGGGAGGCAAAGTGCTCGTCCCCACCTGCCAGTTCATTCGCACACTGACGGCCGCTCGACTTGCGGCCGATGTGATGAATGTTCCGACCGTGTTGGTCGCCCGCACTGACGCGAACAGCGCGCAACTCATCACGAGCGACGTTGATCAACGCGACCGTCGGTTCATCACTGGCGACCGCACACCAGAGGGTTTCTATCGCATTACCGGCGGACTGGATATCGCGATAGATCGTGGTCTGTCGTATGCGCCATACGCCGATCTGCTGTGGTGCGAAACCTCAGAGCCGAATATCGAAGAGGCGCGCCGATTCGCCGAGGCGATTCACGCTGAGTTCCCCGGCAAGCTGCTGGCCTACAACTGTTCGCCATCCTTCAACTGGAAGAAGAAGCTCGACGACGCCACAATCGCGCGATTCCAGCGCGAACTGGGCGCCATGGGCTACAAATTCCAGTTCATCACATTGGCCGGATTCCACGCGTTGAATTTGGCGATGTTCGAGTTGGCGCGCGGTTATCGTGAGTCAGGAATGACCGCGTATGCCACTCTGCAAGAACGAGAGTTTGAGCGTGAGAGCGCTGGTTACCGAGCCACCAAGCATCAACGCTTTGTGGGCACGGGATACTTCGATGAAGTCGCCCAGACGATCGCTGGCGGAATCTCGTCGACCACTGCGCTTTCTGGATCGACCGAAGAAGAACAATTTGAGGAAGAGCATCAGGCGGCCTAAAGCGGCTGACGCATTCCCTGATTCTTAAACAACGCAGGCGAGCCGACCGCTTCCCCAGCCAGGGCGTCGGCTCGCTGCGTTGTTTTTTTATCGCATGGTAAAGAAACGCATCGTCGACAAATCGGGCAGCGGCGTTTTATACCACTGTCGCCAACTTTCTCAGCATGGCCAGCAGGCGCATTCTGAGCAGGCATTGCGCTACGATGACAGGCTGGTAAGCAGGCTGTAGGTCATGGCCCGAAACACAGGCTCCACGGCAATGTAGTCACGGTCCTCGGCTTGATAGAAAATGACCAACGTTGATTGGTCAAGCTCCGCGCACCGAACACCGGCGGTACTCGTCAAGTCGAGATAACAGAAGTTAATTTCGAATCCGGTAAGTTCGTGTCCCGCAACGCAATCAGTGGTCGGCTCCGCCTCAAGATCGTTGTACTCTTCTCGCATGGCGGCCAGCGCGGTGCTCGCTGCGCGACCAGAATCGGCGTCACGCGGACGAACGGCGACTGACCAGAAGGCCCCCGTCGGGCTGTATACCGATACGGAGTGATTGCCAGCGAGCGCCTCTGCTTCGTCTAGCGTCCAGTTGTCTGGATATTGAAATCGCAGGCCGAGTCGATCGTAAAGCTTTGGCATGCCAGGAGTTCTTAAACTGTGCGGAAAATTTCTCTGGTTGCATCGTAGCGTGCTGGCATTGCTCCACCAACGGGTTCGATCGGGATTGCCGGCTAGCTATCAATTTTGTAGTCTCCGCCACCTCGCAATCTATCGAAACTATTTGGCATTGCGAATTCATGGCTTGTCAACCAATTCGCCGCCGCGGGGCAGCATGGCGCTTTCTAGTTGGCGTGACTGTTTTATTGCCGGCTGTGATCAACCTCAACGGCTGCAAGCTGGTTGACGGCGTGGGCGCCACATCGAAGTCGGTAGTTGAGTCGCGACAGCTCTGCCAACAAGGCGTTAGCTCCATGGAACGCGAGAAGTGGAGCGAAGCAGAGCAGCAATTAGCCCGATCGGTGGAACGCTGTGGCTCCGACCCTGAGGCCCGCCGAAACTATGCGAGAGCGCTTTGGCACAACGGTTCGCGAGAACTCGCCATTGAGCAGCTTGAAGAGGCAAATCGGCTGTCGCCCGGCGATGCCTCCTTACATTGCCAGATGGCAATGTACCGGATTGAGCAAGGGGATTTGCAGGCCGCGCAGCGATCAGTCGAGACCGCGCTGGAACTGGAACCAGGACGGAGCGACGCGTGGATCGCGCAAGCTCGAGTTCATCAACGTTCTGGAGCGGCGACACAGGCGCTGGCCGCCTATCATCGCGCGCTTTCCACCGATCCGGGCAACGCGGAGATTCTGCTTTCGATCGCCGAACTCTACCGTCAGCAGAACCAACCGCAGCGTGCGTTGGCCACTCTGCAAACCGTGCGCGAATCTTACTCGCCGGGCGACGAACCTCCTCACCTTTTTTTCCTACTGGGATTGGCGTCCAGCGCGCTGGGGAGATCGGATCAGGCCGCAATAGAGTTTGAACTGGCTAGGCAACGTGGCGACCATTCGCCCGAGCTGTTATACGAATTGGCCAAAGCACAAATGCAAGCTGGGCACTTCATTGAAGCCAACTCTACCGTCTCCGAGTTAGTGGCCCAGAATCCGGGCCACCCATGGGGAATTGAGCTCTCCAACCAATTGCGGACCGCGCGGACGCCTGGCGGCATACCCAGATAATTCCGCATCTTCGGTAAAGTTTGCCAAATTCGCAAAGTTGTTGAGGCGCGATCTCCGACGATATATCTGTCGGGATTTGCGTGTCAAATGGCCCCGAACAGCCGCGCGGCGTATGTCTCGCAATAGCAAGAAGCGGTTTTGCCTCGCCAATTCTTATCTATTTTTCAGGCATTTCTCATTTCTTCGCACTAACTTTGAATATCGAAAACCGTTGCTGACCTAATACGGAGCCGGCGAACTAATGTCGCAAACCTTGCTGCACCCGATGGAATCGCTCTTTGTCGATCGCCGTGGCGCCCACTCGTCGCACGAAGGGCGCGAGCGTCGCCAATTCGTCGATGGCCATACGGAACTGTCCGGCCCCGCCCGGGAATTGGCGATTGCCGTCGACGGCTACAAATTGCAACACCGCCGTCGCTTCATTTCGCACGAAGAATTGCTGACGGTGATTCAAGCGCTCGGCTATCACAAATAGTCATTCCCACGCCCATTGGCGGTGGCAGCGCTACTATTCTTGCGCGCTGGTGGTTCGTCCCGCCGCGACGTCAAACTCGTAGATCGCCGGTATCAACATGGCGGCGGTCGCGAAGCTGTACATCGCGGTGATTACGATGAAGACATTCAGCGTCTGGCCGAGCAAGAAACTTGTGATCGCATAGAAGGTCACAAACGGGCACAAGAGCGATGCAGCCAGTAGCGCCGTGGAAGGATTGCGCACACCCAGCGCAAAAAACAGCCCAACGCCGCCACCGAACATGAAAAGCACGAACGGCGCCAACTGCACTTCGAACGAACCACTAAACGCCACCATGACGCGCATACAAGCGGCGATACCGATGAAGAGGAAGAACACGGCGCCGAGACTGACCGCGATTGCAGTGGGCGAGTGACCATACGTCATGCCCGCATGCACGCCTAGCATCGCTGCAAACGCGATCAAGGACAATTGGCCAACAGTTAGATAGGCCAGATTCTCAAGGGTAACGCCACCGATGGCCCACAGCGCCACACAGAGAGCAATTGGCGCGACGATCATTTCTTTGGTGTTGTAAAGCACCCCGCCCAGCTTGCCGAAGATGAATTCCTTGGGCGTGAGATCGGTCACCAGCAACAGGTCCAGCGCACGGCCATCCCGTTCGGTCGTGATACTCGTGACGGCTTGCGCGTTAATCAGCAATAAGCTGAGCACAAAGAGCGGAATCAAAGCGGTGGCCACAGCAATACGAGTCAGCGACATCTCGCTCGATTGCAGATTGAAGATGGCGCCAGCCGCCAGTACAAACAGCAAGAGGTATGCAATCCGCACGAGCATTGTTCTTTGGCCATAGGCCCAGGTGCGCATTTCTCGCCAGATGATCGGATTGGTCCACACTTCGCGCTCGGAACGCAGTGAACGACCCACTGGACCAACTTCACGGTCTCCGATTGGGCGGCTGCTCGCATCCAACCTCTGCGATGGATTCCAAACCCGAAAGCGAATGATGCCCCATGTGGTGAAAGCCGCTGCGAGCGACAGGGAAACAGGCAAAAACCACAAGGCGTTGTGCATCGCTCGCTCGCCGCCGAGCGGGATGGGGTCGGTGGGAAGAGTCGCCGCAAGTATTGCGCGCCAAGGACTAAATGCGATGGCCCATTGATGCGCGGCGACCCCCCAATTGCCGTTTCCGAGCAAGCCGCTTGCCATCAGTTCCCAAAAGACCAGCCAAAGCACCATTAAGGTGGTGGTCATGGCCAAAGTTTGAAACGACTTGTCGCGCCACAGCGCGAGCATCGCCCCCAAGCTGCCGGCGAGCAGAGTTGCGCTGATTGTTACCGCAATTGCGCGGAACAGTTGTTCTCCCGCAACGCCGCCAAATAGCAGCGCAAAGACAAACAACGGCAATGCGGCGACGAGCAACGTCCACACAAGCAGCAAGCTTCCGAATAGCTTTCCCAATACGAATTGGGCGCTCGACAAATTGGTGAGCAACAACAAGTCCAATGTGCGGCGATCTTTCTCAGCAGCAATTGAACCGGCTGCCAGCAGGGCGGAAGCGAACAACGCCAATGCCAACTGCACAGGAGCCAGCACTTGGAACAACATCGCGCCGAATCGCGAGAAGTCGCCGACATTACGAATCACTTGCGTGCCGGCCAGCACCTGCCAGGCGGCCAACATGAGCGTGAACAATGCGACCGGATACGCCGCGCGATAAATAAAATGCCGTGCCCGACGCGGTAGTGTGACAACGGCGCGATTGAAGACTGGGCTGATCAAATCCGAACTTCGCTCTGCAACTAGGCGCACCATGGCCTTGGTCGCTCATTATACTGGCGGGCCACCAAATTCGCGAGGTTCGTTTTTGGACATTACGCCCGCAGTTGCAGCACACAGCGCGCCGGACGAAGATGTTCACACGGCATGCCCAATTGGCACTTGGAATGTAAGACTCGAATCGCAACGGGCCCTCGCTAGCCGATAATCCATTGGCAATACAGATGACGCCGCACTTCAACATCGATCTTCAGTTTCGGATGTTCGCTTTCCTGCTCATTGGAAGCTGGCATTTCGCCATGTCAGCCGCGCCCGTTGAGCGATTGGGACCAGCTCATTATGCCGTCGAGCCGATCGAGCAAGCGCGAGAGCTCAATGGACCGCTTGCCGTTTCGGCCGGAGTCTATCGACTCTCCGGACCAGTACGTTTCAAACGTGATGGCCTATTCATTACCGGCAACGACGTCACCATCGATCTCGCCGGACACACGCTGTATTACGGCGAAGAAGGTGATGATTGCTGGGGAATCCGCGTCTACACCAATTGGCTGGAAGCGGATCAGCGAAAGCTAGCTGCGCCCCAGGCGCCTCAGCACGCGCTGCGCGCAAGGATCATCAACGGCGTCATTGTGCATGTTGGTACCGGCGCGCGGTGTCACGCAATTTGCGGAAATGAAGGGGGCGATGCTCGCATCGAGCGGGTCGCGGTCGAAGTTTTTGGACGAGACACTTCCTGCGTAAGCTTTCCGTACGGCCGAGTGACGGTTGCCGGTTGTGTACTGAAAAACCATCAAGACGCCACCGACGATCGGCACATGATGCCCGCGAATGTTCGTCTTGACGCGGGTTGCCAGGTGACAGGTTGCATTTTGATCGGCGGCAACTCGGGGGTGCATATCGGCGATTTCTCGCGCGTCGACCACAATTTGATCGCGCAGCGAATGTTCGCCACCAACGGATACGCGGTTGCAAGCGGCGCCAAGTCGGTGGTCATCCAGAAGAACGTCATAATTCCACCCGTTAGCGGACGCGGCATCATCTCCGGTGGTGGCGAGCGACTAGTGTGCGAAGACAATGTGATTCTGGCTTGGAACCTTCCGAACGAAGAATACGGCTGGGGTCTCAATGCCTGCGGCGTTCGAGTTCGCATCGAGACTCGCAACTATTTGATTCGTCATAACTCCATTCTGGCTGTTGGCGGATTGGATCACACCTCGTGCTCGGGCATCTACCTGACGGATGTGCTCAACGAGCCCGAGAATCGTAACCGCTACGAATTCAACGATGTGACGGCGATTCTGTGCGGCCCCACGAGCGCCCAACACGATGGGCGCGATCTGCCGATGTACGCCAAAGCGATTACTTTTGAAGGGCAGGGGGGGCCGGAGCAGGAAACCCCGATTTCCGATCTCATTCGGGGGAACGCATTTGCGAGCAATCATATTTTGATTTCCACAACCGGGTCTGACGGCGGCTGTAATCAAGGCGAACCGTTAATCGACAATGAGTTGAGTTGGACGAATGGTAAGCGAGCTAAAGAAAAGTTCCTGTCGCTGGCGCAGCGCCGCTTGAAATCACTGCGCATGGCAGATCATCCAGACGCCGTGGAAACACTTGAGCAGGTGACGAAGAATCTGGGCGTGCTCGACGCAGCAGAACTGCTCGCTGATCGCAGCACTTTCTATAGCGGAGACTGGGGGAGTCGAGAGTTCGTTACGCTCTTGGACACACATGTAGCTGCGGACTCGTTGGCGCCGGTGACATTTGACCTGGCGGATATTCGTGGTCCCCTGAACTTGCCATCGCCGCGCCGCATTCGGATCGGCGACACGTCGCCAATTGTGTTGCAAAAACCCGATGGCGCGCCGCTGATTGGAGCCGCGGTGATCATTCGCAATCAAGAGGAAGAAGCGTTGTCGACGATGACCGACCCCAAGGGACGCTTGCGCTTACCGGTCATTCGTTTCGCACTCGAACGCCCTGGCGTTGTCGACACGCCATTTCGCAAAACTACGCGAGATCTACCGACTCTAGAAATCAACGGCTACAAGAATGCCCAAGTCACGCAGGCCGACTTGGATCGCGGAACGCTGCAACTTCAAGTTTCGGAATGACGCTGTTCCGAAGGTTCTGTGAACACCAGCGTGTGATCCGTGCTCGCCTGCCCGGTGGGCGCTTCGGTGAAGGCGCGAGTCTCATCCGCCGCGTCTCGCGACTTCCACCAAGCAAGCGCTTGGTAATCGTTCCAAGGGGAGTTAGCCTGACATTCGGCCAGCGCTTGTCCAAGTGCCGCA
Organism: Pirellulales bacterium; assembly: GCA_019694455.1. Lineage (NCBI taxonomy): Bacteria > Pseudomonadati > Planctomycetota > Planctomycetia > Pirellulales > Pirellulales bacterium. The sequence continues at coordinate 27,413 of JAIBBY010000001.1, forward strand.
GCGCTAGCGGGGCGTTGGTCGGGCGCTTTGGCGAGACAACATAGCAAAACCTCCTCAAGTCGTTGTGGCACCGGCTTTCCAAGGCGTTGCGACGGTGGCTCCACCTGCGCCGAGACTTGCTTGGTGAAGATGTCGACCATTGTCGCGCCGACAAATGGCGGCGTGCCCGTCAGCAGGAAGTATCCCACGGCGCCGACGGCATAAAGATCGCTGCGCGCGTCAACGTCGTCGGGTCTTTGGATCGCTTCGGGCGACATGTAGAGGGGCGTGCCCATCAAGGAGCCAGAGGTGGTGATGCCGGCCTGTCCGGCGACATCGAGTGCTTTGACTAACCCAAAATCAAGCAGTTTGACAAAATCTGGCAAACCGCCGCGCTGGGTGAGCAGGATATTGGCCGGCTTGATATCGCGATGGACCAGGCCGATCGAGTGGGCTTCGGCCAGGGAGCCGCAAAGTTGCCGGAGGATATAGATTACGCGGCCGACCGGCTGAGCGCCGTAATTCTTGACCAGTTGATCCAGCGGGATGCCTTCGATGTACTCCATCGCGTAGTAGAACAACCCCTCGGGAGTCCGCCCAAAGTCGTAAATGGAGATGGTGTTGGGGTGGGTCAGTTGACTGGTCAATTGCACTTCGCGCTCGAAGCGGCCAATTGTTTCGGCGTTCGTCCGTTCTGGATCGAGCAGCTTGATGGCCGTGGGACGCCGCAAGAGCGCATGATGCCCGCGATAAACGACGCCCATGCCGCCCGCGCCAATCTTGTTGTCCAGCGAATATTGCCCCAATCGCTTGGCCTTAATGGCTTCGCTGCGCATTTGTTGCCGATAGCGAGAAGCAACCAGCATGAAGAAATAGATGGCGGCGGCGGCCACTACCAGCAGCGCGAATAGCGTTCCGAAGGCAACGCGTAAGATCCAAAGTGGCCGAAAAGCCTCGGATGTGTCGGTTTGGGTGGTGACGCCAAATCCGTAATCCTTGAGCCAAGTCCAAGCGCCAATCACCTCGGCGCCGCGGTAGTCGCGGTAGCCTGTGGAATTAGCGCCACTTCCGCTTCGAATCGCCGATGCCACATCCAGATTGAGTGGTTGCTTGGATCTAGGCAGCTTTGGTCGTTGCCCTGTATAGAGATTCACACCGGGATCACGCGCTGTGAGCGTAAGAATGGAAGAGGCGTCTGGTGCGTCGGGCAAGAGCCCAAATGACTTGAGATCTTCGTCGAAACGACTCTGTGAAAGCATCAGTCCCTTGTCGTCGAAGGCAAAGGTCTCGCCCGTTTTACCTGCACGTCCGATGCTGAGGATGCGCGTAAAATCTCGTTCTGGCCGTATACGGACACCAAGAGCGCCGATAACTTTGTCATCTGCGCCATGGATGGGCGCCACCACGAACATCGTGGGCACACCAGTCCGTAATTCGTTACGGGCGTCGCGCAGCATGGCCACGCTGCGATATGGCTTGGACACCGTAACCTTGTTTGCAAGCGCAGGCTCAAGAAACGCGGAATAGCCAGAGAGCCTATCCTTTCCCACCAATTCCGCCGTAGTCGCGGCGACTACTCGCTGATTGGCGTCGACGATCATGAATCCGATATATCCATGCGCTTCGAGCGCTGGATGCAACGCTTCGGCGACCTGCTTGCGAAGTTCGGCTTGTGCTGGTTCCTGCTCCGTACCGGGGGCCGACGTCACCAATTGACGCGCGTATTGCTTGATTTCCGAGTTCTCGGCCAGAGCCTCGGCCGTCGCCTTTTGGGTCGTGAGCCAAATGCGGAGGGCCTCGACGTCGGCATTGAGGATTGTTTGCAGGTCTCCGGCCAACTTCTCTTGCAATGTGCCTTCAACGGCGCGGTAGAGAAAGAACCCCAACAGCGCCAGACCGACTACTGCGGCAATGGGCCAGAAGCGGACGCCGTTGCGGAACCATCGCCCGGAACGACCAAAGCTACGCGAAACGGACCGGGAAATTGACTGGTCCAACTAACTGCTCCTCATTTCCTTAGCTGGTAGATGATTGGATTATTCCGTTCGCCTTAGTCAAGCATAGGCTATAGCCAAGATCATTACCCCGCAAATACGTTACGTCCGGCTTGTCCCCACCGTGGCCGGCGACATTCCTGCGGCCCGAAACAATTTGCGTGGCGATTCCTGATCGAGGGACTCGTCGCGTTTGTTTCCAGGTCTTAGACTTAATAGCCATTCTGTACGAGGGTTATCGTTTCTTGTATCGGGAGTGCACCATGTCGCGTTGCTGCTACTGGACTTTTTGTGCCGCATTGCTGGCGGCAACGGTGAGTTGGGCCGCCGATGCCAAACCAGAAACGGCAATTAACCCCGAAGAAGCAGCGATCCGCAAAGCGGCCCAGGCGTACGTTGACGCTTTGAATCAAGGTGACGCCAAGGCGATGTTGGCAATCTGGTCGCCAGAGGGCGAATACATCGATGCGACCGGGAAGCGAGTGAAGGCGCACGAAATGATTCAGGCGGAGTTTGCCCAACCCCGGACAGCGCAACCGGGCGCCGAGATCAAGTTGGGCGAGACTACGATACGCTTTGTGACTCCCGAGGTCGCCATTGAAGATGGCGCGTCGCCCGGTGGTCATTTTAGCGCGGCCTGGGTCAAACGAGATGGCAAGTGGCTATTGGCTCGTTTGCGCGAGTACAGCGCCGAGGCAGCCGAACCGGTGCGGCCGCTGGAGCAGTTGTCGTGGTTGACAGAAGCCTGGCAGGGAACCTCAGGTGATATGACCTATGAGATGAGCGGCCGATGGACCGAGGGAGGACATTTCATCGATCGTGAATTCTCGGTGAGTAAAGGCGGCACGGTATTGTTGCACGGTCATCAGATTGTGGGCTGGGACGCGGCCAGTGGAACGATCCGCTCGTGGGCGTTTGATTCGCAAGGCGGGCATGGCGACGCCATTTGGACCGCGGACGAGTCGGGTTGGGTCGTTGACGCAGTGGGCTTCACGGTGCGCGGAGACGAGGTGTCGACGACGACGAAGTACACGTTCAACGAAGACGGCACCATCTCGTGGCACGTTGGCAGCACCGTGCATGATGGCAATGAAGTGCCCGCCATTACTGTGAAATTGAGCCCGCAGCCCGCGAAGTAGTATTCTCCGACGAACAAGACAAAGAGCCTCACCCACCCAAGGAAAATGCATGTCACGCAGCATGTTGGTCGCCGCCAGTATCGTCCTGTGCGCAGGCGCCTTGTCGGTATGCGCCTGGGGCCAAGGCGCGACACGAACGCGGCGCTCGGCTAGCGCTACTGACAGCCAGTCGCCGACGCTCGACCGCAACGAAATGGCCGCGCGACAGAAGATTCTGAATAGCCCGGAATGGCATGAGGTTGAACACGCGTTCAACGAGTGGCTTTCGGTGCAGCGCGTTTACCCGGCCAGCCAAGTGCCGAACGTCAAGGCAGAGTTCAAGCGCCGAGTGCGCACCGCGACCGCCGCCGAGTTGCAGTCGTGGCTGGACGAGATGTCGGGCAAGCTGCAAATTTTGATGAGTCCAGAGGCGCAGGACGTTCGCGCGTGGCTGGGGCACTTTGTTTCCGCCAAGGTGGTGTTGCCAGAGCGGTTGGTGAATGATTTCGACGTTGTGAACATGACCACCGCGCAGTTGCAGGACGCGTTAAATCAGGCAGAGCAGCGGAGAACCGGTCTGCGGACGCAAGCGAATTCTTTCAACGAAGCGCGGATGGAGCAGGTGCGGAACGCGGCGCGACAGCGCGAGCAGCAAGACCAGAACCGCCAGCAAGTGCTCGCTCGGCGAGCCGCCAACGATTTCTTTCCCAACTACCAGAGCCAATACACGCCACGGCCGCGGAACAATGTGCCAATTGAACGCGGCATTTTCGGCGGCATGGGATTCGGCATCGGCATTTGGTAGTTCGCCGATCGCAATATCAAACGCGCAACTGACCTTGGCTGACACAACAACGAGTTGGCCGCCACGATCTATCGCGCACTTGGCATCGACCACGAACAGCGACTCTTCGATCCCCAAGGGCGACCAATTCCGCTCGTCGACGGTGGACGACCGCTCCTCGAGTTGTTTGGCTAGCTAATCGATACGACGCTTCCTGGGGCCTCGCAATGGTGTGAGGTTGAATTCCGTGATCGTCAGCGAATAGGGGGTCTGACGACCCGGCCATAGCCGCCGCATGTGCCGTCGCCAGCATCCATGCGCTGACAATTGAAGCACGGTATCAGAGCGCTGGCTCAAAAAGCAAAGAGATTTTTTGGCGCTGATGCCACGTTGGTACTGGGAGTTCGCGGAGGGGCTGTGAGCGACCCAATTGAATCGCACGACGAATTGCAAAACAGGGGGATAGACTCCGAAAACCCCAGCCACGAAGGTCGTGGACAAAAGCGCAAACGTTGGTGTGGAATCAAGTTGCGATTGTCGGACCGAGATTCTGAATTCGGAGTTTTCGGAATTGGGTGTCGCGATTCGAGTCTCACCAACCAGGCCGATCGGCGCTTGCGATCTCAGATGTTGTGCGGCGCCATCGACCGACTACAGCATGTGGTGGCCGAGGGACAAGTGGGTTTTCGGAGAGGTGTCTGAAAACCTATTCTTGAGTCAGCCGACTGGGTAATGGTAAGTCGCGCAATCCACCATGATGCAGTGTGTTGGAACGCGCGCAGCGCGGCCAAGGCCACCTTGGCCTTGAAGGCCGACCCCAATACCCGACGCTTCCTGGTCATCCTGAACCGCTCCTGATCGGCTCCTCCCCAGCCCGTTTCCTACCTTATCAGCGCGCCCAGTTTTTGGGGTCCATTACAAATAGCTCGCGCTCGTTTCATTCGCTCTTGACTCGCGAATCGGTGGTGTTCGACACCGGGCGACTGGGCAAGATGCCTGACCATCATGCATTTACCCCCTCGAAAGTGCGGAAGATTAAATTAGATGAAATCATCCGCTTTAAGCCCTAGTAATTCGCTGTCAATCTCCTACTTTGTCCTCGTAGATGCCATGACTTCCGCTTCGCAGGGGACGCCAAATTTGAGAAAGGGCCGCTAGTGAGCCGAACGTGCGATCAAGTTGGATGCGAATGAGAAAACGCATACCTACCGCCCATAGCCTGCGGCGGGCGAGTTTTCATGATCGCAGACTTTCTGATTTGCCGCGGACGACCGTAAATTCGCGCTTGGTGCAACTGGTGAGCAACCCTGATTTGGGTTGCGGCATCAAGCAGCAAAGGAAGGGACTAATGAAGAAATCAATCCAGCTACTTTTTGTTTTCGCCGCCCTCGTTCCATTTTCTGCGTGGGCCCAAGGCCCCGTCAACGTCGATTTTACCGGACCTCCTGGACCTGACAGCATCTCGACAGGAGTCGCAGTGAACGGTGATGTGTCGGTGGAGGCGCTCGTACGTTCCAGCCTGGTGGGTGATATTCAGTGGCGGGTCGGCAACGGCTCTTGGAACAACATCTTTTCGATCAGTGTTCCTGCTCCCGATGTCAGCATGAACGTGGCGCCGCAGGCGATCGACTTCTCCGCGACGATCAACGACACGCCAACCGGGACCTCGACCATCATTCAGGTCAACAACACGCATACCCATGCGCTGCAGAACGTGAGCATCGCCAACACGTCGCTCAACCTTACGCCGAATCCCCAGGGCTTCGCGCTGAACGAGCTCACAGCGACGGCTTCGATAGGCTACCCGATTAACTTTTCTACAACGATCCTCGGACAGACTATCAGCGTGGACACGGTCTTGGGACCGGAAGTAAAGCTGACGGCCAGCGCGTCGGGCACGTTGCAGAATTTGAGTTTTCAGCAATCGGGAGTTCTTGCCGCTGGGACGGGAGTCCCCACCTCCTTGTTTCCACTTGGCAGCTACAACTACCCATCGCTCGGCCTGACTGGAATCCCGGGTGATATCTCGACTGATGTCAACGCGCAGCTCGACGCGAGCTTGGAATTGAGCTTTCTCGGACTTCCGATCGGATCCATCCCGATTTCGCAGGGAGTGCCCACTATCAACACCGGCGCGCTGCCGTTTCCGTTGTCGGCCGCCTTGCAGCTCGATCGAGTGATTGTCAGTGGTCAGTCTCGCGACGATATGCGAACGACGTTGTCGGTGCCGTTGCCGGTCCAGGTATTGCCGGAGCTGCCGATTCCGATTGGCGAGATCAGCGGAGATGTGCCGCTCGATACGAGCATCGCGTTTCCCGAGGTGACCTTGCTCAGTTTCGACGTGCTCGGTCAGACAGTCAGTGTCGCGCTTCGCAATGCCGCGCTGGAGTTTGATTCCGCCAGCGGCGTTGACTATAGCCTGCTGGACGCGCGAGTGGTTCTCGGCAACGAAGGTGGCGCTCTCAACTACACGGTGCGGGCCCTTAACGAGCGCGTGGTGCCGGTACCCGAACCGTCGACGTTGGCGCTGGTCGTGTTGGGCATGATCGGCGTGGCGGCGAGCGCGGCACGGCGCCTGCGCCGCTCGGCTTAAGGCCAGCATTTGGCCTAGCCACCTAGATAATAGGCCGATTTGACGACGCCAACCTCGGCTGGCGGACAAACCCATTGGTTCGTCCGCCGGCTTTGAGGTTGGCGTTTTTTTTGGCTGATCGCTGCGAACTGCGACAAACAAGGACAAGCCGGCACAGACCGTCGACGCCAACAGTCAATTTGCTTCGGTTTTGGCCTCATTTGCGTGGCATGTTGGCGAAGCGACTACTAGCTATAATGACGGGCCAGCCGCGTAATTTTCACTGATGGCTGGGCAATGAATCGGCGTGGCAGGTTCCCAGCCTTCGCCGTCGGGTTTCGCCTGGCGCCCGACCGTTGCAATTGGCGCATCAGCCCGGTTTGCCGAAAGTCTGCCTTGCCCGACGCAATTCTTTGCCGCGATCTGCACAAGCAATATCCCGGCCGACCACCGGTGAACGCCGTTAATGGGCTCAACCTGCGCGTGCGCGAGGGGGAGTGTTTTGGCCTATTGGGCCCGAACGGCGCTGGCAAGACGACCACGATTGAAATCTTGGAGGGATTACTGCGGCCCACGAGCGGCGTGGTCGAGATCCTGGGGCGACAATGGGGGGCGCAGGACAACGAGATCAAGCAGCGGATCGGAATCTCGCTGCAAGAGACGCGGTTGCCAGAGAAACTGAGCGTGCGCGAAGTTCTGACGCTATTTCGCAGCTTCTACCGGCGTGGACTGTCGCCGGAAGACGCCATGCGGCAGGTATCGCTGGAAGAGAAAACTTCGAGTTGGACCAAGACGTTATCTGGTGGACAAAAGCAACGGTTAGCCGTGGCTTGCGCGCTGGTGGGCGACCCTGAGCTATTGTTCCTGGACGAGCCAACCACGGGACTCGATCCGCAGTCGCGGCGGCAACTGTGGGAGTTGATTCGCAACTTTCGCGCGCGGGGCCGAACCGTACTGCTGACAACGCATTATATGGACGAGGCCGAGCGGCTGTGCGACCGAGTGGCGATTGTGGACCGCGGCCGTGTCATGGCGTGCGACACGCCGCACCAGTTGATCGCCAACTTGGGGGGCGAGCACATGGTGGAGTTTACACTGGCCGGGCAGAATGGCTTTGCGCAGCGCTCCACGAAGGTACTGGGCGGTGTGCAAAGCGTGCGCACGGTGCGGCGAGACGGCGACCAGTACTGCCTGATGGTTGAAGAACCCCACCTGGCGCTACCTTCGCTGCTTGCTTGCTTGGAGCAGGAGGGAGAGCGGTTGACCAGCTTAACGACGCGTCATGCCAGCTTGGAGGATGTTTTTGTGACCCTGACCGGGCGGCACCTGCGCGACGGCGGAGAGGCGGTATGACGAGCGTGGAAGAACCTCGGATCAACGATCCGCGATCGGATGTCGTGCCACCGACGCCAGCGCCTTGTTTGGACAATCGCCATTACTCGGCGCTATGGCAAATCATCGTCACGCGGGTCAAAGAGTTCTTTCGCCATCCGTCGGCGATTTTCTGGGTCTACATATTTCCAGTGCTGATGGCGATCGTGCTGGGCATGGCGTTTGAAAATCCGAACGCCGAGACGTTCATTGTCGACGTGCAATCGGCGCCGGGCGCCGCGCTGATTGTATCGGCGCTTGGCAAGACCCGGCCGGAGATCGTGATTCGCGCGAAGTCGGTCGACGAGGCGGCCGCGCGAATGAACCTCAAGACAGGGCGCACGATGTTAGTGGTCGTTCCCCAGTCGACCGATGGTGTTGCCGGCGTGGGGCCATCGCTCGACGCTCTGCAAGTGGAGTATCTGTTCGACGCGACGCGACAGGACAGCGTGGCGGCACGGCGCACGGTGGACGACGTGCTACAACGCGCGGCCGGGCGGCAGGACGCCATCGCGATTGAAGATGTGCGGTACCGTGAGATTGGCGGGCGTTATATCGACTTTCTCGTGCCGGGCCTGATTGGCGCGGGGCTCATGAGCGCCGGGATGTGGGGCGTGGGATTTGTGGTGGTCGACTTGCGAGTGCGGCACCTGCTCAAGCGATTTGTCACGACGCCGATGAACAAGGCGGAGTTTCTGGCGGGGCTGATTCTGAGCCGCTTTTTCTTCATGATGACCGAGGTCGCGCTGATGCTGATCGCGGTCTGGTGGCTTTTTGATATTCACGTTCGAGGGAGTTGGCTCGCGTTCTCAATCTTCATTTTTCTAGGCGCGTGGGTGTTCGCCGGCATGGGATTGGTGGTGGCGAGTCGGACCATGACGCTGGAGACCGCATCGGGAATCATCAACCTGGTGATGCTGCCGCTGTGGATGATATCTGGCATCTTTTTTCAATCCGAGCGATTTGGCGAAGCGGTGCAACCGTTGATTCGCTTGACCCCGCTGGCCGCGCTGATTGAAGGCCTGCGCGCCATCATGATCGAAGGCGCAGGCATGGGGCAGTCGCTGTACTACATGGGAGTGCTGTTGGTGTGGGCAGTGGTCTGCTTTGTGGCTTCGCTCAAATTGTTCCGTTGGTATTGAGCAGTTCGCCTGCGAATTGGCGTGGACGCATTGGCTAGAGGGACTCAGCGCGTGGGCTAATGCCGCGCGGGACCAATCGCCTGGGCCTGTTCGAGTTGTAGCGATTTTGCCGCTGCGACGATCGATATGCCGCGAGTATTCGGTCATACGGCCAAGGGAAGTCGCACATTTGTGCAAATGACGCAAGTCGCATTGCAAGCACGACTTGCGCGGGGATAGTCGTGTGTAGTTGTCGCGGCGATGGCTTCGGCTCCAGAGTGGACAGCGATATACTTAGAAGACGCCCGCCCTCCGCCTGCTCGCCCGCCGGCACATTCTCTGGCTCCTCGAAGAGGTTTCCTTTGTCGCAACCCATGGCCATTGAGGTTTCGCAACTCACCAAGCGATTTGGCGAGGTGACGGCAGTCAACGCGTTGTCGTTTCATGCGGCGGCCGGCGAAATCCTGGGGCTATTGGGCGCCAACGGAGCGGGCAAGACGACCACCATCCAAATGATTTTGGGGCTGACCACTCCCACCAGCGGCAAGGCGCGGGTGCTGGGAATGGACATCCAGAAACACCGCCAGGCGATTTTGCAGAGGGTGAATTTTTCGAGCGCGTACATCTCGTTGCCATCGAACTTGACCGTGTGGGAAAACCTGTTTGTGTTTGCCCGGCTATACGGATTGCGAAAGCCGCAGTGCAAGATCAAAGATTTGGTCGAACGGTTCGAAGTGGAGCATACGCTCAAGCGCATCACGGGGAGCCTTTCGTCCGGGCAGCAGACGCGGGTTAATCTTTGCAAGGCGCTGCTCAACGATCCGGAGGTGTTGTTCCTCGATGAGCCGACGGCAAGCCTCGATCCGGACATCGCCGAGAAGGTGCGCAGCAATTTGCTCGATATTCAGCACGAGCGGCGCCTGACGATCGTCTGGACATCGCACAACATGAACGAGATCACCGAACTTTGCGATCGCGTGATCTTTTTGGCCAAGGGGAATCTGGTGACCGAGGGCTCACCGCACAGCATCATGCGCGAGCGACAGGCGCAGTCGCTGGAAGAGGTATTCATCTCGATCGCGCGGAATGGCGACGGATTGGACTACGAGTCGCGCCCGATCGCGACATCGTTAACGCGTTTGAAGGAGCCCGTTTAACATGTGGCTTCGCGTGTCGGGATTAACGATGCGGTACCTGTTCTTGTACCGCCGGAGCCTGGTCCGAGCCGGAGAGATATTCTTTTGGCCAGTGATGGACCTCGTGGTATGGGGCTTTTTAACCGCGTATCTGAAGACGATGGTTGTGCCGCAGGCGGTAGTCTATTTACTGGGCGCCTTGATCTTTTGGGACGTGCTGTACCGATCGCAACAGGCAATCACGCTGAGCGTGACCGAAGAGATCTGGACCAAGAATCTGCTTAACATATTTCTCTCGCCAGTGACGACCTTTGAGCTGATGCTATCGACCTGCATGATCGGGATCATCAAATCGCTGCTCACGGCCACCACGTTGGGGCTATTGGCGCTGATGTTTTATGACTTTAACCTGCTCGACGTCGGAATAGCGCTGGCGCCGTTCATGGCCAGCCTGCTTTTGTTTGGTTGGGCGGTGGGGATGTGCACCACGGCGCTAGTGCTGCGGTTCGGTCAATCGGCCGAGGCGCTGGTGTGGGGGATTCCGTTTTTGATTCAACCGTTCTCGGCAGTGTTCTATCCGGTCGACGTGCTGCCCGGTTGGCTGCAAATCGTGGCGCGGGCATTGCCATCGACGTATGTGTTCGAGGGCATGCGACAGGCGCTAGACGGCGATGGATTGAACTGGTCGCAGCTATTGATTTCGTTTGGCCTGAACGCCGTATATCTGGCGGCGGGCGCGACGTTTTTTGTATGGATGCTCGGCGTGGTGCGCGACCGCGGATACTTGAGTCGGCTGGGCATGGAGTAACGACAGCAACCCGGCCAAAGCGCGCGGCGGGGCGAATGCTGGCGTCTCAGGGGCGATCGCCGGATTGAAGCCGCTCTTCGATTTCGACCAGCAAGCGCGGCAGGTCGGCTACCGAATCGACCACGTAGTGCGCGCCGGCGGCGAGCAGTTTTTGCCGCGCCGCGGCGAGGCGCGTGTGGCGTTCGCTCGTGGTTAGAGCGGCAAGTTCTTCGGCCGTGAGGCCCACTTCGCTGCCGGTAGCGACAACCCCCACGCTCCAGACGCCGGCATTGCGCCCTTCGCCAATATCGGGCTCGGTGTCGCCAATCTTAATCACCGCCGCCGGGGGGAACACATCGAGCTGTTCCATCAGGCGAAAGATCATCCAGGGGGCGGGGCGACCGCGCTCGACATCGCCCGCCGAAAGGCTGGCGTCCGGCGCATAGCCCTGTTCGCGGGCGGTTTGATAGACCAGCGCGGCCGCTTCCTTGAAGAAGCCGGTGGTGGTGGCGATTTTGACATCGCGGCGGCGCAACTCGGCGACCGTTTCGAGAACGCCCGGCACAAGCCGGCTCACTGCCACCACACTGGCGAGCTGTTTGGGAATGAAGGCGGCATACAGTTGATCTACGTCGGCCTCGGTCCAATCCCGGCCATGTTTTTGGCGCCAAGCGGCGGCGATTTCCTGTTGTTGCAACAGGGCGACAATGTGGTCTCGCTTGTGCAGCCCCATTGGCGCTCGGGCCTGGGGAGAGGTAATCGCAACCCCCGCCTCTTGGAAGGCGTCGATAAAGGGGGCGACCGGCGCGAAGCAGCCATGATCGACGGTGGTGCCGGCCCAATCGAAGACGACGAGGCGAATGCGTGCGGAGGTTGTCGTATGCGGCACGATGGTTTCCTGCGGGTAGTTGCCAGCGAAAGTGAGCAGCGCTGGCCGGGACTCGGCCGCTGCACTCAATGCCTCCTCCCCTGACCGGCATTTGAAGGACAATTTAGCAGCGACGTCAGGGAGGCGAAAGGAGCCAGTTGGCGCGCCGACTGGCCGAGTATAATCGGCAGCTCGCAACAACATCATGCACCAGCCCAGAGCGCAATCGAGACATCCATGGCGAAGTTGGGAGTGAACATCGATCACGTGGCCACTGTGCGGCAGGCGCGAAAGACCAACGAGCCCGATCCTGTGTGGGCGGCGGCGCTTGCTGAGTTGGGAGGCGCCGACGGCATTACGGTGCATCTACGGGAGGATCGCCGGCACATTCAGGATCGCGATGTGCGCGTTCTGCGCGAGACGGTTGCCGTCAAGCTGAACCTGGAGTTGACGTTGGCCGACGACGTGTTGGCTTTGGCGTGCCAGTTGCGGCCCGATCAAGCAACAATCGTTCCGGAGCGTCGTGAAGAAGTCACGACCGAAGGAGGGCTGGACGCGGCGGGACAGCGAAAGCGTTTGTCAGAGGCGATGCGCCGACTCCAAGATGCCGGCATCTTGGTGAGCTTGTTCCTCGATCCCGAGACAGCGCAGATTGACGCCGCCCAACAACTTGGCGCCACGGCAGTGGAATTGCACACCGGGAAATACGCGTTGGCCCGGCATGCCGACGAACTGGAGCGGGAATTGGAGGCGTTGCGATCGGCGGCGCAACAGATAGTGGCGGCGGGCATGACGCTGCACGCCGGCCACGGATTGACCTACCGCAATGTGCGGCCTGTCGCCACGATTCCGCAGATGGATGAGCTAAACATCGGCCACAGCATCGTGGCTCGCGCGCTCATGGTTGGTTTTCAGTCAGCCGTGCGGGAAATGAAGGAATTGATTTAATAGCCGGCCTTCCGTGGAATCTGATTGCGGCGAGCGGTGGTGGCAATTAGTCTCGAATCTCATCCCAATTGGGGGAGCAAGGAGCATTCCGCCGAGCTGAGGCGGCGGAGATCGCGACCTTTGGCGGAGTCGTCTGCCTCGCGCCCCTCTCACCGTTCAAAGCGCAATTGATCGATGTCACAGCCCATTCGGCTATTCTCCCTGTCACATCCGCGCCGTCGCGCGCTGCGGTGTGAGGTGTTGGAAGCGCGCCGGCTGATGCACGCCGGACATGAACATGATTCTGAGCAAGTGGAAGTCGTTGCGGCCGCGCTGGCCGGCACGCCACCTGCCACACCTGTAATCACCGAGCCGCTGACAGATGGCTTGACGCTCAATCCGGCCGACGTGCATATGGAGGCGCCGATTTACTTCGACGCGGATGGCGACGCCCACCAATCGACTGATTGGGAGATTTGGTCCCTGGCTTCCAACCATCGCGTGTGGGTCACGGATGCGATCACCGGGTTGGAGCGGACACACACGCATCTGGGGGACGGCGTCTTTGAGAATGAATTGGCTGGACACACGCAGCTTGATTATCAAACCGATTATCAGTTGCGGGTTCGATTCCGCGACTCGACCGGCGCCGTGAGCAATTGGGCGACACGCGAGTTTCAGACTGGCGCGCCCGCCACCGTGTTTTCATTGGCAATGCAAGATGTAACCAATCAGCCAATATCTGAATGGCTAGATGGCGAATCGAATCCGATCGACCTGCCAGGCGGCGCCCAACCGGCCAGTTTGAGAATGGAGACATCCAATGCGGCGCTTTTGCTGGCGCTGGATGGGGCGAGCGGACCGAATCAGGTTGTCAATCCGGCCCCGTTGGCAGCGCATGGTGATGTACGGATCAAGCTGACGGCGGGAACCTCGGGAGTGAATGTGGCCGCTTCGGTGCTATCGTTCACCGATAACTCGGGCGCTACGCGGTCTATTTACTTACCGAGCGTTAGTTTGCAGGCCGGCGCGCAAGCCATTTTTTGGGTGGCCGGGGACGGCAGCACCTACGTTGGGACCGCGGCGCAGACCGAGCCCGATTTCTCGCAGTTGGCACGAGCCTCGGCGCTGCCGTTCGTAGCGATCGAACCGGGATACGCAATTGACGAGTTCGCGGGCGGTTTTCAATTGCCGGTGAATATCGAGTTCTTGCCCAATCCAGGTCCGAATGCCAACGATCCGTTGTTTTACGTGACGGAGCTATACGGAACGATCAAGGTGGTCACCCGTGGTGGCGCGGTCTCGACTTACGCCACTGGCCTGTTGAACTTTAACCCAACGGGCAACTTTCCGGGCACGGGCGAGCAGGGGCTGGCTGGGATTGTGGTGGAGCCGGCGACAGGAGACGTGATCGTCTCGCTGCTTTACAGCAGCAACCCGGCGGATGAGCTAGCGCCTCACTACCCGAAAGTCATTCGCTTGCATTCCACTGATGGCGGGCGCACCGCTGCTACTCAATCGACCATCATCGATATGGCAGGAGAGGAACAAGGCCAGTCGCATCAAATCTCGCATCTGTCGATCGGCCCCGATGGAAAGCTCTATGTACATATGGGGGATGGATTCGATCCTTCCACCTCGCTCAACCTGAACACTATGCGCGGCAAGATTCTGCGCATGAATCTGGATGGCACGGCAGCAACCGACAATCCGTTTTACGACGCAAATAATGGCGTGTCTGCCGCTGATTACATCTACGCCTATGGTTTTCGCAATCCATTTGGCGGCGCTTGGCGAGCCGCCGACGGCAAACTCTACGAAGTGGAGAACGGACCCACTCGCGATCGCTTGGCGCAGGTAGTCGCTGGCGGCAACTATGGCTACAACGGCACCGACGAGAGCATGCTGACGGACGCGATCTATACATGGTCCCCCGCGCATGCGCCCGTGAACCTGACATTTATTCAGCCCGAAACATTTGGCGGCAGCTTGTTTCCGGTGGACCAGCAGGACCACTTATTTGTTACGGAAAGCGGTCCGACGTACGCAACAGGCCCGCAAATGCTGGGCAAGCGAATATCGGAGTTCGTTCTGGATGCGGCCGGCAATCTCGTCGAGGGACCGACGACGCTAGTGGAATACAACGGCGTGGGCAAAGGGACCATCGTGGGACTGGCCGCGGGTCCGGACGGCTTGTACTTCACCGAGTTGTACAAGGATCTCGGAGCCGGATCACCGATCGAGGCTGGCGCCAGAATCTTCCGCGTGCGGTATCGCGGCCAAGCCGAGTTTAGCGCCGACGCGCAAACGGGCGTGCCAACGTTGACGACGCACTTCACCGATGCCTCCGACGTGCTGTCGCCAACTGGCTGGCTATGGGATTTTGGAGACGGAACGACCAGTACCGAACAAAACCCAACCCACTTGTACACGCAGGCGGGCAACTATGATGTCACGCTGAGCGTCACCAGCGCCGCCGGAATCGCCACGATCCACAAGCCGGACTTCATTCATGTCGCCGTGATCAGCAGCGGCTTGATCGCCGAATACTACAACGAAAAGGATCTGTCGCAACTTGCCTTGGTGCGCAGCGACGCCACGATTGATTTTGATTGGAGCGAGGGTTCGCCCGACCCCAGCATGGCCAGCGACACATTTTCGGTTCGCTGGACCGGGCAAATCACGCCACAGTTTTCGCAAACGTACACGTTCTACGCGCGCAGCGATGACGGGGTGCGACTGTGGATTGATGGGCAGTTGGTCATTGATCAATGGGTGAGCCAGGCGCCGACCGAGGTCGCTGGCAGCATCGCATTGGTCGCCGGTAAGAGCTACTCCATACGCATGGAGTACTTTGACGATATGTTTGGCGCGGTGGCTCAGTTGTCCTGGTCGAGTCCGAGCGTCGCTAAGCAGATTGTCCCGGCCAGCGCGCTCTCGCCACCGAATCAATCGCCAACGGTGATTGGCGTCTCGCTGGGACGCGCGAATGGGCCGAGCTACGCGGTGCCCGCAGGGGGCGAACAACTGCGGCGCGTGCCGTTGGGGGGCGTGAATGAAGTGCAATTGACGTTCTCCGAAGCGATGAATGTCAATGCGTCGCATTTGACGCTGCGCGGCCCCGGCAACGTAGTGATTCCGCTGACGGGATTCGTCACGCAACCGGGCGCTATTGCAGGGACGGTGGTTGGCATCTGGAAGACAAGCGCACCCCTCGGCGCTGGACTGTATACGCTGGAACTTGCCGACACCATCGTCGATTCGCTTGGCAAGCGATTGGACGGCGAATGGGTCAATCCGCCGAGCGTTGGCGGCAGTGGCAGCGCTTTTCCATCTGGCAACGGAACCGCAGGTGGGAGTTTCAGCTTTCAATTTCGATTGCTGCCCGGCGACGCGAATGGGGACCAGCTAGTGAATGGCGCCGACTACACTTCTTGGGCCGATCATTTTCAGCAAAGCAATCCGCCGCCAACCTTTGCTCAAGGAGACTTTAACGGTGACGGATTGGTGAACGGCGCCGACTACACATTGTGGGCAGATAACTTCATGCCGGCGGCAAGCGCTGCGCTACTGGTTGAAGAAACAGGGCCCGGCGCCGCCAAGGCGCCTGAGACAATCGTACTGCCGGCATCTACTAGCGGCGCGACAAGACCAACGAACAACTCCGCTGCAAGAAACATCCTTGCCCGCGCGCAATTGGCGCGCGCCGCGTACTTTGCGCAATGGGAACAACAAGCGGCAGGCCAGCGGGCGTGGTGGAGCCCCATCAGCTTGATCCGCTGGAGAATCATGGCGCGCAATGACAGTCCTGCGTCTTTCGGCGAGCGGTGGTCCGACGGCTAGCCCTCCCCCCTTACAATGTCCAATCACGCCGGGGGGTTGGGGTCGGGCTTTGGCTCCGCTGGCTTTTCCGCGGCCGGCTTCTCTTCTGGCTTGGGTTCGGCAGGTTTTTCTTCGGCGGGCGCGGCCTCGGCCGGTTTGTCCTCGGGCTTTGGCTCCGCAGGCGCCTGCTCGGCCGGCTTGGGCTCAGGCGGTGGCGGCGCCAACTCGGGGCCAAGCGTCTGGCTCATCGACGCCAGATCCCAGATACGGAGCGAGTCGCTTTGACTGCCAGACGCCAACAGCTTGCCATCGGGCGCGTAGGCCAGTGCCCAGATGGTGCTTTTGTTGCCATACAGGACTGGCCCTGGGGCGCCGTTAGTCGCGTCCCAAAAGCGGATTGAACGATCGTACCCGGCCGAGGCGAGTTGCTGGCCGGTGGGAGAAAAGCGAACCGTCGTGATCCAGTTGGTATGACCGGTGAGTGTGGCCTTGTTGGCGCCACTGGCGACGTCCCAAAGTTTGATCGAGCGATCGCCGCCGGCGGAGGCGAGTGTTTGGCCATCGGCGGAAAAGGCCACTGACCAGACAGGCTCGGTGTGCCCTTCGAGCTTGAACTTCTCGGTATTGTTGCCGGTGTCCCAAACCTTGACGAGCTTGTCGCTGCCTGCGGTGGCGAGCAGTTTGCCATCGGGCGAATAGGCCAAGCCGCGGATCATTCCGGCATGCGCTGGTTCGATGATTGCTTTTTGCTGCGCCGCGGCGACATCCCAAAAGCGCGCTGTGCCATCTTCGCTCGACGACGCGAGGGTGAGGCCATCGGGCGCGAAGGCGAGTCCAGTCACCCAGTTCTTATGTCCGGCCAACGTGGCGCGCTCAGCCATTTTTTCAAGGTCCCAGAGTTTGATTTGATGGTCATAGCTGCCAGTGGCCAGCAACTTGCCGTCTGGGGAATAAGCGACACACCAGACGGCGCTGGCGTGCCCATCCAAGGCGCGCTTCTCTTGGCCCGTTTTGGGATCCCACAGTTTGACCGTGCCGGGACGATAGAGCAGCGACTGACCGCCAACGGCCGCGAGCGTCGCGCCATCAGGAGAAAACGCCAGCGCGGTGATCCAGCCTGTGTACTGCGCGAGCGGAGGCTTTTCTTGTGCAGTGGCGACACTGGCTCCAACGATTGCGGCGAAGAGCAAGGCACAGGTAGCTCGCATTGATCGACCCTTTCGCAACTGGCAGCAGATGATGGCCCCGGCCATGGTGGTCTGCATGGCTTTTGCGATTCAATCGTAAACCGCCCGCAAGTCGACCGCCAGCGATTAGGCAGGTCGCCTTGTGAGAACCGCAGCGAACTTTACAATGCGAGCCCTAGTCGCGAACTGCTCGTTTCAACCAAGGAGTCGACAACGTGGGTGGTCCTATAGTACGGTCGGGAGCTTCGCCGGAGTTCTCGGAGAATTGGGATCGGATTTTCGGGGGCAAGAAGAAGGCCGCCGCCAAGCCCGCAAAGCCGGCCAAGAGCACGAAGAAGAAGAGCGCTGCCCCAAAGCAGGCGATCAAGAAGACCGCGAAGAAGAAGTCGAAGTAGGCCGAGCGCGAGTGTTGCCGCGCCCAGAAAAGCCGGACACCGATGGTGGGCCCCCCTGAGTCCACCATCGGCGCCGTTTGAAATCGGATTGCGAGCGGCCGCAGCGCTGTGCTGTCAGTCGACGTTCGATCGACCGACAGGCGACTTACGATGGCCTACTCGTCTTGATAGATGCGCGTCAGTTCCTCTTCGACCACCGCCTTGGCCGTTTCGGCGGTGCGGAAGTAGGCGCGGAAGCTGGCATGGCCCGCTTGGAGACAGCGCACCTTGATGCGATAGACTTCGGTCTGGCCCGCGTCGAGTTGCTCCAGCGGGTCAAAAATCACCTGCGCGGCTTCCACTCGGCCATTCGTTGGGCCCGCGACATCAAGCGATTCCATTTGTGACGGGAGCTTGGCGGCCACCTGCACTTGGCTGGCCGGACGTGAGCCACGATTGGTCACGCGGATTTCGTAAGTCGTTTCGCCGTTGACCTCGACGGGGTCGTCGGCATCGATCACATCAAGCGCGATCGAAGCCACTCCTTCGACTCGGGTAGACGCCGCGGCTTGTTCGGAAACTCCGGAGTCGGCCTTGACGATGGCGGACACTTGTTGCTCGCCCACTTCGATCGGCAACAGTTGCACATCGACTTCGGCCGTGGCATTGGGCTCCAGGCGTCCCACAAACCAAGCGACCTGGCGCGTCTGGCTGTCGTAAGCGCCGCCGCTGCTCGCTTCGACAAAGCGGAAACCGGCCGGTACCGCGTCGAAGACTTGCACATTGTTGGCGGGGGCTGGCCCCGGGTTGTGGACGCGGACGACATAGCGCGCTTGGCGATCGACATAGCGCAACCGCGGACCATCGACAGCGACCTGAAGGCGAGGACTGACGACCTCGACCGGCAACTTGCGGTCGACCACCAGGTTGCCGGTGGCGGTGGCGCGAGCAGACAGTTCCCACGCGCCGGCTTTGACGCCGGTGATGGGCGTTTGCACCAGGCGCGACTCGCCAGGGCCCAGCGTGCCGACGGAGTATGACAACTTGGCGCCTTCGGGATGCTTGAGCGGCTCGGGCAGGGTGGCTTCGATCACCACATTATGCGCACGCCCGCTACCGGGATTGTGGACCTTGAACTCGTACATGACCGCCTGACCGCTGATCATCTGGGCCGGCCCTTCGAGGGTGAGCTCAAGGTCGGGACGCAGCACCTGAATGCGGGCCTGCGTAGCTCGTGTGAAAGTGACATCGGCTTGCGGCGTGACTTCGCCCTCTGTTTCCGGAGTCAGTTCGAATTCGATCAGCCGCTTGCCATTTTCCTCGATCTCCCCCAACTGCCAGATGAGTTGACGCTCTTTGCGCTGTGGCTTGGGATTGGTTCCATCGAGGCGCACATGCTTGGAGAGAGTTGCCCGGACGACAACGTTTTGAACCGCGCCGCCGGTGTTCTTGATTTCGAGGCCGCAGTGCATCTGCTGACCGATGCTCACCTCGCGCGGCGTTCGCCAGCGAAGCAGCACGGCTCCGGCGGATGGGAGCGCCCCGTCAGCCTCGGATTGCTGCTGATCGTCGCTGCCGTCAAACTCGTCGGCTCCGCACTCGACTTCTGATCCCGCGCCAGTGGCGCCATCGGGCGCTCCGGTGAGTCCAAGCGGCGCAGGCGAATGCTTGGGTCCGAGCATCGCGGCCGCATCGCCATGGTGTTCGCCATCCTCGATCGCCGATTCGACCATCTGGAATTCGTCGTGACGAGTCGGCGATTGTTCGGCGAGAGTTGGCTCGCCCGACTCGTAATTCGAGGTGGCAGATGGCGCATTATCTGTCGCAATTTCGATTTCCGGCTCTGAGGCAACACTCTGAACGAGGGATTCGGGGGCGTCGCTGCCCAGATCGGCCAGCGGCGTGAAATGCTCAGTGTTCACATCGGTCGGCGCCGCCAAGTCCGCGACGACATCTCGATCTTCGTGGGGCGGACCGAACTCATCGGTAGCGGAAACGGGCGCGACAACAACCGCTTGGTCGTGCAGCGGATCGTGCGCGGGTATTGGTTCGACGCCTGCCAGGTCGGATTCCATGGCTTCGGCCGCGCGAATGCGACGCGCAGGCAGGGCGCGCCGCGAACTGGCCCTGGCCGGGCGCATGGCCATTGGCTCAGCGGCATAGGCCGCGGACCCGCGCGGCAACAAAGCATCCAACCACGAGCTTTGGGACGGCTGGCCGGCAAGCGCGGCGTCGAGCAGATAGGCGAGTCCGCTCAACAACAAAAACACGATCGCCAGGACGGCAAAGAGTCGCTTCAGCATCATCTCACCCGCGAAGAGGTCGCTTCCCTGTAGACCGACCGGCGCTTGCGCGGCGCTGGCCAAACTTGCAGGAGGGAATATCGACCGCGGCGAGAGTATCGATTAAGCGGAATCAGCAGTTCTTGCCGATTACAGCGACTCTAAGGGCCAACCACTGGCATGATGGGCGGGATGGGAAGCACCGGCAGCGGCTGATGACTGGCCGCCTCGTACCAGCTATCGGGAACGTGGTCTTCGCTGACCAGATCAACTGTGATGCGGGTCAGCCCCAGATCGGCGCCCTGACGATCCCAGTCGAGCAGGATCTTGCGGGCGACCCCGGTCTTGGGATTGGCCCAGAGTTCGACCAGTTGCGGCTTGTCCTTGTCGGACTGTCGCCGTTCTCCGCGCAAACGCTGCCAGCGCGTGTCGTCTTCGCCCGGTAGTTTCTCGCTGGGCATCAGCTCCAAGTCGAATTGTTGTTGCAAGAACTCGATGAGCGCGCTGATGTGCATTTCTGGCAGGCCGATGCCATGTTTCTTGGCCCATTCGATGGCCAATTTGGGGTCTGACTCGCGGCGTGGCTGCCCCATGGCGGGCACCACCCAGGTTTCCTCTCCGTTACTGCCGAGCCAAGCTTGTCCGAGCATCGCAGGATGCCGCAGCGTGAACTTCTCGCCGCCGCGAACCGTGAGAAACGACTCGAACGACATGGAATGGTTCGTGGAGATGCGCACCTCGGTGGTGACGCGATATTGCCGATCTTGCAAGCTGGTGGCGTTGACCAGCGCGCGATGGACGGCGGCATGCGCGGTGCGAGTCGGGTCGGTCCAATAAAAGGCGAACAGCGCGGCCAAAATCGCCGCGGCTGAAACTGAGGAGAACAGCCAGCGCTGGGCGCGATAAACCCGGGCATGCACAACGGCAGGACGCGCCAATTCTGTTTGGGTCGACTCGCTTTGGTCGACGATCGACGCCAAGACGCGCTGCACGCGCTCTTCGTTGTTGCGGGGGTCGGGCATATGCACTCGTTCGAGAAGGGCATTCAAAAACGCGAGGTCGGCGAACCGCTGCTGATCCAACGGATGAACCTGATCGGCATCAACGGGCAAGCCGTCGTCGAGCCATTGGCTGGCCAGATCGTCGGCATGTCCAAATTCACTCAGGTGGTCGTCGTGCGAATCGTAATCGTCGTTCATATCGCCTCACCCACGGCCGCGAGCTTGCGCTGCATGCAATCCAGCAGCCGCGCTCGACCGCGTTGCAATCGCTTTTTGGTGGCCTCTCCGGAAATTTCGAGCTTTTCCGCCAAACTGGCCCCATGCAGCCCTTCGGTGTACCGCAAGCGGACCGCCTCGCGATAGCGAGTGGGCAGAGTTTCCAGGCACTGCCGCAGTCCATCGAGTTTGTCGTCCAAGGTATCACCCGGCATTCGATTCAAAGCCGCGTGCCGCCCTTCCAGATGTTCGAGCACTTGTTCGTCGCAAAGCATCATGTTTCTTGCGGAACGCCGACGGTGAGCCAACACCAACTTGCCGGCGATGCCGCGCAGCCAGGGGCCAAACGGGCGGCTGCGATCGAAGCGTTCAAGCGTCTTCCAAGCGGTCAGCATGGTCTCCTGAAACAAATCGTCCACGGCCACGGGATCGCGCACCACGCAGCGCAGGTACATTTGCAACATTTCGGCATGCTCGCGCACCAGGATCTCGAAGAGATCCTTGGGGCTCATTCCGATGGCGTACTCTGTAAGCTGCATGAAATTGCGACGGTCCGTATGTTGATTGCCCGTGCGTATGAAAATGGGGACAAGCCGCGCTGATTTGGCGCGCCAGGCCGGCGAGGCGAATCGTCGCGCAAGTATTGGCAGCGGTTCAGTTTAACTCAGGAACCAGCAAAACACATCGCTCTGACACAATTGCCCCGTCAAACGCTAAAATCGCCAGGGTTTAGCGACTAGCATGGAGCCGCCGACTTCGCATGATTCTGTACTGCGTCCGACATGGCGAAAGCCAGTATAACGCCGAGGGGCGAATTCAGGGGCAATTGGACGTACCGCTTTCGGAGCTGGGGCAGCGACAAAGCCTGGCGGTGGCGGAGGAGCTTGCGCAATACCCCATCGACGTGGTCATCGCGAGTCCGTTGTCGCGCGCACTGGAGACGGCTCGACCGATCGCCCAGCGTCATGGCCTGGCGCCACAGACCGACGATCGCTTGAAAGAGATTCATGCCGGAATCTTTCAGGGGCTGCGCTGGTCTGAAATCGAATCGTCACATCCCGTCGAAGCGCGATTATGGATCGAGCAGGCGCCCGACTTTGTCATTCCGGGAGGCGAATCGCGCCGGGCGCTCATGGAACGCGGATTGGCCGTGATGCTGGCGATTCGGGAGTTGCCGTATGAGCATGTGGCCGTGGTGGCGCATGGCGGCATCTTGTCGGCCGCGTTCAAGGCGCTATTGAAAATCCCGGCAGAGGTGAATCCCTTTAGTTTGATCAACGGATCGATCAGCCGGATCGGCTGGACACAGCGGGTGAAGTTGCTAACGCTGAACGAAACACAGCACCTGCGCGCGGTGAACGCAGGCCATGCGGCGGGCAGCGGCGATCTGTAGCATCGCGCTGAATGGCCAAGGGGTGATCGCCAATCGGCAAAAAACGATCAGCCTGACGAACTGAAATCGCCGATCTGCTCAACCACCTGATCCTGGTATTGGATGCGCACCTTGGCGGTGATCCCTTCCACCTCATTGAGTCCCTTCACGAGCCAGGCGACGAGTTTGCCGTCTTGAACGCGAAGTGCACCGCTGGTCTTGGAGCCGACCCGCAGCGACAGGCGCTGCCCATAGAACTCGATCTGTTTCTCGTGTTCGCCCGCGAGATCAAAGTTGAAAAAGAAGATGAAGTAATCGTGCGCGTCGGCGCGCTTGTAGACAAAGGTCCGCATGTCGAGGGAATAGCCGACATTGGAACGGATGCCGCTGGCCGCGAGCCGTTCTGCGAACTTGCCATTGGCAAACAGGTTGTCTCGGTCGTAAACGACGTTGCCTGCGCGGGCGGATTTTTCAACCGCTTGTTTGAGCCGCTCGCAGGGGCGCCACTCCAGATCGACGATGGGCAACTCGCCTGAGATGAAAAGTTTGCCGCCCGATTCGATATAGCGGGCGAGGCGGTCTTGCGCGGCGTGGTCCATGAAGAACGCGCTGTGGATCGCCAGGGAGCGCGGGTGTTGCATCTGCTGGTCGCTGGCCGCGTCTAGCTCGAACATGCCAAAGGCATAGCCCGCCTGTTGCAGCGACTGGGAAAACTCTTCGAAGCCTTGGCGGCCACAACGGGGAATGTCGTGGTCTTTCAGACGCCAAAAGCGCTCGTCCGGAGTCCAAGAGGAGACGGCGGCGTAAGGGGCGTAGAGCAGATAGGCGCAATCGATCTCCAGATCGGATTGCAAGAAGGCGTCGCCGTGGTCGGCGAACCAACGGTTGAGCATTCCGGCCGTGTCGTACATTGGCGTGAGGTTGCCGCGCTCGTCGATCGGCGCATGCGACGGGAAGGAATTGCACTGCAGCTTGGTGATGCGATCGAGAGAGGGTTCCCAATGCTCGGTGTTGACGCAGGTGAAGATGACGTAACCGGTGGCGCCGCCAGCCACCGAGGCAAGCGTTTGGAAAAAGGGGACCAGCGGATAACGGCTTTTGGCGTCGTAGAGGGTGCCGAAGCCCCAATTTTCCTCCATGTTGATGCCGCGTGCGCGGCGCGCGGTGTTGATGTAGCGGTCGAACACATCGCGATCGTAGGCCGCCACGCCGAGCCAACTGATCATGCCATAGTGACACTCGTTGGCGTCGTTCTCGATGCGGTTCATCGCGAACCACCATTCGGGATAGAGCGGGGCGTAATCGGCGGGGATCGCCTCGTGGGCATGGTCCTTCTGATCAGGGACGTTCTCCTGAATCGGTGGCGTAATGCCGGCGTAGTTCGTAAGGTAGGGGAGATCGATGTTGAGATACTGTTTGGCGCGCAAATAATTGTCGCGTCGCAGTCGCCATTGATACTCGGCCCAATCGACGTAGCGCAACATCTGCTCTTTGCTGTCGGGTCCAACGGCCTGACCGGTAGGCGAGTCGTCGGCAATCACTTGAAGTCGCGGCGGGTCGATGAAGTCGAGGCTGTCGAGACGCGTGCCGTGCAGGTGATTGTAGTTTTCCAGGTCGCCGTAGCGCTCGGTCATTAGTTGCTGGAAGTATTTGACGCCCGACGGTTCGTAGCCAATGTGCCACGGCGGATCGTTTGAGGTGCAGTAGAGCGTCTCGTCGTTGGGTTGCAGCGCGATCACGGGGCCGGCCGGATGCGCGAAGGGGCGGATGACCTCGGCGGCCTCTTGGAGCCATTCGCGGCAGAGAGCATCGACCTGGGAATCGTAGGCGGCAGGCAAGATGCTGGCGTCGTAGCCCCAATACGCGGGCCGGCCATGATGACGCCGTGCCGCGGGAATGCCGGGGTTGAAGCTGGGCGAAACAATGTCGGGCAGGCCACCGATGTTCAGTTCGGAATGAATGAACGGACCTGGCTTGACGATCATGTAAAGTCCGAGGTCGGCGATGCGGCGCATGTACCCGACGACATCGCGATTGTCCTTTGTCTGACCGGTGAAGTCGTACCAGCGACGACCATCTTTCCATTGCAGGTGGTGCCGCCAGCAGATGTAGAAGGTGATGGTATTGATGCCCGCTGCCTTTTGCTTGCGCAGGCGATCTTCCCAGTTATCGCGGCGATCGCGGAAGTAGGGATAGTCGGCGGCAATGAGAAAGAACGGCTGTCCGTCCTTGTAGAATCGACCGTCTTGATAGGTGATGTTGGACATGCGATTAGCGATCATTCATCCGTAGGTAAGGGCGGAGACCGTATGCCGCTCAGTGTGAGAGAATGGCGGCGAGGAAGGCGGATTTGACGCGCGGGCCGGCGGGAGCGCCTGTCACGGCGTCGAGCAATTTGGCGTCTAGCTTACCGGCCGAGCGCTGATAGTAGTAGACCCAATACGGGTAGGCGATTAGCTCCGTGTTTGACGGCGCGCCGGCCGCCAACGTCGAGCGGCCACTGGCCAAGACCGCTCGGCTGAGAAATGCCTGAGCGTGTTGCTCCGCCATTTGTGGCGTGATAATCGCGGGCAACACTTGTTCCTCGTCGCATTGGCGCCAATGGAGCCGCGCGTGGCTTATGCGCGCGACGTGGTCGTTTTGCGCGCTCGCCAGAAAGCGCACCTTTGTCGGCGATTCTCCAAACGTCACGAGATAGTACGGCAACAAAGTCAGTTCGATCCGGGCTTTCGACGCGCGTTTTTTTGCGAGCGGCTTGAGCCATGCGTAAAGGCCCGACCGGTGCAGCCGGCGCCAGGCGGTCTTGCGATCTATCCAATGGACCAGCGCGTTCACGGTTGTTCTTCGCGCGGGTAATCTGCGAGGCGGCGCTTGTGGACGCCAAATCCGAACATAGCGCCGCCCATGGCAAGCAGGATCAGTCCGGCGACCAGATTCACCACCATGGCGTGGGGACGTGCAAGGGTCCAAAGCGTGCCGATCAGGACAAGCAGAGCCATCACGGTGAAGAATCCGCCCAGCAGCACAAAGGTCATGGCGTCGCGCTGCTTTTGCTCGACGAGGGGATCGATGGTCGGCGGCATGCGTTAAATCCCCAGCCAGTAGTAGATGATCATGTACGGCACGAGGACCAACGTGGCCCAGATACGCAGATCGCGCCAACGGGCCTGATCGGGGGCGCCGAGATAAATGTAGCGCCGCGGCATGCACCAAGCGAAGATTGCCGCCATGACAAACAGCCCGATCGTGCAGCCTTGGGCGACGGACATGGGCACGGCGTCGAGGGCGCGGTCGAGCGGCGCATGCAGCGATTTGAGTGGTGGCCCAAGCGTATCGCGCATCGCGGCGATCACCGATTCTCGCTGGCGAATGAGCGCGACCGCGATCGTGATTGCCACTACGATTCCGGCCGCGATAAGCAATAGCGACTGAAGCGACAATTGCCAAGCGCCGGCGGAATCGTTTTCATTTGCTTGACTGTTCATATCGAGCCCGCTTTGGAGTCGATGTTGCGCACTCGCTGCTCGAGCGCCTGTTGTACCGGTTCGTCGTGCAGGACTTGACCGTAAACCAACCCGCGCAGCTTTTCTGGCGGCTCGCGCGGGGTGGCAAGGCTGACGACGGCGGTGACAAACAGCGTGATGAGAAACGACCAAATGGAAACAAACAGGAACGGCTCGGCGGATGGGAACACGGCGTC
The DNA here is from genome assembly GCA_019694455.1 of Pirellulales bacterium. Classification (NCBI taxonomy): domain Bacteria; kingdom Pseudomonadati; phylum Planctomycetota; class Planctomycetia; order Pirellulales; species Pirellulales bacterium. The sequence goes on from JAIBBY010000001.1 coordinate 54,024, forward strand.
ACCCAGGATGGTGAGTAGCGTGCTACTGGTGACACCGGCAATCAACCCGGCTAACCCACCCCAGCCAGTGGCGCGCGACCAGAGGATGCCGAGGAGCAACAAGGCGAGTGTGGGGCCTTGGAAGAGAGAGAGCAGGGTTTGTAGCGCGACGTAAAGCGTTTCGAATTTGCCGATCCAGGGCGCGGCGAGGCAGCCAGCCACAAGCAGCGCGACAGTGAACCAACGGCCGAGGATCAGGCCATGCCGGTCGGACAGGGGGCGACCGGTGACTCCGCGGTAGCCTTTGCTATAGAGATCAGAGATGAACACCGTGACGCACGAATTGAGATACGAATCGACGCTCGACATGATGGCGGCGAAGAACGCGGCGAACATCAGGCCCGTGAGACCGGGTGGCATCAAACGCGCGACGAGCATGGGCACCGCTTGATCGGCCTTTTCCAATTCTGGGTAGAGGGCCCGCGCGGCCAGACCAGGGATGAACATTAAGACGGGGATCAACAGCTTCAATAGTCCGGCGACGAGCATGCCCGCCTTGGCATCCCACTCGCTGCGGGCGCCGAGGGCGCGCTGTAAGACGGCTTGATTGCCGACAAAGTAGGCGGTGGACATGATGAGCCCCAGGCCAAAGACGATGCCCGTCCAGGGGTACGGAGTATCGGCGCTGTGCGGCATGAGGAGGCGAAAGAAGTTTTCGTTGCCGCCTTGCGACTGGATCTTAGCGGCAACCGCGCCGAGCCCGCCCGCTTCCCACAGCGACAATACGACCAAAGCGCCGGTGCCGACAAACATCACCACGACTTGCATCACGTCGGTCATGACCACGGCGGCCAGCCCACCAGTGACGGTGTAGATGCCGATGAGGATCGCGGTGACGGTGATGGCGAGCCACGGCTCCCAACCGAGAATTGGCTGCAAGATGACCGCCGAGGTCCAGAGCATCATGGCCACATTGGCCGACATGAAGATGAGCCAGATCACGGCCTGAATGGTTTGGACGCCGGCGTTATAACGGCGGCCGAGAAACTCGGGAATAGTGTAGACGCCGGCGCGCCAGTAATACGGCACAAAGACGAACGCCGCGAAGAGGACGGCCGGCATGGAGCCGATCCAATCGAAGTTGGCCTGCGCGATGCCGTAGCGATAGGTGCCGCCGGAGCCGAAAACGAGATCGATGGCGCCAATATCGGAGGCGACGATCGAGACGCCGACCGCCCAAAAGGGGAGCGATCGGCCGGCCAGGAAAAAGTCGCCTGAGGAATGGATGAAACGGGCAAAATAGCCGCCGACGACCAGCATGCCGGCCATGTAGGCGACAATGATGATCAGGTCGATTACGGCGAGATTGCCGACAGCATCTTGCATCGTTGGTCGAAGAATCAGGTCGTAGGCCAGGGCATGGCGTTTGCGTTGAATCGCACGATGTTAACATGAGTTGCGCAGTGTGCGTAGCGCCAGGTTCGGCATTCGGCCAGGCGGTATGTTCCGCGTAGCGCGCTGGATTGGCGCGCAGGGTGTGCTTAGATGGCGCCATGATGGGCAGCCTGCCATGATCTTGTCGGCACAAGAACGGGCCGCCGACGCGGTCCGGCGAGAAAACAATTGAAACGGGAGAACCGCGGCGATGGATAATGTACTGGCTCTGGTGCTAGGCGGGGGGCGCGGTACGCGCCTTTACCCGCTGACGAAATATCGCTCCAAGCCAGCGGTGCCCTTGGCGGGAAAGTATCGGTTGATCGACATCCCGCTATCCAACTGCATCAACAGCGGCATCCGGCGCACCTACGTGCTGACTCAATTCAATTCGGTGAGCCTGCACCGCCATATCCGGCAGACCTACAACTTCGATCAGTTCACCGGCGGATTCGTGGAGATTTTGGCAGCCCAGCAGACGCTGGGTTCCACCGAATGGTATCAGGGCACGGCCGACGCGGTGCGGCAAAACCTGCGTTATCTGCAGGAGCAAAGCGTCGACTACGTGCTGATCTTGTCGGGCGACCAGCTTTATCACATGAACTACCGTGACATGCTGCGCACGCATTTGGAGGCCAAGGCCGACGTGTCGATCGCCACTTTGCCCGTGAGCCGGCAACAGGCGGCTGGCTTTGGCATCATGCGGATCGACGACAGCGGGCGTGTGGTGGGCTTTTTGGAGAAGCCTAAGACCGATGCTGAAGTCGATATGATTCGCACCGAGCCGAGTTGGATCGACGAGATGGGCATCCCCAGTCGCGGGCGCGAGTGCCTGGCGAGCATGGGCATTTATCTGTTCAACCGCGATACGTTGTTGGACGTGCTCACCAAGACCAACTACGCCGATTTTGGAAAAGAGGTTTTTCCGGCGTCGATCCGCGCGCGAAGGGTGCATGCCCACCTGTTCGACGGCTATTGGGAAGACATTGGCACGATTGGCTCCTTTTACCAATCGAACCTGGAACTAGCGCGGCGGAATCCACCCTTTGATCTGGAGTCGCCGAATGCGCCGATCTTCACGCACTCGCGATTTTTGCCTCCGTCGCGCATGGAAGGCGCGACGATTCGCCACAGCCTGATCTCGGATGGCTGCCTGATTTGCGAGGGCGCGGTGATTGAGAACAGCGTGATTGGCTTGCGTTGCCGTATCGGAGCGGGGGTTGTGATTCGCAACTCGGTGCTGATGGGCTCCGACAGCTTTCAGTCGCCAGAAGAATTGGCGGCCGATGATTCGGTGGGGGCGCCGCACATCGGCATTGGCGAAGGGAGTGTGATCGAGGGGGCGATTGTCGATAAGAATTGCCGCATTGGCCGGAAGGTGCGATTGGCCAACCCTCAGGGCATTGCCGAGCGCGAAGAAAGCAATGGAATCTTGATCTCCGACGGAATCGTGGTGGTGGAGAAAGGCGCCACGGTGCGCGACGGCTGGGTGATGGACTGATAGCAAACGCGCCACTTGGACGAGGGCGCGTTGCGTGTTCAGCCGATGAGTTCGGTGATTGGCTGGCCATTTTCGACGATGTATCGGGGCCGGCCACGAAAATCGAGGTACGTGGCGTCGAGTGGTACGCCCATGTGGTGATAGATGGTGGCGGCGATGTCACCCGGAGTAACGGGGCGGTTCTTGATGTGTCCGCCGTCGCGCTCGCTGGCGCCGATAATCTGTCCGTGGCGAAATCCTCCGCCGGCAATAGTCATCGACATGACGGGCGGCCAGTGATTTCGCCCGTCAGTGCTGCCTTGCGTGCCGAGGGTGGGGGTGCGGCCGAACTCGCCCATGGCAAGCACCAAGACATCGTTGGTCAAGCCACGCTCCTCCAGGTCGGCGACGAGCGTGGTGAGGAGGTGATCGAACACCGGCAGGAGCGGTTGCAACCCCTTGGTGATGCCACCGTACGGAGGAATGTTGTCTCCGTGTGTGTCCCAAGTGCCCGATGCGCCGTGGTTACTCAGATCAAGCGTGACGAAGCTGACCCCGGACTCAACCAGGCGACGGGCGAGCAGCGCCTGCTGACACCACGGATGCTCGCCGTAGCGATCACGAGTCTTTTGCGTTTCTTGGGTGAGATCGAATGCCTCGCGGGCATGCTCGCCGGCAACCAGTCGCACTGCTTGTTGTTCAAAGGCGTCGAGGGCGGCCATCGCGCCACCCTCATCGAGATCGCGACGGAATTGATCGAGTTGAGCGCGCAATTCGCGGCGTGAGAGGATGCGCTCGTGCGGCACCGCCCCAACCTGGCCAAAAATTCGAGTCGCCGCGCTGCCATCGAAGGGGTCGTATTTTTGTCCGAGAAAACCGCCCCATGCCAAATGGGAGCGCGATTTCATATTGAGAACCACGTATGGGGGCAATGCAGGGTCGGCCGGGCCCTTGAGCTTGGCGGCGATCGAGGCGATTGCCGGATAGTGCTCGGCCTCGCGATTGATGCGTGGTTCTGCCGCCAGATTGCCCGTCTGAAACACCTGGTTCGGCTCGTGATTGGAAAACTGAGCATCGACCGAGCGGATGATGGTCAGCCGATCCATCATGGCGGCTTGCTTGGGCAGATGCTCGCTTAAGTACACTCCAGGCAGCTTGGTGGAAATCACGCCAAATGGGCCGCGATTCTCGAGGGGCATCTCTGGTTTGGGATCCCAGGTGTCGATGTGACTGGGGCCGCCGGTCATCCACAGCAAAATGACGCTCTTGCGGCGCGGCGCAGGCATGGGGGCAGCACGGGCGCGTAGCAGGCCGGGCAGGCTCAGCCCGGCCAATCCTGCGAGACTAGCCTTGAGCACGCCACGACGATGCACAACAACAAGCCCCTCTCGCTGGCGAGCATTGAAACTCTCGAAGGCGTGCGCGGCGTGACGATGCTTAGGGGCCGGCGTCATGGGCAATTCCTCGCGCGGCAGGGGCAGCAAGTATGCGAGATAGTATAGCCAAGATGGCCCGGCGGTTGCGAGCGATTGCCGTCAACGGGCACTTTGCTAAGTTGTGACAGCGCTGCGACTCAATGACGCGAGGGATTCGAAGTTTCAACTATTTAAGGCTCATTCAAAGGCAAACGTTGACCGCTGCCAGCGAGTTTCGATTCGAGATCAAGCACCGTGATGCCGGTAGCGCGGCGCGGAGAGCCGTATTCTGCACCCCGCACGGCCACGTCGATACGCCGGCCTTCATGCCGGTGGGCACACAAGGCGCCGTGAAGGGAATGTCGCCCGATCAGGTGCGCGCCACGGGGGCGCAGATGTTGTTGGGAAACACTTATCACCTGACTTTGCGCCCCGGCGAAGATGTCGTTGCTGAACTAGGGGGGCTGCATCGATTCATGGGTTGGGATGGCCCCATCTTGACCGACAGCGGCGGATTTCAGCTCTTTAGCCTGGCGCAAATGCGGCGGGTGACCGACGAAGCCGCCACCTTTCGCTCGCATATCGACGGTCGATTGCTGGAGCTTTCTCCCGAGCGGGCAGTGGCCATTCAAGAAGCGCTCGGCAGCGATGTGGCAATGGTGCTCGACGACGTCGTGGGCTTGCCGTGCGATCGCGCGCGATTAAGCGAAGCGGTGGAGCGCACGATTCATTGGGCCAAGCGATGCCAGAATGCCGCGCAGCGCGGCGACCAGGCGCTGTTTGCAATTGTGCAGGGGGGGCTGGAAGCTGATCTGCGCGTCGATTGCGCGCGGCGGCTGGCGGATTTGGACTTTGTTGGCTATGCGGTGGGGGGGCTTAGCGTGGGGGAAGATCCCGCAGATATGTACCGCATGCTCGATGTGACCGTGCCCGCGATGCCGGCCGATCGGCCGCGCTATTTGATGGGCGTGGGGCGCCCCGAAGATTTGCTCGAGGGAGTGCGGCGCGGCATCGACCTGTTTGATTGCGTGATGCCTACTCGCAATGGGCGCAACGCGCTGGCATTCACAGACGAGGGGGCGCTGCGGCTGCGCAATAAGCAGCATGAGCGGGACGAACGCCCGATCGACGCGGCATGTCCATGTCCGGCGTGTCGATTCAGCCGGGGATATTTGCGGCACTTGTTCATGGCGGGCGAAATGCTGGGGCCGGTGCTACTGTCGGCACACAACCTGACATACTATCAGCGGCTGATGTGCGGAGCGCGCGAGGCCATCGAGCGCGACGCTTTCGTGCCGTATCTGGAGCGCAAGTTGAGCGGTTGGCGAAAGGGTGGATGACGCCTGGCGGCGCGAGAGTCGAACCGCTGCTGGCTGCCCTTGTTGCTTACTAGCCAAAGGCTTAAGATGAGCGGCTTCACCTAGAACCGCCGAGTCGTGGTCGGTGGGGCCTGACGTAGAATGGCCCCTTGCTGGATCGAGTCGGTCGGCAGTCCACGACCGCTTCGCATCAACTTCTGAGACTCGATGAACGCGCTTCTCTTTGAGAGTTGTGTGCTCTTGGCACAAAACGGCGGCGCCGCGCCGGCGGCCCCACCAGGGCCTAGCCCTTACGGCATGCTCTTTCCGCTGGCGGCTATCGGGCTGGTGTTCTATTTGATGCTGATTCGACCGCAACGGCGCGAGCAGCAAACCCGCGAGAAATTGCTGGAGGGCCTGAAGAAGAATGATCGCGTGGTGACGGTCGGGGGCATCTACGGCGTGGTGCTCAATGTGCGCCGCGAGGCGGACGAAGTGACGCTGAAAGTCGATGAATCGTCGAACACCAAACTGCGAGTGACCGTGAGTTCGATCTCGCGCATCCTGGGCGATGAGGCCGGGGAAACCAAACCCAATACTTGAACTGACTGAGGAAGTCCGCAATGTCCTCGTATTTGATCGTACTTGCGACACTGGCCGTGATCGTGCTGCCGGTGGTGATCGGCGCTTGGCTGGCGAAGTTGTGGCGGATGCCGGATCACGGGTGGAAGATCAGCCTGGTGTTGTTCGCCACGTTGGCGGGAGCAGCGATCACCTTTTTTGGCTGGCCGCCGAAGCTGGGCATCGATCTGAGCGGCGGCACTAAATTGATCTATTCTGTCCAGCCGAACAACGCCATCGGCGAGACGACGGTGGACATGGACAAGCTGATCTCCGCGGTCACGCGCCGAGTGAACCCGAGCGGGACGAGCGAAGTTTCGATTCGGCCCTACGGCAACGACATCGAGGTGATCATTCCGGAAGCGGACAACCGGGCAGAGGCGGACCGGATTGAAAAGAAAATCAGCAGCGCTGGCACGCTCGAGTTCCGAATTTTGGCCGACACGCGCGACACCCGACACGACCGCGCGCGGCAGCTTGCCGAGCAAAACAAGACCGCAGTGCAAATCCTGGGGCCCGATGGCAAGCGATTGGCCGAGTGGGTGCCGATGTCGGAACACGCCGCGGCGCAGCTTGGGAGCGACCCGAACCTGCTAACTCGCAAGAACGAGCGCGGACAAACCGAGGTGCTGGTGAACATTGACCAGCAGAACGTGAACGGCGACTACCTCAGACGGGTGGCGGCCAGTCACGATGAGACGGGCAACCCTTCGGTCGACTTTGAGTTTAACGCGCGCGGCTCACGACTATTTAGCCGCCTGACGGGGGAGAACTTGCCCGACCCCACCAACGCGGAGTTCAAGCGACATTTGGGCATTATCCTGGACGGCACGCTCGATTCGGCGCCGTACATTCAAAGCACGATCAGCGACCGCGGCACGATTACGGGGCGTTTCACGCAGGAGGAAGTCGACTCCTTGGTCGACGTGCTGCGGGCGGGACAGTTGCCGGCGAAATTGAGCGAGACGCCTGAACAGGTGCAGATCATCGACGCCACTCTGGGACCAGACACCATCCGCCGCGGGGCGCTGTCGATGGGAGCCTCGGTGCTGGCGGTCATGCTCTTCATGATCTTCTATTATCGCTTTTCGGGCATTGTGGCATGCGTTGCGCTAATTCTGAACATTCTGCTGACGCTGGCCGTGATGATCACGATCAAGGCCGCGTTCACGTTACCGGGCCTCGCCGGTCTGGTGCTGACGGTGGGCATGGCGGTCGACGCGAACGTGCTGATTTACGAGCGCATCCGCGAGGAACTAGCCAAAGGGGCGACCTTGCGGATGGCGATACGCAACGGCTTTAGCAAGGCCATGTCGACGATTATCGACTCGAACGTGACCACCATCTTGACCGCCGTCGTGCTGTACATCATCGGCACCGCGGAGGTGAAGGGCTTTGCGGTCACCTTGTTCGTCGGTTTGTCGTTGAGCTTGTTCACGGCGACCTTCGTCGCCCGGTTGATCTTCGACGTCGCGGAGCGGCAAGGCTGGATCACTCAACTCAAGATGAGGCAATTCGTCGGCGTCACGCATTTTGATTTCATGCGGGTGGCCAAGCCGGCAATTGTGGCCTCGCTGGTGGTCATCGCCATTGGCATGGCAGCGGTGTTCGCTCGTGGGAGCAACCTGCTGAACATCGATTTCACCGGCGGCACCCAGGTGACGATGCTTTTCAACGAACCGCAGGAGATCGCCGAGGTACGCGATTTGATCGACGAGCACGTCGCGGAGTTGCCCGACGCCACGGTGAACTACGTGAGCTTTGAGAACGAGGAGCAAGGCAAGCGCATCGAGATCAACACCTCGCAGCTCGATCAAAGCAAAGTGCAGGAGGCGCTCGTACAGATCTTTGGCGACAAGTTGGCGACTCAGCATGTGAAGGCGTCGGAGGTGCGAGCGATCGAGGGCGTCGCGCCGGAGATTCCGGCCACTGCGCCTGCAAAGGCCGACGAGAAACAACAGTCCAGCGCGACGCATCCTGAGCAATCGTTGGCGGCGGAGATGGCCAACTATTGGCAGCGGCGCTCGGCGCAGCGGGTGTCGGTCGCACTGGAACTGGCACAGGCTAACCCAGCCACCCAGACGCCTGCCGCCACAACAAGCCCACCTGCGCCTTCAGCGCCCGCAACGCCGGTTGTCCCCCCCTTAGACGGCGCGCTAAACCTGGGCCAAACCCCGGTCACGGGCGCGATTGAGAGCGTGTTTGCCGGCGGCACCCAAGCCAAGCTCACGTTTGCCGACGCCACATCGTACGAGACGCTGCGTGATCAGCTTGAGTCGCTGTTCGCTAATACGCCCGAGTCGGGACTGCGGTTGGAGTTGTTCAACCTGCAGAACGATCGGCGCAGCAGTGGTCAGACCACCGAGTGGGAGCTAAAGATCGCGGCGCCCGCCGACGCGGCGCAGCGCGGCGGACAGGCTGAACGCATCACGCAGGCAGTTGCCAAGCTCGATCAGCAATTGGCGTCACGGCCGCACTTTCCGTCGCTGGTGTCGTTTGGCGCCAAGGTGGCGGGAAGCACGCAAGAGCAAGCGATCTACGCCATGATCGCCAGCTTACTGTTGATTGTGGTTTATATTTGGCTGCGATTTCAGAAGGCGATCTTCGGCATTGCCGCGGTCGTGGCGCTGATCCACGACGTGTTGGTGACACTTGGCGCCTTAGCGCTTAGCTCGTATCTGGCGCCATCCATGGGCTTCTTGCTGGTCGATCCGTTCAAAATCGATCTGCCGATCATCGCGGCGTTTTTGACGCTGATTGGCTACTCGCTCAACGACACCATCGTGATTTTTGATCGCATTCGCGAGGTGCGCGGCAAGAGTCCCGACATCACGGCGGAGATTGTGAATCTGAGCGTCAATCAAACGCTCAGCCGCACCATCTTGACCGCGCTGACCGTGTTCATGACCGTGTTCATCCTCTACATCTGGGGAGGTCAAGGCATTCACGGCTTCGCGTTTGCGCTGTTGATTGGTTGCATCGCGGGCACCTACAGCACGGTGTACATTGCCTCGCCAGTGTTGCTCTGGCTGTACGAGTGGCAGAAGCGGCGCAGCGCCGCTACTAGCGGCGCGGGTGTCGGCCGATTGCAGCGCGCCGCCAGCTAGCGGCCGATCCATTTCGATCCGCGTGACACGGGCGTAATCGGCGCCAAGCGAGTGCGTTGCGCAACGGCATGACGATTGTCACGGTCGCTAAGACTGGCGCGAGCGCTCTAGTTTGCCCACATGTGAGGCATTGCCAGGCTGCGGACAAATTGCTGATTGCCGCAGCCGAAACGTGGTGAACTTTCGGGACCGCTGGCCGATAGAAAGATGGTGGCGCGCTCCGCGCCGCGGCCGTCGCAATGGAAAGGTGAGGTCGCCAATGCAATCGAACCAGCGAGTGGTGGTGGCCGCGCTTGTCTTGGCTGCGGGCGTGGGTGGGGCGCTATGGTTCCGACGTCCGGCGCCAATCAGTGGTCCCGATTCGGCAAGTCAGCGTGGAGCGAACGCAGAGACTCCCATTGCGTCGAGCGGTCCGCCCGCGACACCGCAACTGCTGGGGCGGATCGACCCTGTCGATCCCCATGCGGAGGGCGCCGTCGACTTGCGCCCCAACTCCAACGATCCAGAGATGCAGGCCGATCGAGGCAAGATCGCGAATCAATTGCCCGCCGAACCGCCATGGAACAGCGGCGACGATCATGGGTCGATCGCGGCTCGCATGGCGAGCAACCGGATTGAAGGAATGACAAGCGAGGCGCCCGGCGGCGCGCAGGCAGCGCCCCCGCGCACGCACAAGATCGGCGACGGCGACACGCTGGCCAAGTTGGCGCGCCGCTACCTGGGGAGCGAAGATCGGCGACTGGAGATCTACGAAGCCAATCGCGAAGTGCTCACAAGCCCGGACGTGCTGCCGATTGGCGTGGAACTGAAGATTCCGGATCTGCATGTTCCGACTTTTGAGCCGGGGCCAATGGTGGAGATTTCGGCCGACGAGTTGCGGGCGGCGCGTGAACGAGCAAGTGGCGCGGCGCATTAACCTGACAGCGCTCGTCGGCCAGCCGGTCGTCTGAACGCGCCCGCGAGCCGTTTAGAGCGGACTTTTCCGTTCTTTCCACGGCAAATCAGGCTCAACTAGCTGCAACTCGAAAAACCTCGCGATGCGCTCTTCGAGCCCCAGTTTCTTGCCAAGCATCTTGGCGCCGTGCAGGCTGGTGTCGTAGCCGACGTCGAAAAAGAGTTTGTCTTGTTGGTTCGCCGCCGGTTCGTCCGATCCGCCGTTGAGATAGGAGCGGCGCACCAGGTTGTAAATGCTGCGGGCATCGCGGAGGCCATCGGAATCTGAGGCGCCGGCGATAATCTGCAAGGCGATCTGTCCACGCAGCGGTGGCTGCGTCAGCCAGCGAGAATCGAGCGTTTTGAAGTGCGACATCGGGGAGAGGAGGGCCAACGCCCGCACGTCGCGACCTTGCTTGATCGTTGGCAGACTGTCGGCGATCCAATCTTGATAGGCCCACTCGATCGCCACCAGCGCGCCCATCTCGGCGCCGACGATGCCCAGCCGTTCGATGTTGAGTTCGCCCGCGTTATTGTGCCGAATGAGCAATCGTTTGACGGCCTCGACATCGCGCTGTGCCATGGCGGCAAAGTCATGTGGTCGCAGACGATTGTCGCTGAGGCGCACCATTTCTCCGGTGGGCAACTCCTGCTGCGTGCTTTCGCCGTGACCGCGCAGGTCGGGGACAATCACGGCGAAATCCTTTTCACGCTGCAAGTACAAGGCGAACTCGCGAAAGTCGTTGCGATTGCCATGCAAAGCGTGCAGCAGAATCAGGGGCGCCGCCTCTTCACCGACGGTGCTGGCGTACCAGGTGGCCCGCAGCGCAACGCCGTCCTTGGTCTCGATTTCGACGTCGCGCGGCTCAAGGGGCGGCGGCTTGGCATCGCTGGCTGGCTGCTGGGCGTGAGCGCTGCCAACGATCAACGTGACGAGCAGAGCTGTCAACGCGCGGGCAAGCGGCGTCGGTCGGTGGCGTTTCCAACCTGTCGGATACGGCGCCATGGCGCGCGAGTTCATCGGATTGCCTGCTGGCGTGTCGATTCGCACGGGGCCCATGCCGCCATCGTAATCTGACGACGAAGCAAGGGTCAACGCGTGCGCCGAATCGCTATCGGCCACGACTGAAAATGCTACATTTTACGAGAGCACGCGCGCCTGCGGCGCGCCAAACGCCGGGCCAGACGAGAAAGGACTCATTCGCCGTGAAATACACGATTACCGAATTGCTGGGAGACGGAATTGGGCCAGAGCTTGCGGCGGCGGTGCGCATTGTCGTCGCGCGGCTGCCGATTGAGATCGAGTTTGAATCGGTTGATTTGAGCTTGAAGAACCGGGAGACGCGTGGCCCGGCGCTCTATGAGCAAGCGTTCGACGCGATGAACCGCAATCGCTTCTCGATCAAATATCCCACCGTGACGGCCAAGGAGAGCCCCAACGCGATTCTGCGGAAGCTCTGCAACTTTTCGGTGATTCACCGACCCGTGTCGACGATTCCGGGGGTGGCCACCAACTTCAAGCAGGAGTTGGGGCTCAACATCATTCGCGTGGCGCGTGGCGGCACATACGATGATCCTGGGAGGTTGATCGGCACGGAAGCGGCCGTGAGCCTGCGGATTGTGGAGCGACAACCGTGCTGGGAGGCGGCGCGGTACGCCTTCATGCTTGCGCGGCGGTCGGGGCGCACAGTGACCAGCGCCTCGAAACACACAATTCAGGCGGGCACCGACGGCCTGTTTGAAACGGTGGTGCATGGAGTGGCCGCCGAGTTCCCTGACGTGCTCCACCAGGAGGAATTGTTCGACGCGCTGTTGGCGAAGATCATCATGCACCCCGATCGTTACTCGGTAGTGTTGGTGCTCAACGAGTACGGCGACTTTTTGAGCGATATGGCCTGCGGATTGGCGGGCTCGATGGGCATTGGCGCAAGCGCCAGTCTGAGCTTCACGCCAGAGGGGACCGTGCATCTGGCGATGTTCGACCCGGCCGGCGGGACGGCGCCCGATATTGCGGGCAAGAACATCGCGAATCCGACGGCGATCTTTTTGGCGGTGTCGATGTTGTTGTTCGAGATCGGCCAGCGCGAATTGGGCGCCTGCCTCAAGAGCACCGTCATCGATCTCTTGCGCGACGGGGTGCGAACCCGCGACCTGGCGGGCGACTTAGGCACGATGCAGTTTAGCGAGCGCGTGGCGGCGGAACTGGGCAGCCGGGTGAAGTCGCTAGCGGACTGCGCCGCGACCGAGGGAAAGTCCGGCACGACGGCGCCGATCTAGCGGCTGCGAGACTAGAGCGCGTCGGCGTCGCGCGCGTAAGCATCGTAGGCGTCGTGCGGGTAGAAGAGCGCGCCGATCTCGCCAGCTAGCACCGCGAGATACTGCTGGCGGAACTCGGGCTCTCGCTTTTCGCTGGTGAGGACGGCGGAATTGGGGGGCCAGAGCAATTGCGGCGGCGTCTTCTTGAATACGACGTCTCCCCCGTTTTCGATGTCGATCACCTGCACGGTGTAGTCGGCGCTGCCTTGATAGAGCGTTTGTCCCTTGTAGAGACTGAAGTGCTCCAGGTCGATGTCGACGACCATTTGCGCTTCGAGTCCCTTGCCGATTTCGCGGGGATCATCCCAGGAGTTTTCGTCGCACCAGTTCTCCACGTCGCTGGCGCTGACCATCTCAACCTTGCTGATTCGTTGCTCCAAGAGCCGGCTTACCTCGTGCGTCAACTCGCGCGCAATGTTGGCGTTGCCAAAGGTCAGCGAGGCGGGGGTGCGACAGACGACCACCACCTTTTTCTCTTTGAGGTCCTTGTACTCGGCGGGCACATTGGTGCCCTTGATGATGTAGGCGAGGCCAGCCAACGTATTCACGCAGCCAGCGGCAGGAACCAAGCAGGCGATGAGCACCAGCGCCGCACAAGTCAGGCTTCGACGCGAACGAATCATCCGTGAATCTCGCAAAGGACATCCGCGCGTCCTGCGCGAACGAAACGGTGTAGCAACAAGGCTTCTGGACTGTGGTCGTGTGTTACCGCAACGTCAGCCGCAGCGCCCAATCGACCAGCACCACGCCGACCAGGGCGAACGCGGAGAATATCAAAGTGCGCTCGCGCGGCAAGGGAACTATCCATCGCCCCAGAGCGGCCGTAGGAAACGCCCACAGTACGGCCAGAGCGGCGAGTGCGGCCAAAATTGTGCCACCAACATTGCTGCGCAGCGCCGCCAGCCAATGCCCACGCACGAAATGCGCGAAGGCCGTGGTCATTCCGCACGACGGACACGGCATGTTCCATAGAGCGACAAACGTGCAAGGGGGCAACCCCAGTTGTCGATGCGTGCCAAAACCAAGCGGACTCGGATCGAGACAGGCAGCCACTACCAGAATGGCGGCGGCGCCGATCCCAACAACAACCAATCCCAGGCGTTCTTCGCGGGAAAGTCGGCCAGACGTGGCTACGGGCTGGGTCGTGGACAAAGGCAACTCGGGCGGGAGGGTACTCAAAGCGCCGGCAAGCAGCAAGAGCGATTGCCGACGTCTGCCAGCACCATCAGTTTACGCGATAGCAGTGGCGGCAGGCCACCACGGACGCTGCATGCGCCGTCAGAGCACCACGGGGCCCGCTTTTCGCTGGAGCGATTCAGCAAGCGAGCGGGCCTCGTTTTCGTCGATCCGCACGCGGCGAATCGAGAGCGCACGGCCCGTTTGTGGATCGACATCGACCATGGCGCCGCAAAGCCGGACGTCGCCGGTGGCGACATCGAAGTGCGTGGGGTTGAAGGTGATGGTGGTTTCCAGGACGCGATCGACGCGGCGGCCGAGAACGCTGTCATAGGGGCCAGTCATTCCGACATCGCACTGAAACGCCGCCCCGCCAGGCAGCACGCACTCGTCGGCGGTGGGCACATGCGTATGCGTGCCGAGCACCGCGCTGACGCGGCCATCGAGATAGCGGGCCAGCAATTGCTTGTCGCTGGTGGCTTCGGCATGGAAATCGACCACGATCACCTTGATGTCGGCGGGCAACTGGCTGAGCACTCGGTCGGCCGCGGCCCAGGGACAATCGACTGGCCGCATAAAGACCCGGCCCATCAGGCTCACGACGCCGACTCGCACGCCGTTTTTGGCGGTGAGGATCATCGAGTCCTTGCCCGGCGCCTGGGGTGGATAGTTGGCGGGTTTGACGATGTTCTCTTCCGACTCGAGTGTGCCGATAATCTCGTTCCGCTTGTAGATGTGATCGCCGAGCGTGATGCCATCGACTCCAGCGGAAATCAGCTCTTCGTAAATTGCCGGTGTCAAACCCGTGCCAGCGGCGGCGTTTTCGGCGTTGGCGATCACCAGATCGAGCGACTCGCGTTGAATTAACCCCGGAAGCGCGCGGACCACAATTTGCCGCCCGGGCTTACCTACGATGTCGCCGATCAGAAGTATTCGCAACGCAACCTCAATCGCGCGTCGGCCAAACCAGGCGACGCTTGGTTGGAGCAGAGGGGGTTTATTTGCGAGTTACCGAGCAATCTCCATGGCACGGGTTTCACGCAACACAGTCACTTTGATTTCACCCGGATAGGTCAGTTGGTCTTCGCATGCGCGGGCGATGTCGTAGCAGATTTTGGCGGCGGTCTCGTCGGTGGTGTCGCGTGAGCGGACTAGCACCCGCAACTCGCGCCCCGCCTGAATGGCATGCGCCTGTTCGACCCCTGGGAAATTATTGGCGATACCTTCCAACTCTTCCATCCGCTTGATGTAGCGTTCGAGCGTTTCGCGACGAGCCCCGGGGCGGCCGGCGCTGCAGGCGTCGGCCGCCGCCACAATAACCGTGTAGGGGTACTCGATGCGAAGGTCGTCGTGATGGCCTAGCGCGGCATGCACGACCTCGGGACGCTCGCCAAATCGCTTGAGCAGATCGGCGCCAATCTTGGGGTGCCCGCCATCGGCCTCGTGGTCGGCCGCTTTGCCAATATCGTGCAACAGACCGCAGCGGCGGGCCAGGTTGCCGTCGAGGCCGATTTCTTCGGCGATCATGCCGGCCAGAAACGCGACTTCAATGGAGTGGCGGAGAACGTTTTGGGAGTAGCTGGTGCGGAAGCGAAGGCGGCCGAGCAGATGGATGATTCGCTCATGTAGACGGGGCACATCGGCTTCTTGAGACGCCTCTTCCCCCAGTTTTTGCAGGTGGGCTTCCAGTTCTTTTTGCGTCTCGGCAACTACTTCTTCAATGCGTGAGGGATGAATGCGGCCATCGGCGATGAGCTTGTTAAGCGAAATGCGGGCCACCTCGCGGCGGACCATGTCGAAGCCGCTGACAATCACCACGCCGGGGGTGTCGTCGATAATCACATCGACCCCGGTGGCCTTTTCAAAGGCGCGGATGTTGCGACCCTCGCGACCGATGATCCGCCCCTTCATGTCGTCGTTGGGGATATCAACCGTGCTGGTGGTGCTTTCGGCGGTGTGCGGCGCGGCGTAACGCTGGATTGCGGTAACCAAGATGTCGCGCGACTTTTGCTCGGCCTGCGTTTGAAACTGCTTCTCGTACTTCACAATCAAGGCGCCTGCCTCGCGCTGCAGCTCGGATTCGAGCTGCGACAATAATCGCTGCGTGGCCTCATCGCGCGTCAAACCGCTCAATTGGTGCAAGGTTTGTCGCTGCAGATCGAGCATGCGTTCCAGCTCGTCATTGCGGCGGGTAGTCTCCTCGATACGTTCGGCCAGCTTGCGCTGTGTGCTTTCAACCATCTTCTCCTGCTTGCGCAGGCCATCAGACTGTTGATCGAGAAGATCCTGACGCTTGTCGAGTTGGCGCTCTCGCTCGTGAAGTTCCTGCCGGTATTGCGACAGTTCGCGTTCTCCCTCGGCGCGCTGTTGAATTGCCGCTTCTTTGATGCCGAGCTCGGCCTCCTTGCGCTTCTGAGTGATATCTTGCTCAGCGGTGGCGACAATTTCCTTGGCGCGGGTTTCCGCGTCGGTCATGCGCAAGCGATCGAGCAGCTTGAGCACCACGGCGGCCAAAGCGAAGGCGATCACCGCGGTGACGATGATAATGACGGCTTGTTCCACAAATCGCTCCCCACGTCACTGTGGCTGCGGATCGCCCTGGGTGGGCGACATGGGCCTGGACGAGGTGGAAGCCAGCGCGCTCCGGCGCCGCCGCGAAACAAGACTCGAAAAGCGACGCGACTTGGCATGCGAGGGTCGGCAGCGACCCTCGCGATATGCATCGGTGAGGTAGAATCACGAGCTGCGTATCGAGATTACCCTCGACAACGAGGCCGTCCCCGCGCTCGGCGGCGCGGACCACAGTATTCGTTGCTCGTACCCATTCCATGCTCCCAGCGCCAGTAATACGCTGGCGTTAATGGAAGCAGGCCGAACCCAAGAACCATAGTCGAGCGCCGACGGAGGCGCCCCAATGCGTGGAGCAAATCCTCGCGGGCCACGGCCCATCTGCGAGGCGCGCGGTTCATCACGCGCTCCGGCAGCCGATTTGCCCAACGAACGAGAGCGAGGAGAAAAACCCACATGAGAACACTGGCTCTTGGAATGGCTAACTACCTACCCGATGCAAATCCCAGTCAACGAACTCGCTTCAAGTCTGTCCCGCCCCCCCGTCAGGGTTGGCCACGGACATTCAATGTATTGAGTTTGCTTTGCGACCGGCGACTCTGCCGGTCGAATACCAAATCGTACCAGAGTCGGCCCTATGTGCAAACCAATTTGATCGCTGTCCGTTGCAATAAACCGTTCGGAAGATTGATCTTATCATGGATGGCTTAATGCCGTGGGACGCACGGCGCCGTCAAAGTCGCCCTGCCTTAGCTGAACGCCCAACCATCGCTGCGACGTGGCTACCGGTCGCCGGTGGCTGGGCGCCCAAACAGGCTCGAAATAGTAGCGTCATGTCGACAAACATTCTGCATCCGCTCGAATCGAGACTGCTTGCCGACTGGCCGGCCGATCGATGGCGTGACGTGAACGTGCTGGTGGCGGTATCCGGCGGTCCCGACAGCGTAGCGATGTTGCGCGCGCTGATTGCGATACGGACAGCCGGCGCTGGGCGCTTGATTGTGGGGCATTTCAACCATCAGTTGCGCGGCGCCGAATCGGACGCGGACGAGCAGTTCGTGCGCGATTTGGCGCAGTCGCTCGGCCTGGATGCTCGCATCGGCAAGAGCCAGGTTCAACGGCCATCCGAGGCGAGTCGCCGAGCTTGGGAAGAGGTTGCTCGCGATGAACGGTATGGATTTCTAACCCAATCAGCGGGCGAACTGGGGGCGCGATACATCGCCATGGCCCATACTGCCGACGATCAAGTGGAGACCGTATTACATCGTTTGATTCGCGGGACTGGCATTGGCGGCCTGGCGGGGATCCCACGGGCACGCCACTTGGGAGCGGCGAGTCTGATTCGACCGCTGCTTGATGTGACGCGCGGCGAGGTGCTGGCCTACCTTCAGAAATTGGGGCAGGACTATCGAGTCGATCGCACCAATGCGGAACCGCTAGCGACGCGAAATCGGATTCGACTCGAACTTTTGCCGCTATTGAGAGAGGGCTACAACGCCAACGTCGATGAAGCGATTCGCAATCTCGCGAGGTTGGCCGGCGAGGCACAGCAGGTCATTGGGGAGCGCGCGCTGGAGTTGGCGGAACGCGCGGCCACGCGGGCCGATGAGAGCATCGAGATCAACTGTCGCTTGCTGACGGGCGAGCCGCCGCACCTTGTTCGCGAGTGCCTGGTGCAACTGTGGCGCAGCGCGGGGTGGCACGAACAGGCGATGGGTTTTTCCCAATGGCAAATGCTGGCCCAACTGGCTACGGCCGACGTTTCGACTGCTAGCGCACGGATGTTGCCCGGCGGCATTCGCGCGGAACGAAAGCAAGAGTGGTTGCGTCTGACCAGGACCTAACCTGCAATCATTCGACGGCGGCCTGAACACCCCCGGCGAAGAGCTCGTTTTCTTCACTACGCGACATCAACACCTCGGCCTTGTATCCGCCGGTTGCCTTGTCACGCAGCGCAATGGCGCCGAAGATGACGACCAGCAAGATGGGCAGCGCGCTGACGACGCGAAACGACATCGCCGCGCCGTGGGCCTCGGCCGCCACGATGGCTTTGGCGCTGTCACTATCTTTATCTTTGGGCAGCGCCTTGACCGCCTCGGAATTGATCTTTTTCACCTGTTCGATGCCGGCTAGCCGCAAAGCCCAGTTGGCAGGCTCCTCAGCCACGACTTGCTGTTGCAGTGCTTCCGGCACCGCCGCCACGGTGTACTTGTCATAGGTATAGCCCATGAACGGCAAAATCAGGGCGATGGAGAGATTGCCGACCGAGCCCATAATGCCGAGCAAAAACGCTCCCCCCTTGGGGAAGCGTTCGGCGGTGACGCCAAGCATGGTGGGCCAGAAATAGGCGATGCCAAAGCCAAAGATGGTGGCACAGCCAATCGCCGTGATCGGAGAATTCGCGAAGCTCAGCAGGTAGAGACCAATGCCGGCGAGCACCGCCGAGACGGTGAGCAGACCGACTGGCGAAAACCGATGCGCTAGCGGTCCGGCAAAATGACGCAAGACGAACATCATCGAACTGGTGTAAACCAGAATCAGCGTGCCCGACATGCCGCTGGTGCGGGTGATGACCGACTCTTGCCACTGCTGCGGCCCCAGTTCGGTGGCGGCGGTGAGCAACATGCAAAATGCCCAGAGGATGAACATGGGGCGAAACATCTCGGCGAACATATCGCCGGTCGATACGCCGGAGGCCACGCGTTCGGTGGCAGGAAATCGTTGCGAGAGCACCATCAAGAGGTAGAGGACGCCCGGAATGACGATCAGCCCCATGCGAACCTGCCAGGAGGCGACCCCCTCGGGCAAGGTGATGAATCCCTTTTCAATCATGGGGGCCACAACCAGTCGGGCGATGAGTCCGCCCAATACCAAGCCGCCCGGCCACCAGGCGTGCAACACATTCAGATAATGTGTCTTTTGCGTGGGATAGAGTGTGGCCGCCAAGGGATTGATGGCGATCTCAACCAGGCCATTGCCGCAGCCAGCGAGGAAAGTGGCCCCGAAAAGGACCGCAAACGCCATGTCTCCATGTGGGGCGAAGATCGTGCCGAGCACGCCAACCATGTGACATATGAAGGCACAGATGAGAATGAGCTTCATGCCCAAGAAATCGCAAATGCCCGCGCCAAGTAGCATAGAAATGGCCATACCCCAGAAGGCCGCTCCCATCACCCAGCCAATCTGCTCTTTGGAGAGTTCGAAGGTGACGCCAAGATCGTTGGCGATGTCGCCGCGAATGACGAAGGTAAATGCCGAGGTAATGAGGGCCAGGCAGCTAGCAATAAATAGCGTGCGCGGATTCATCGACGAGTTTCCAAAGGGGCTTGGCGTTGTACGGGGACTGTGTGACGCGGAGGACGACAGAGAAATGACCCTCCAGCGTCGATTGCAAGACTCGGCAGTATAAATGACAGCACGCGCAAGTAAATCAGTTTTGGGCAGTTGCGTTTGAACGGGCGGCCTGAGCCTCGAAAGCGCGGCGGTCAGCCCAGTTTGCCTTGACCCTCCAGGCGGCAGATCCATACCATGCCCGCGCCTGCTTCTGCGCCCATTCCGCGCTTGGACCGTGATGACCAATATTCGAGTACCAATCTGGCTGCCGCTGACGGCGATTTTGCTCGCAGCGCTGATGTTGCGACTGGCGGCCGGCTGGTATTGGCAGTCGCAGCGTCCGGTGGATCGCCCCTTTGTGTTTGGCGACAGCGAAAGCTACTGGGAGTTAGCGCGCAGCGTGGCTCATGGGGAGCCGTATCAATTTGGAACTCCCGACGCCAAGGTGTTTCGTACCCCAGGTTATCCGGTAGTGTTGTCATTGGTATTTTTGCTGGGGAGCGAGCAGCCTTCGCCCCTGGCTGCGCGTTTCATCAGCGCGCTTTGTGGGACCATAGCCGTGGCGGGCGTGTATGGATTGGCGCGATCGCTGTTTGATCGACGCGCCGGTTTGATTGCGGCGGCTATGATCGCTGTCTACCCCGGAGCGATCGTGCTCAGCGCGGTGGTATTGAGCGAGGCGCCATTTGCGCCGCTGGCCGTGCTACACCTAGGCTGTTGGGCGCTGGCGTGGAAAGCCATCAGAACCAGCGCCATGTTGGCGTATGGCACGTGCGGAGGGCTATTGGCCGCCGCCGCCACGCTGATGCGCCCCAGTTGGCTCTTGTTTGTGCCCTTCGCCTTGATCGTCGGCAGCCTCGATCATCGCAGGGCGCGGCACTGGTCGATTGGGGCAGCCATGCTTTGCGGACTGGCGATCGGCATGGCGCCGTGGTGGATTCGCAATTGGCAGGTGGTGGGACATTTCGTGCCGACCACTTTGCAGGTGGGCGCCAGTCTGTATGACGGGTTGAACCCTCGGGCGACGGGTGGCAGCGAGATGAACTTTGTCGCGGAATTTGAGCGTTCGGAACGCGAGGTTGTCGGCGCCACTGAACCGCTGGAATATCGACTCGATCAAAGGCTGCGGCGGGCCGCCATTGAGTGGGCGGCTTCGCATCCGTTGGCCGTGCTGGAATTGGCGGGAATCAAATTCGCGCGGATGTGGAATGTCTGGCCCAATGAGCCGCAGTTTCGTGGATGGGGCGTGCGGTTGGCTGTGCTGGTGACGTATATGCCGCTGCTCGCGCTGGGCGCGATCGGCGTTTGGCGGTATCGCGGCATGGGGTTCCCCGTGGCGCTCTGCTGGTTGCCGGCCGTCTATCTCGCGCTGCTGCATGTGGTGTTCGTCAGTTCAATGCGGTATCGCGAACCGGCGATGCTGCCCATGGCGGCCTTGGCTGCCTCGGTATTGGCTCGGGCCGGCCCATCATTGATCGACGGCAAGTAGGTAGTTACGACGCTACGCCGAGCAAGGAAGCTCGCCATCGTCAGATTGCTCATCAATAGCTGCTGGTTTGTGTTCAAGTGGAGCCTCGCGCTTGGTTTGGCGTGCGCGGTGGCTGGCGGTCTGTACTTTTACAACCACGTCGACGACGAACTGCGGCGGCGAATCGAAGAGCGGTTCGCCCAACATTACCCAGAGTTGCAAATCAAAGTCCATGCGGCGACTTTGATTCCGGGGGAGGGAATCGAAGTTCGCGGGATGACGATCACGCAACCCGGCGCGGCGGGACCGCGAGTTGAGGTGGCACGGTTCGACGAGATGCTGCTGGCGTGCAAGGCGAGTCTTTCTGAACTGATTCAACACGAACCGGAGTTCACGGAGATTCGTGTGCGGAGGCCGACGCTACTGGCCACGCGCCGCCCGGATGGAACTTGGAGCACGGGCGAACTGTTGCCGTTTCCGCAAATCAGCGAGAAACCGCCGCGAATCGTCGTGGAGGGGGGCACGGTCGAGATATTCGATCCGCTACGGAATCCCACCAGTAAGCTATCGCTGCGCGACGTGTATCTGGAAGTCGATCCCGGAGTGGGTGGCGACAATCCGGAGTCGACCACTCGTCGATTGCATGGCTTCATGGTCGGCGACCATGTGCAGCGATTGGAGTTTGAGGGTGAGCTTGGCGACGGCGGCAAGCAATGGTCGTTCCGCGGCACGGGAGAAGGACTCGATCTCTCGCCCGAGCTTTACGCCGCGCTTCCAGGTGAAGTAGCGGCCAAGCTCGATGTGCTGCGTTCGCTGCGAGCCAGTTCGCAGTTTCGATTCTCAGTGCAAAACTCGCCAGATGACGCATCTGCAATCGAGTACGACCTGCAAGGCAAGATCGCGCGGGGCCGCATTGAGGATTCGCGGCTGCCGTATCCGCTGACTGACGTATTCGCCCTGGTTCGCTGCACGAATCAGGGGGTGCATATTTCCGAACTGCGCGCGCGCAATGGTCAAACGGCGATTTATGTGCGCGAGGCCTGGCGACGCGGCAACGAGGCGAACAGTCCGCTGTTCGCCAATCTGCAATGCGAACGGCTGGTGATCGACCGGCGGCTATTGGATATCTTGCCGGAGCAATGGCGAGCGCGGTGGTACGACTTCTTTCTTGAGGGGATTGTCAACGTCAACGCGATCGTCCACTACGACGGCCAGTCGTGGCAACCGGATGTCAGCGTGGAGTGCCTTGACACGTCGTTCACTTACCACAAGTTTCCGTATCGCCTGGAAAATGGCCAAGGACATGTGCGGCTCAAGGACGACCGGCTCGACTTTTTGTTGTCGACCTATAGCGGCGCCGACCAGGTGCTGATTCAAGGCAACGTGCAGAATTTGTATCAGGACCCCGGTTTGTGGCTTGAGGTGCGGGCGGACCGATTGGCGATCGACAAAAAGCTGCTCGAATCGTTGCCGCCAACGTCGCGCGCCGTATTGACCTCATTTTCGCCGAGCGGTCACTTTCGGGTTGATTTTGAGGCGCGCCGACAGCCGGGACCACAACAGCCAGTGTCACGCCGGCTACGACTGCAACTCGACCATTGCTCGATGCGCTACGACCGCTTTCCGTATCCGATTCACAACGTGACGGGCACGGTGGAGATGCTGGGGGACGAATGGGAATTTCGCAATCTGGAAGGGACGAATGACACCGGAGAGCTGCGCGGTTACGGCCGGCTTGGCCCGACTGCCAGCGGACGTGAACTGCGGCTGAACATCTCGGGCGCCAACATCGCTCTGGAGCAGGAACTGCGCAACGCGCTGCCGCTACATTCACAACGACTGTGGGACAATCTGCAACCGCGCGGTTCGGTGCAATTGGCCACGGATATTCGCTACCAGATCGATACCAAACAGTTGGCGATCGGCGTAAGCGCCTTGCCGGTCGCCGAAACGGTGTCGATCCAGCCGGTATTCTTTCCGTATCGCATCGAGAACATTCGGGGTGAATTGAGCTATGCGAACGGTCGGGTAGTGTTGGGGCGTGCGCCGCGCGGTGAAATCAAGGGACAACATCAAGGGGTTGATGTGGCGCTGCGAGGAGTGTGCGATCTGGCGCCCGACGGGCGCTGGCGACTGGCGCTCGATGATTTGACGGTTTATCGGCTGCGCGCCGATCGGGATTTGC
The DNA here is from genome assembly GCA_019694455.1 of Pirellulales bacterium. Classification (NCBI taxonomy): domain Bacteria; kingdom Pseudomonadati; phylum Planctomycetota; class Planctomycetia; order Pirellulales; species Pirellulales bacterium. Next base: position 77,337 of record JAIBBY010000001.1, read on the forward strand.
AGGCCGCCGTGTCGCCGCGTTTGAATCCTTGGCTCCGCCGGCTCGATCCGGCGAGCGCGATCAATCTGTCGGGCCGAGTCGAACTGTTGGGAGGAGGAGCCGGCAATCAGCCACCACAAGCGCAGTGGAACATGCGAATCACCACGCAAGGCGCCAACTTGGTTGCCGGTCTGCCGCTGACAAACATTAGCGGTGAAGCGCACCTGCAGGGGGGCTTCGACGGCGCCAAAATGAGCGCGAGGGCCGAGCTCGATCTAGATTCGGTGACTTGGAAGAACATGCAGATCACCTCGGTGACTGGGCCCGCGCGCGTAGATGGCGAGCACATTCTGCTGGGCGCATGGGCCGATAAGGACTTGCCCCAGGGACGCCCGCGGCCGATCACGGGCAAGGCATACGGCGGCTGGTTGATGAGCGACGGTTGGGTCAAGCTCGAAGCGACTCCACGATACGGTTGGCAGATCACGGCTGGCGATCTCGACGTGGCGAGAATTGGACGCGAACTGCTGCCGGGGACGCAATCGCTGAGCGGCAAACTGAATGGCGGAGTCAATCTGCGCGGCAGCACCGAAGGCATCCATACGCTTACGGGCACCGGTTACATGCGATTGCGCGACGCCGATCTGTATCAGCTACCTCAAATGGTGCAACTGCTCAACATTGTGAGCCTCAAGCCGCCGGATGCGACGGCATTCACCAATAGCGAGGCCGATTTCCGCGTCGACGGAGACCATCTCTACTTTGACCGGATCAATTTTACGGGAGACGCAATCAGCCTGAAGGGGCAAGGCGAAATGAACTTGAACACCGATGTAGCGCTGACGTTCTATGCGCTGGTGGGGCGCGACGAACTGGAGATCCCCTTGATTCCCGAACTGTTTCGCGCGGCAAGTCGCCAGCTCATGCTGATCCACGTGGACGGCAAGCTGACCGAGCCAAGTATTCGCCGCGATCCATTCCCGGTCGTCGGGAAAGCGCTCGAACAATTGCAGGCCGATTTGCAGAATGGAGCACCGCCCAAAAATCCACAACGACTAGGGCTCCTTTCTCCACGTAATGGATCGGCGAGACGCGGTGGCTGGGGCGATCGCGCCAACCCGCAGTCGATCGCCCGCGAACCGGCACGTCCGGCACAATCAGAACGCAAAGGGGGCTTGCTGCGCTGACGGAAAATAAATGGAAGCGATTACGTTGACTGGGGGGAGGCTCTGTAGTCGATTCTGACCGATAGACCCTCCGACAACAGACAAAGGTGGCCAGGAGGGCCATTCGAAAGGTCACGGAACCAACTTCAAGATTCGCAACCTCGACTAGTCGCAAGGCGCTAGCGAAAGAGGTGTGTGATGAGCATGGGACCATTGACCGGCATATTGACGAGCGCTGCGGGCGTGCCATTCGCGCAGGCGAAGGGGAGTGACCTCGATCGAGCAGCGAACGAGAACACCGTTCAACAGCGGGCAAAGGACAGCCAGCTCAAGACAGAAGCGGCGGCCGGGATTGGCGCCACCGATGGTCAGGACCACGAGACCGAGGAGCGCGATGCGGATGGCCGACGCCCTTGGGAAGTGGGGTATCAAGGGCCTGCGCCGCGGCAGCCAACTACTTCGGCCGAGCCGCCGCTGAGTCGCGATGCCAGCGGAGAGTGTGGCAACGCCTTGGATTTGTCGGCATAAGGGGGCCGCGAACCCGCGAGCCGCTGTTTCCTGTCTTGCCGTGCGACTCTAAAATAGGGCCGAACGATCCACCGGGAGACGCGGCATGCGGTTTGTGAAGATGCACGGGGCGGGCAATGACTATGTCTACGTGAACTGTTTTGACGAGTCGCTGCCTGGCGATGTGACGGAAACAGCGAGGCAGATATCGGACCGCCATTTTGGAGTCGGCGGCGACGGGTTGGTTTTGATCTGTCCGTCGGATGTCGCCGACGCCCGCATGCGCATGTTCAACGCCGATGGATCGGAAGCGGAGATGTGCGGCAACGCAATTCGTTGCGTGGGCAAGTTCTTGTTCGATCACGGCATTTGCCAGAAGCAGCGGCTGGCAATTGAAACTGGCCGGGGGGTACTGAGCCTCGACCTGGAGATCGTCGATGGAGTCGTTGAGCGCGCGCGTGTGAATATGGGGCGTCCGATCCTCGCGCCGGCCGAGATCCCCACGACGCTGGCGGCCACCGGGCAATGGCAAGGGAGCGACGTAGTGGTTGACGCGCCATTGGAGATTGTAGGAGAGACGCTGACCGTCACCTGCGTCTCGATGGGCAACCCGCACTGCGTGACCTTTGTAGATAAGCTGTCGGACCGCTGGGTGCATGAGATCGGTCCGCGCGTCGAGAAGCACGCTCGGTTTCCGCGGCGTGTCAACGCGGAGTTCATCGAAATCGTCTCGCCTAGCGAGTTGCGCATGCGCGTGTGGGAACGCGGTTCAGGCGAGACGCTGGCCTGTGGCACAGGCGCCGCCGCCGTGTGCGTGGCGGGCATGCTGTCCGGCAGGACGGAGCGACGGGTGACGATTCATCTGTTGGGGGGTGATCTGGAGTTGGAATGGGCCGAGGATGGTTGCGTCTACAAGACCGGCCCGGCCACAGAAGTGTTTTCGGGAGAATGGTTCCCGTCGGGGGCGCTGAATCCCAAATAATAACGATCTTCGTCTATTGGCAAGGATGCCGCGATCATGAAGATTCGTAGCGCGTTTTTGAACAAGACGGCCGGTTTAGTCGCTGCGACCACAGTGCGCTCGTGGATGAGCACGCTGGATTACAAGGTTGCGTACTATGACGCCACCGTCGACCCGGTGAATCCGCGTTGGAGCGGCCAAAAGATCTATGTCTTTTGGCATGAGTACATTCTGTTCCCGCTGTTTCTGCGTGGACGTTCGAACCTGGCGATGTTGCTCAGCCGCCATCAAGACGCGGAAATCTTGAGCTATGCCGCGCATCACTTGGGTTTTGAATTTGTGCGCGGCTCGACTAATCGAGGAGGCATGGCGGCGCTGCGCGAGTTGTTGCGCCGCAGCGAGCAGATGAACCTGACGATCACGCCCGACGGGCCACGCGGTCCGCGACGAGAGCTGGCCCAGGGACCGATCTACTTGTCATCGAAATTGCAGATGCCGTTGGTGGTGATGGGCTTTGGTTACGACCGTCCCTGGCGGGCGAAGAGTTGGGACCGATTTGCCGTGCCGCGTCCCTATTCGCGAGCACGCGCCGTGGTCAGTCCGCCGCTCCGCATTCCTGCCCGGTTAGATCGAGACTCGCTGGAGCAGTACCGATTGCAGACCGAACAACTGCTCAATCGACTCACGTGCGAGGCGGAGGCGTGGGCCGAATCCGGGACGCGCAAGTTGAACGAACGCCCGCTGCGGCGAGAGCCATCGCCGCATGGCGCCGGGCGAATCGACAATGGTCATCGCCTGCGCGCGCCGCGTCATATGGCAACGACGCCCCAGTAGGGCCAAACTCAAACCAAATGACCGCTGCTTGCAAAGCGCTGCGCGGTGGCTGAGAATCCCCCCACGGACTGACGTCGTTCAAACGTCTCTTGGGAGATTCACGCGTGGGGAACGCGCCGACAGTCGAAACGCCCGCGCCATCGCACATCGCCGGCGAGATTCATTCAACGCAGGCGCCGCCGGTCACGTTCACCGGTATTTTGAGCCGGCTGGGGCCGGGATTAATCATCGCGGCGTCGATTGTGGGCTCTGGCGAATTGATCGGCACGACCAAGACGGGGGCGCAAGCGGGCATCTGGTTGCTGTGGCTGATTCTCATTGGCTGCCTGATCAAGGTGTTTGTGCAGGTGGAGTTTGGCCGCTTTGCCGTGGGCGAGGGGCAAACCAGCATGGAGGGGATGAACGCCGTGCCGGGGCCGAGACTGCGCGTCAATTGGTTGGTGTGGTATTGGCTGGCGATGTTCTGCGTGGGGCTAGGTCAACTCGGGGGAATTGTCGGAGGCGTTGGCGAATCGATGGCGATCGCCGTGCCGCTGACAGGGGACAATCAGCGCGCATTCAGTCTGCGGCACGAGACGGCACGATACGAGCGCGAGGTTCGCGCGAGGGCGTTGGCGGCCGGACTTGCGGCCAACGGGGATAGCGACACCGCCGAACAGCGGGCACGGCGGAATGCGATCGAGCAGGCGGTCGCCACCGAGTTTGGGCATCATCCCCCGTCGGCCGTCGTCGAAGCCGAGTCGACGCGCGACGACGTCTATTGGAGTTGGATTATCACCGCGATTACGGCAGTGCTGTTGGTCAATGGCCGATACTCGTTGATTCAAAATATCTCGACGGTGCTGGTAGCGATCTTCACTGCGGTGACGGTCTTCAACGTGATCGCGCTGCAGACGCACGACGCATGGGCGCTGAGTTGGGACGACTTCAAGAACGGACTGAGTTTTCAATTGCCGCCGGCCATGGAGGGGGCCGCCTGGGCGCCATTGATGACGGCGCTGGCCACGTTTGGCATTATTGGCGTCGGCGCCAGCGAACTGGTGGCGTATCCCTATTGGTGCATTGAGCGGGGTTACGCCCGATTCACGGGCCGGCGCGACGGTACGCATGCCTGGGCAGAACGGGCCAATGGCTGGATGCGGGTGATGCGGTGGGATGCCTGGTTGTCGATGGTGATTTACACCTTTGCCACCATCGCATTTTATCTTCAGGGGGCGGCGGTGCTGAACCGCGAAGGACTGGATGTGTCGGGCGGACAAATTGTCTACACCTTGGCGCAGATGTATGTGCCGATCTTTGGCCGCTGGGCGGGACCAGTATTCTTGCTGGGGGCGTTCGCGGTCTTGTATTCGACGTTTTTTGTCGCCACCGCGGGCAACGCGCGGATCGCCGCCGACGCGCTGCGCGTGTTTGGCCTGGGCTCCGCGACCGAAGCGTCGCGGGTGCGCATGGTAAAGATCTTGTGCGGCGTGTTTCCGTTTGTCTCGGTGATTATTTACACCATCATCAAGGAACCGGTGCGGTTGGTGCTCATCAGCGGGCTAATGCAGTCGATCATGCTGCCGATGTTGGCGGCGGCGGCGTTGTACTTTCGCTATTTCCGCACTGATTCACGCATTGCGCCGGGCAAATTGTGGGACGCGATGCTGTGGTTAAGTTCGCTGGGGCTGCTCATTGCCGGCGCGTTCGGCGCCTGGGATGGCATAGCGAAAGCGATTCGAGCAATTTGGCAGTAGGCCGCGCGACAACTAATCGTCGAACGCCTGAGGCGCCGACTGCCCCTTGGTGGCGCTGGTCAGATAGCCGGAAAGCATGATCTGCGCCGCCAACATGTCGAGCCGCTGTTTGCGGCGCTTGCTGGTCAACTCCGCGGCCAAGAGATGCTGTTCCGCTTCGCTCGACGTGAATCTCTCATCGTAGTAGACCACTGGCACGCCGGTTAGTTGCGTCAGCCAATCGCCAAACTGGCGGGCCTCGCGCGACTTCTGGCTCTCATTGCCACTGAGGTGGACCGGAAGTCCGACGACAAAGAGCGTGATTTCTTCTTCCTTGGCAAGTCGCAAGAAGCGCCGCGCATCGGCATCGGCGCCGGAGCGAGTGTAGTTTTCATAGGGACTGGCGAGCATGCGGCGTCGATCGCTAAGCGCAATGCCGATGCGCTTGGTTCCGTAATCGATGCCGGCTATGCGACCCGTGGTGGACATCTCGTCCTATGCAAAATAGGTGGGCCGACTAACAACCAGCCCTGGCTGGAGCTTTTCTCGTAACTCCTCGGAGTCGAGCGCGAAGAGTGGCCGAATCTCCACGGCGACATTCTTCGCCAACTGGGCGCCGGCATCGCGCAGCCATGCGGAATGCAAGGCGATCATCTGCGCCTGCACGCTCTCCGGTGTGTCCTTCAACTCGCCAGGGGCGTTCTTCACCGGCGCAAAAGCGAGCCGCTCGTCCGCCTCGACCACAATGGATCGCGTTGCCTGGGGAAGCAGATCGAAGATGAATCGTTCAAACTTATAGGCATTGGGCGAGCTGGGTTCGATCGGTTGGTGATCGTCGTCGAGGTACGGGACCTTTTTGAGCGCCCGATGCAGCGGTAGCGCCGCGGCCGATTGCGACATACGCTCGAGAAACTCAACCGAGAACGCATGAATGGCGGTGTTACCTGCCCAGAGCAGCAATGAACCACTTGCCGCGCGGCCAGCAATCAGCTCATCGGGCAAATCGTTGAACTCACTGTATTCGATGATTTGCAGCCGGCCATCGATCGAGACGATATTGCCCACGCGGTCGCGGGGATCACGCTTTGCGACCGCCAGGGTGGAGAGTTCGGACTGGCTGAGCAAGTGATAGCCGAGAAACTCTGGATCGCACACATTGGCGAGCGGATTATCGACTTGGAAGTAATACAGATGCTCGATCCCGCGGGCACGGAGCGTTTCGAACCCGCGCGCTTCGACCAGCGCCGCCAGAACGCCGCCATGGCCATCGGGACTGAGCGCGGGCCTAGCCTGACTGGCGAGCAGGATGCGACCAGTCTCACAGTCTACGGCCGGCATCGTTCCCTGACTGAAAACAATCAGGTCATTGGTCGACAGGCCGAAGTTTCCGTGAGCGTCCAGGAATTCAACGGTCTCCTCGTGGGTGGCGGGGCTGGTCATCAAGAACAGTGGAATCGGGGCGCCATAGCGGCGATGCGCGGCGACAAGCTTTTCGATCAGAATCTGAAAAAGCGAGGACCTGGAAACAGGCCCGATCGGAAACATCCCCTTGGGATGATCCATCCCCAGGCGAGTGCCTTGGCCGCCAGCGACCAAGATTGCCCCGATATGTCCCGCGCGCAAGGCGGTCTCGCCCGCTTGCCTGGCCTGCACTGGCGAAAACTGATTGGTGGCGCCCAGCCGGACGGCGGCCGGTGGTTCTGCGCGAGCCACAAGCGCTCGCCAGTTGGAGCTAGCTTCGGGCTCTCGACCAAGACTCTGGAGCATGCCGAGATCGAAGCGCGCGATCTCCATTGCCAGTGTCATCTTTTCCAACTGGCTGAGTTCGTCCCAGAACCGCAGGAGGTGCTCTTGCCCGTAGGGCCCAAGTTGTTCAAGTAGCTCGGCCCGGAGCGGGGCCAAGTCGTCATGTCCGGAAGACAAGGTAGTTCACCTCTGGCGCGTCTTGCGAAGGAGGGAGGCATGGGGACAGGGGAGTCGAAGATAACTACCCCGTGTTCATCACAGGGTGGGTATCACTCCCTAAACAAGCGGCAATCTCAGCCCATCGTATGCCAGTTCCATGCCGGAGGGTAGCTGCTGGTTCGTTGTCTCATGCTCTAAATCGTGCGAGATGTGAGTAAACAGCGTGCGTTCGGCGCCCACTCGTTCGGCCACAGCGATGGCTTCGCCGAGGCTGAAGTGGGTTGGATGCGGTTTTTGCCGCAAGGCGTCGAGAATCAGCACCTTCACGCCTTGCAGCAATGGCCAGCTATCGGCTGGAATCTCATTGGTGTCGGTGCAATACGCGATGTCGCCGATGCGAAATCCCAGCACGTTAAACCGGCCATGGATCAAACGGATCGGAACAATCCGCGCGCCTAGCGCCTCGAACGGCTGAGTGGATATCGATTCAAAGGCAAGCTGTGGCACACCGCCGGCGGGAAACTTCTCGGTAATGGGATCGAAGGCGTAGTCAAACGATTTGCGGATGCGACCTTCGACCTCGGGTTCGCAGTAGACCGGCAACCGGTGACCGATGTAGTAGGGGAAGAGACGCACATCGTCGAGACCGAACAGGTGATCGGCGTGCGCGTGGGTGTAAAGCACGGCATGAATCAGACCCAGCTTTTCACGCAGTAGCTGAGAGCGCAGATCGGGGGGGGTATCGATCAACAAGTTGCCGTCCGGTAGCCCTATTGCGAGTGAGCAGCGGAGGCGATGGTTGCGTGCATCGGGGCTGACGCAGGTGTTGCACCCACAGCCCACGACGGGCACGCCGATCGAAGTGCCAGTGCCGAGAAAGACCAATTGGCCTTGAATGTCCTGAGAAACAACCGCTCGGTTCAACGTCGCCTCATATTGGAATTTGAGTCGAAAATGACGGGCCCGTTATCTTAATGGCTCGGCGGAAGTCATGCTGACAAAGTTGTATAGCTGTTTGAGTTGACTCACCGCTCGAAACAGGCTGAGGCCGGCCAATGGCGAGGGTCATTATCGACCATTGGCATTAACGCGCGGTTGGGCTGCCAGAGCGTTATTGACCGATCATGGAAAAAGCTATAAATTTCTTAGCCGGAACACGTTGCGCAAATAGTGAGCATGCCGCTGCCGCCCACCGATCCCATTGCGCGCCGGGGGCGAACCCCCGCACGGCCCAGCAACGTTGACTTTGCGGCGCCGGCGTTGAACCATTGCTCGCGAGTGAAATCGACGCTCTCGATCCTCGATGACGCCGGCCGCATCTGTAATTGAGCGTATCTGAAAAGAATAGGCTAAGCAGCCATGGAAGTCTTGGAACGTATCTGGGAAATCATCAGCGAGCTATTCGGCGGCCTCAGCAGCGGGATCGAGCGCGGAATTACCTCGCTATTCGGTTCGTCCAACGCCCGATATGTCAAAAAGCTGCAGCCGAAGATCGCGGCGATCGGCGCGTTGGAGCCGAAATATCAGGCCATGAGCGACGCCGAGTTGCGCGAGCAAACCAGCCAGTTTCGCAAACGGCTGGCGGAGGGCGAGACGCTCGACGACATCCTGGTGGAGGCCTTTGCCGTCTGCCGAGAGGGGGGGCGGCGGTTCCTCGGCATGCGGCACTACGACGTGCAACTGATGGGGGGCATGGTGCTGCACTCGGGCGCCATCGCCGAGATGATCACCGGCGAAGGCAAGACACTGGTGGCGACGCTGCCGACCTATTTGAACGCGATCGAGGGGAAAGGGGTGCATGTCGTCACGGTGAACGACTACCTGGCGCGCCGCGATATGGAGTGGATGGGGCCGCTGTACATGGGATTGGGTCTGACCGTCGGCGCCATTCAGGCGGGCATGGATGGCGAAGAACGCCAGAACGCTTATGCCTGCGACATCACCTACGGCACCAACAACGAATTCGGCTTTGACTACTTGCGCGACAACATGAAGCCGGCCGCGCGAGGGGACAAGAGCTATTCGAAGCGCGAACAACAGTGCCAGGGACCGCTGAACTTCGCCGTGGTCGACGAAGTGGACAACATCCTGATCGACGAGGCGCGCACGCCGTTGATTATTTCTGGTCCGGCGCACGACGACGTGACCAAGTACGCCAGGGCGGACAAAATCGCCAGGCAGTTGACGCGCGACACGCATTTTGAAGTCAAGGAAAAGGAGCACACGGCGCACCTGACCGATGAGGGAGTGCGCGCGGCGGAAAAGATCGCCGGGATCGAGAGCTTTTACACCGCCGGCAACATGGAATGGCCGCACCTGATCGACAACTCGCTCAAAGCACACCATTTGTACAAGCGCGACGTGAACTACGTGGTGCAGGAAGACGAAGTGGTGATTGTCGACGAATTCACCGGTCGCTTGATGCCGGGCCGCAACTGGAGCGACGGATTGCACCAGGCGGTGGAGGCCAAAGAAGGGGTGCGGATCAAGGAAGAGAACCAGACGCTGGCCACGATCACGCTGCAAAACTTCTTCAAGCTGTACAAAAAGATCTCCGGCATGACCGGTACGGCGATGACCGAAGCCGGCGAATTCTGGAAGATCTACAAGCTCGACGTGATCGCGATTCCGCCGAATCGGCAACTCACCCGCATCAACCACCCCGACGTGATCTACCGCACCGAGCGCGAGAAGTTTGGGGCCATTGTCGAAGAAATCGAGCGACTCCACAAATGGGACATCATCGAGGTGAAGGGGGGCGAACAGCAGACGGGCGAAATCGTTAAAGAGAACGACGAAGCGATTGAATGGCTGCCAGCCGACGGCGTCTCGACCAGCAAGCACTCGAAGCACCGCGAGACGATTCCTCGCGCGCAAGTGAAAACCATCAGCCGGCGCGGACGACCAATATTGGTGGGCACGGTGTCAATCGAAAAGAGCGAGCTTATTTCACGCTTGCTCGGCCAACGCGGCATCCAACACGAAGTGCTCAACGCCAAGCATCATCAGCGCGAAGCGGACATCATCGCCCAGGCCGGTCGGCGCGGCGCGGTGACGATCGCCACCAACATGGCGGGCCGCGGCACCGACATCATCTTGGGCGGCAATCCCGAGACGATGGCCTGGGCGGTGCTGCAAAGCAAGTACCCCACTCGGCTGGACGTGCCGCAGGATGAGTGGAACGGGCTGGTGCGCGAGATTGAACAGCGCGAACAAATGAAGGCGGAAGGCCGCGATGTGGCGGCCCTGGGAGGCCTGCACGTGCTGGGCACCGAACGGCACGAAGCGCGGCGCATCGACCTGCAGTTGCGCGGCCGCTGCGGACGACAAGGCGATCCCGGCAGCAGTCGCTTTTATCTTTCGCTCGAAGACGATTTGATGCGGATCTTCGCTGGCGAATGGGTGAAGAACGTGCTGACGCGACTGGGCATGCAGGAAGGGGAGGCGATTGAAAGCCGGATGGTAAGCCGGCGCATCGAAGGTGCCCAAAAGAAGGTCGAGGAACGCAACTTCGAAATTCGCAAGAACCTGCTCGAATACGACGAGGTGATGGACGAGCAGCGCAAACGGGTTTACACGTACCGCCAGCAGTTGCTCGAAGGGCGTAGCGGCAAGGAACTGATCTTCGCGATGATCGACCGGCAGGTCGATCGCTATCTCAGCACCTTTCTGGAACGGAGTTACGGCGCGGAGACGTTCGCCAAGTGGGCCAGCGATTTGTTTGGGGTGGAGTTCGAAGCGAAGGATTTTCGCGGCGAAGGATTTGAGTCGGCCCAGGAGGTGGCCCGCGATCAGGCGGAGCGCAAGGCCGAAGGACAAATCTACGAGGCGATGGATGAAAACCTGCCCGAGGAGGAGGAGCCGGCTGAGTGGAACTGGGAGGCGTTGGCCAAGTTTTCGCACGCTCGCTGGAACACGAATCTCCGCGATCGCGACCTGAAGAAGGTCGGTCGGGACGGAGTCGCCGAGTTGCTGATCGAGCGCTCGCGAGAGGCGATTCAAAAGATCGACATGACGGACGGCGCTCGCTTTTTGGAAGAAGATTTTGGGCTCAAGAGCGCGATTGCCTGGGTGCAGTACAAGTTTGGCATCGTGCTGGAACTGGAGGACATTCGCGGGCGCGATGTTGCGCAGCTCAAGCAATTGGTGCGCGAGCGAGCCGCGCAAGCGTACGAACAGAAGGAGACTGAGTTTCCGGTGATCGCCGGCCTGTATCGGCATACTATCGGCGATGCACAAGGGCAAAAGCGATTCGACCGCGAGCGGCTGGCCGAATGGGCCAGCCAGCGATTCGAGTCTCCCTTGATACTGGACGACTTGAAAAACCGGCAGCGCGACGAAATTCGTGATGTGCTGTTGACGCTCAGCCGACAGCACCACCAGAAGGCGGACGCCGTGCTGCAAGAAGTGCAGCAGAAGGTGGGCCAAATTTTCAACGGCGGCGATCAGGCGACGGCCACGCTGGCGGTGGCGACCGGCGGCAATGGCGAGCTCGACTCGTTGGCCGCCTGGTTACAGCGCGACCTCAAGGTTGAATTGCCGAAAGAAGAATTGGCGCGGCTCGATCGTGAGCAGCTCGAGCGGCGGCTCAACGAAGCGATTGAGGATCGCTTCCGCCCAGAAATGCGCCGCATGGAGCGGGCGCTTGTGCTGCAATTATTGGACACCGCCTGGAAGGATCACCTGTTGGCGATGGACCATTTGCGGCACAGCGTGGGTCTGCGTGGCTACGCCCAGGTGGACCCCAAGGTGGAGTTCAAGCGCGAAGGGATGCGGCTCTTTGACAATATGTGGGACTCGATCGGCGAACGCGTGACCGATTTGGTGTATCGCATGGAGCAGCTCGACGAGAACTGGGTGGGCTCGCTGTGGGTGGAGAGCGAGGCGCGCCACGATGAAGCGCCGACCGCGATGACCGAGATTCAAGAGCAACAGCAGACCGCGATCGACTCGTCAGAAGCGCAAGGCCAGGCGCGGATCGAGCCGATCCGCAATCGACAGGAGCGCGTGGGCCGCAATGATCCTTGCACTTGCGGCAGCGGCAAGAAGTTCAAGAACTGCTGTATGAAGAAGCAGCGGCTTGGTTAAGCGGACCAATCCATTGCCGGGAAGGGAGTCCTGCGTGATTCGGCTGGCAAGCTGGACGCTCAATCTGCTCTATGCGCTACTGCTAATTGCGGCGGCGCCGTGGTTGGCCTGGCAGATGATCGCCCAAGGTAAGCAGCGATCTGGGTTTGCGGCCAAGTTCTTTGGTCAGGTACCTCGGAGGACAAGCAGCCAGCGCTGTATCTGGCTACACGCGGTAAGCGTGGGCGAGGTGAACCTGTTGGCGCCGCTGATCGCCGAGTTGGAGCAGCGATTCCCGAAGGTCCAATGCGTGATCTCGACCACCACCGCCACGGGGTACGAAGTGGCGCTGCGCAAGTACGCGCCCCGCATGGTGTTCTATTGCCCGCTCGATTTTAGTTGGGCGGTGCGGCGGGCGCTGGCGCGCATCCGACCGGATGTGCTGGTGCTGGCCGAACTGGAGCTTTGGCCCAATTTGATGCTGTTGTCGCGCGCGGCCGGCGCGGCGGTGTTGGTGGTGAACGGGCGCGTGAGCGACAAGAGCTTTCGGGGGTATCTTCGCGCGCGGCGACTTGTCGCGCCCCTATTGAACCAGGTTGATCGCATCGCGGCGCAGTCTGACCAATATGCCCAGCGGTTCATCGCGCTGGGCGCGCAGCCAACGCGAGTGACAACCACCGGATCGATCAAATTCGATGGCGTGCGATTCGACCGTTCCAATCCGGCCACACGGCGATTGGCGGAACTTGCCGGACTAGCGGCAGATGATGTGGTCGTTTTAGCGGGAAGCACCGGCGAGCCGGAAGAGGCGTTGGCAATTGCGGCCTTCCAGCAACTGCGCCCGCGGCATCCGCAATTGAAGTTGATCATTGTGCCGCGGCATCCAGAACGCTTCGATGTGGTGGCTCGGCTGCTGGCAGATTCTGGAATCGCGTTCGCGCGGCGCAGCGAGCTTGATGCGGCAAAAGGAAAAGGATCCTCGCTGCCTGGCGCATTGCTGGTCGACACGGTCGGCGAGCTTGGCGCCTGGTGGGGAACCGCGGACATCGCCTACGTGGGTGGCAGCCTGAATCGGCGCGGCGGCCAGAACATGATTGAGCCGGCAGCCTATGGGGCGGCAGTTTGCTTTGGACCCAACACGCGCAATTTTCGGGACATTGTCGCGCTCTTGTTGAATGCGGAGGCGGCGGTGGTAGTGCGCGACGGTGATGAACTTACGCAGTTTGTCCAGCGCTGCCTGACCGACGTGGAGTATCGGCGGAATTTGGCGCAGCGGGGTCAGACGCTTGTTCGCCAGCAACAAGGCGCCACTGGGCGCACTGTCGATCTGCTGGCGGAGATCATTGAGCCAAACGATGCGAAGCACCGACAGGCGCCGAATCTCCACAAGAGTACGGGGCAGCGAGCGAGCACGCTCGGCTGATCGCACAAGGTCGCGGTCAAGTGGCTGGCGACGCGCGAAAGTAGTCTTGAAAGCGTTCGCGCAACGCGGACTTCAAGAACTTTCCGGCCGAGGTGCGCGGGATGGCGTCGATGAACTCGAACGCGTCGGGCAGCCACCACTTGGCGAATTGCGGTTCCAAAAAAGCGCGCAATTCGTCGCCAGTGGCCGAAGCGCCAGGCTTAAGCACTACGGCGGCCAGAGGTCGCTCGTCCCATTTGGGATGCCACACGGGTATGACCGCGGCCTCCGCCACCGCGGGATGGCCCATCAGCGCGTTCTCGAGCGCCACCGAACTGATCCATTCGCCGCCCGACTTGATGACGTCTTTGGCGCGATCTTGCAAATGCAGACAACCATCGGGTTCGATGGCCACCATGTCGCCGGTGCGGAACCAGCCATCTTCGGTGAACGAGGCGCCGCCTTCGGGGCAGTTGTAGTACGAGCGAGCGACCCAGGCGCCGCGCACTTCGAGTTCGCCCACCGACTTGCCATCCCATGGGACAATGCCGCTCTCGCCGCGAGCGCGCAGTTCGACTAGCGCGACGGGCAAGCCTTGCTTGGAGCGGAAGCGCAATTGGTCGTCGAGATCGGCCTGCTTGAGGCCGCTGGGCAGCGCGGCGACGGTGCCCATGGGGCAGAGTTCGGTCATGCCCCAGGCATGCAGCACATCCAAGCCGTGCCGTTGCTTGAAACCGCGGATCATGGCGGGGGGCGCGGCCGATCCGCCAACCAGCATGGAGCGCAGCGCCGTCAGGTCGTACTTGCCCGGGTGCTGATCGAGGATTTGGAGGATGCCGAGCCAGATGGTCGGCACTCCGGCGGTGAGGGTCACTCGCTCGCTGACGAAGAGATCGAGCAGATTGGCTGGCTCCAGAAACGGCCCGGGAAAGACCTGCTTCGCGCCAACCAGCGTGGCGCTGTAAGGCAATCCCCAGGCGTTGGCGTGGAACATCGGCACCACAGGCAAGATGCAATCGTGTTCGCTTACCCCGTGGGTATCGGCCATGGTCGTGCCGAGCGAGTGGAGCACGATGGCGCGGTGCGAGTAGACCACGCCTTTGGGTTTGCCCGTTGTGCCGGAGGTGTAGCACATGGCGGCGGCGGCGTGTTCGTCAATTTCGGGCTGTTGGAAGTCGGTTGGATTGGCGCTGGCCAAAAGGGCCTCGTAGTCGTGCGCACCGGCCGGCAAGGGAGCGTCGGTCGAGCGGACGACGATCACCTGCTCGAAAGGAACATCGCCGCGGAACTTCTCAAACAACGGCCAGAGAATCTCGTCAACAATCACAACCTTGTCGCCGGCGTGCGCGGCGATATACGCCAGGTCGGTGGGATGTAGTCGCAGGTTGAGCGTATGCAGCACGCCGCCGCAAAGGGGGATGCCGAAGTAGGCTTCCAGGTGCTGGTAGTGATTCCAGCAGAAGGTCGCCACGCGATCGCCCGGCCGCACGCCTAGTTGTTGTAGCGCCAGGGCCAGACGCTTTGAGCGTTCGACCATCTCGCGATAGGTGTAGCGGTGCAGCGATTTATCGGGCCGCCGGGTGACGATTTCCTTGTGACCAAACAGCGACTCCGTGCGGCGCAACATCGCCGGGGCGGTGAGCTGATAGTCCATGATGAGACCTTGCATGGATTCTCCCGAGTCTGGCGTGAAACTTCGCGGGAAATTCTAGCCTTGGCGTGGACCGAATCCTAATTCGCCGACCGATGGAATTTCATAGCACGCGGCAAATCAAGCACTTCAGATATTCCGTCTCCAGACAGGAGGCCGCCACAGGATGGTCGGGAGCGGCCCCGCGCTGTTCCAGCACTTGAATATCTCGGCCCGTTTGCTGTGAAACACCGCCGAGCATATGCAATAGATCCTCGCGCGTGACATGCCCGGAGCAACTACAGGTGACGAGGATTCCGCCGGGCTCCAAGACGTCGACGCCCAGGCGGTTCAGGCGATGATAAGCGCGCAGGGCATCGGCCACTGATTGTCGGCTACGGGCGAACTTGGGCGGATCGAGGATCACGGCGCCAAATCGTTGGCGCGTCACGACCAATTCGGAGAGGCATTCAAAGCCGTCGGCTTTTTCGAAGCGGGCGCCGGCGATTGCATTGAGTTGCGCGTTGGCGCCGGCCAGCGCGATGGCGCGCTCGCTGCCGTCGATGGCCAGCACCTCGCGGGCGCCGCCATGCTTCAAGGCGTTGAGCGCGAAGCCGCCGCTGTAGCAGAACATGTCCAGCACACGGCGGCCACGCAGATAGCGCGTGACAGCGGCGCGGTTGTCGCGCTGGTCGAGATAGAAGCCGGTCTTTTGTCCTGTGCGCAGATCGACGCCGTAGCGAATGCCGTTCTCGGTGATGAAGATCGGCCCGGCGGGTTCGACGCCCGAATACAAACCATCGGCCAGAGAGATGCCTTCCGTTTGGGCGACCCCCTTTTCGGTACGGACAAAGACACCGCGCGGGCGCAGCGAGTCGACCAGTATCTCGACGACTTGCGGCAGGCGGATGGCGAACGCCTGACCGGTGACCATGATCGACAGATAGTCGCCGTAGCGATCGACGATCAGCCCCGAGAGGCCGTCGCCTTCGCTGAAGACCAGGCGTGTTCCCTGATCCGACCCGATCAGACCGAGGCTGGCACGGAGGTCAATTGCTTGCTGAATGCGAGCGCGCCAAAAATCCTGATCGAGAAACTCGCTGGGTTTCCAGGTGTAGAGGCGCACTCGTAGTCGACTGCGCGAGTTGTACACGCCGTGCGCGATCCACTTTTCCTTCTCGGAGAAAAGCTCGACCGCATCGCCATCGACGGGTTCGCCTTCAACGCGATCAATCGCTGAATCGAGCACCCAGGGATGGCGACCGAAGAACGGCTTGCTTTTGCGTGGTTTGAGTATTACCCGGGCCGTGGGAAACCGTGCTGGGGCGGTCACCAGCGGGGCGGTGGTCTCGGTGGACGATTCGGCTTCGGCGTTCATGCGGATGGGCGCTCGGCTAGCTGGTAATTGGTTCTTCGTGATCGCTTGCCGCGCGGCGTAAACGATCGTGAACTGCCGCCCAACAAGGGGTGTTTGGCGGCGCGCTGACGACAATGCGTTCGACTCCGGCGTCTTCCAGTTCATGCAACGCGGCGTACAAGCGCGCGGCATAGCCTGCCGGTTCTGGCGGCATGACAATTTGAATGGTCGTCGCCGCGGCAGGCGCAGGCACTGAACCGAACGACAGCCAGCCAATCTTGTGAGCGGCTGGAGTTTCTGGAGCCAAACAGGCCGTTTCTTCATAGCGTAGCAGTTCCACCGGCACCGATGGCGCGTAGTGGCGTGGCATCTGGCCAGGAGAGCGGGCAATCTTATGAGGTTTGCTGGCATGTTCCAGCGGACCAACCAGCGCGGCGATTTGTTCGGCGGTTATTGGTCCGGGCCGCAAAATGCGAGAGATACCTTCGCTCAAGTCGAGCACGGTCGATTCCAGGCCTGCGCTGGTGGGGCCAGCGTCGAGAATCATATCGATACGGTCACCCAGTTCTTTGGCGACATGCGCGGCGGTGGTGGCTGAGATCCGAGTCGATCGATTGGCGCTGGGCGCAGCCAACGGACGTCCACACGCCGCCACCAGAGCCTGCGCCACAGGGTGGGCCGGCATGCGCACCGCGACAGTTGGCCCGCCGGCGGTGACGACACCTGGCACATTCGATCGCCTCGGTAGCACCAAGGTGAGGGGGCCCGGCCAGAAGCGCGCCGCCAGCAGGTCGGCCGCAGCTGGCCAGTCGAGAACCAATTGGCGGGCTTGCTCGACCGTGGCCACGTGCAGGATGACGGGGTTTGTGGAAGGCCGACCCTTAGCAGCAAAGATGTGGGACACGGCGACCGGGTTGAGTCCGTCGGCGCCTAGTCCGTAGACGGTTTCGGTGGGAAACGCGACCAGCCCGCCAGCGCGAATCGTTTGTGCGGCAGCGGCCACGACGGCCGGCGCCGGCGAGCAAGCATCTACGACATGGCAAATGGCGGGCATGGACAACCGATGGGGAGATACTGGCGGCGGGAACCCATCGATTCTACCAAAAGTTGCCTGCTTTCGCGGGCAGATAATTAGGCCACGAGCGACTGATCGGCGTAGCCACGCTCACAAAACCACTGCCAGGCGGCGGTCGCCGCCTCGCGAGCGGTGCCGGGTTCGTAGCCCAGCTCCTGCCGCGCGCGATCGCAGCGGAAATGGTGCTCTAGCAGCGACATGCGGATGGAGGCCAGATTCACGTCGGGCTCGCGGCCGGTCACCTTTCCCCAGGCGCTGCCGGCGGCGCCGGCCACCCAGAGGGCAATAGGGCCGACGCGAGCAAGCGGCGGGCGAGCGCCAGTGATCTCGGCGAACAATGTCCAAGCCTCGAAATACGAGAGCGACTCGCCCCCCAAGATATATCGGCGGCCGGTCTTGCCCCGTTCCAAGGCGGTGAGAATGGTTTGCGCGACATTGCGGGCATCGCAAAAATCGTTGCCGCCACGCGGCGCCAGCAACGCGCGGCCGCGGGCAACTTCGAGCAGCATGCGCCCGCTCGATGGTTTCCAATCCCAGGGACCCAGCACAAACACAGGGTTTACGATCACGGCGTCGAGACCTTGCTTGACCTCGTCGAACAGCACGCGCTCGGAATCGCGTTTGGTCAACACATAGGGGCAAGGGACATTGCCGGTGGCGGCGCGCTCTTCATCGCCGGGATTTTTCCGCGATCCGAGTCCTAGCGCGTCGACGCTCGACACATGCACCATACGGGCGCCAACTTCTCTGGCGGCGGCGGCGACGTTCCGCGTGCCATCGACATTCACCGCTCGCGCCTCGGCCCAGCCGCTGAACCCGAGGTGGACGCGTCCTGCGGAGTGAACCACACGGGTGACGCCGTGGCAGGCGCGGCGCACCGCATCGGAATCGCAGACGTCGCCTTGGACGATTTCGAGGTCGAGCCCCTGGAAGGGTCGCGAGTCGGCCGTCGAGCGGACCAGAGCGCGCACGGCCGCGCCGCGCGAGATGAGCGCGCGAACGACGTTATTGCCAACGAGTCCGGTGGCGCCAGTGACCAGAGTAAGCAAGCAATCGCCCCCCGGGGACGTACAAACACCAAGTACCTAGAGATTACTCGGTTGTGCCGCCGCGCGCAAAGGGGGTGATTTGGGCCAACAGCACTTCGTAGCCACCCGGCGGCGGGAGTTCATTCCCCCCGTCAGGCATCGCGACCATTAGTCGATTCGATGCCATCGGCACAGAGAGGGCGCTCGGCGAAAAGGAAATCCCGAACGGGCTCGCCACCGATCAAGTGCTCTTGGATGATGCGTTCCAGCACGGGAGGATCGCATTGTCCGTACCAGGTTCCTTCGGGATAGACGACCGCTACCGGGCCGCCGGCGCAAACACGCAGGCACCCGGAGCGGGTGCGATAGACGCCGCCACGGTTTTCGAGCCCAAGTTCCTTGAGCCGCTTCTTAAGATAGGCCCAGGAGCGCATCATTCGCCGCTTGCCGGCGCATTTGGAGGTTTGCAGGTCGCAGCAGAGGAAAATATGCCGCTCGACGCGCTCGATACCGAGCTTGCGCGCGATCTTTTGTTGCTTGGCGAGCGTCTTCTTGCGTGGTTGGGCTGCGGACAACCGAGCATGCCTCCAAATGTCGCCCCGAGGAATAAACTGCCTCTCATAATATTCTAGCCTGCCGGTCGAATCGGCGTTTTACGCAGAATCGCTGCGGCTGGCGAGGATTGGGCCAACGGAGCATAAATTCGCCGTTCAATTGGCCGACATACGTCGCTCGGTCAAAGCCCTGCCGATATCCTGGACAAAATGGACTCGACACCAGCGGAAATTGACGCCACGCCCCATGCCAACGGACGCCAACCCGTTTTTGAAGCGTATGGCGTGACGAAGACGTACCACATGGGCGAAGTGGATGTGCATGCCTTGCGGGGCATCGATCTGATGCTCTACGAGGGGGAGTTTGTGGTCTTTCTGGGGCCCTCGGGGAGCGGAAAATCGACGCTGCTCAATATCCTGGGGGGCCTCGACGTACCAAGCTCTGGCGTTGTGAAGTACCACGACAACGACCTGACCGCGGCTGACGACAAGGAGTTGACCGCTTACCGCCGCAATCATGTCGGATTCGTGTTTCAGTTCTACAACCTGATTCCAAGTCTGACGGCGCGGGAAAACGTGGAACTGGTCACCGACATCTCGCGCGACCCGATGCCCAGCGCCGAAGCGCTGCGATTGGTGGGGCTGGGTGAGCGGATGAACCATTTTCCCGCGCAGATGTCTGGTGGGGAACAGCAACGGGTGGCGATCGCCCGGGCGGTGGCCAAGCGCCCGGCGGTGCTGTTGTGCGACGAGCCGACGGGCGCGTTGGATATTCAAACCGGCATTGTGGTGCTGGAAGTGATTGACCGGGTGAACCGCGAACTGGGGACCACCACCGCGGTGATCACGCACAATCAGGCGATCGCCGACATGGCCGATCGCGTGATTCATCTGGCCGATGGCCGCATCACGGGCATCGACGAGAATCCGCGCAAACTTGCGCCGCACGAGTTGAAGTGGTGACCGCCCATGCGCAAGCTCGATCGCAAAATGCTCCGCGACCTTTGGAACATGAAAGAGCAGGCGGTCGCGATTTCGCTGGTGATTAGCTGCGGTGTGGCGACCTTTGTGATGGCGCTGTCCACCCTGTCGTCGCTGCAATTGACGCAGCAGACCTATTACGACCGCTTTCGCTTCGCCGACGTCTTCACTCAACTCAAGCGAGCGCCGCTTTCGTTGGCCGATCGAATCGCGGAGATACCGGGCGTGTCGCGGGTCGACCCGCGAATTGTGATGGATGTGACGCTTGACGTACAGGGCTTGGCCGAGCCGGCGGTAGGCCGGTTGATCTCCGTGCCAGAGACGCATGAGCCCGACCTGAACGCCATCTATCTGCGACGCGGCAGATATATTCAGCCCGGACACAGCGAGGAGGTGCTGGTCAGCGAGGGGTTTGCCGACGCTCACGGGTTTGAGTTGGGGGACTCGGTGGCGGCGATCATCAACCGCCGCAAAAAGATGCTCAAGATCGTCGGCATCGCACTGTCTCCGGAATACATCTACCAGATTCGCGCGGGGGGGCTGATTCCGGACGACAAGCGGTTTGGCGTGTTCTGGATGGGGCGCCGCCCGCTGGAAGCGGCGTTCGACATGGACGGCGCGTTCAACAGCCTGTCGCTGCTACTGATGCCGGGCGCGAATGGCGAAGAAGTGTTGCGCCGGCTCGACCTGTTGACCGAGCCATACGGCGGGACGGGCGCCTATCTGCGCAAAGATCAGGTGTCGCATCAGTTATTGACGAACGAGATGGATCAACTACGGGCGATGAGCCTGATTGCCCCGAGCATCTTTTTGTCGGTGGCGGCCTTCTTGTTGAATGTGGTCGTGGCGCGGATCATCGTTGCCCAGCGCGAGCAGATCGCCGCGCTTAAGGCATTTGGTTATACGAATGTCGACATCGGGCTGCACTATATCAAGATGGTGCTGCTGATCACTGTGGTGGGAGACGTGTTGGGGGTGGCGCTGGGGACCTGGATCGGGCGCTCGCTGACGGGGATCTATGCTCGCTTTTATCATTTTCCGGTGCTGACGTTTCAATTGAATCCGGACATTGTGATGCTGGCCTTGTTCATCAGCGGCGGCGCCGCGGTGATTGGCAGCATTGGCTCGGTGCGCCGCGCGGTAAAACTACCCCCCGCGGAGGCGATGCGTCCGGAACCGCCGGCGAATTTCCGCGCGACACTGCTGGAACGGATGGGCCTGACGGCGCTGTTGAGCCCCTCGATGCGGATGATCTTGCGGCACTTGGAACGGCAGCCGATCAAGTCGGCGCTGTCGTCGGTGGGGATTTCGATGGCGCTGTCCGTGTTGATTTTGGGGTCGTTTTCGATCGACGCCTTGGACTACATCATCGACGTGCAATACAACTTCGCGCAGCGGTACGACGTGGACGTGGCTTTCTATCAACCGCGGCCGGCGCGGGCGTTGCACGAACTGGAGCAATTGCCGGGCGTGATGCGAACCGAACCTTATCGGGCCGTGCCGGTGCGGCTGCGATTGGGACATCGGTCGCGGCGCGTGGCGATTGCCGGATACGTGCCGAATGCAGAACTGCAGCGGCCCATCGACGAGAACGTGCAACCGATTCATCTGCCCAAGCAGGGGTTGGCGCTGGGCGTCAAACTGGCGGAGCTTTTGGACGCGCGGCTGGGGGACGTTGTGACCGTGGAGGTGATGGAAGGCAATCGGCAGGTGCGGCACGTGCCGGTGTCGGCGATCGTGTCGGAGTTTATAGGCGCCGGCGCCTATATGGATATTCACGCGCTCAACCGGCTACTGCAGGAGGGAGCGACCATCAGCGGCGGCTATCTGATGACCGACGCGGCCAAGGTCGATGCGTTGTACGACACGCTCAAGCACACGCCGGACGTGGCGGCCGTGAACGTGCGCGAAGTGTCGATCAACAACTTCAAAAAGACCATCGCGGAGAACATGCTGCGGATGCGACTGTTCAACGTGGCGTTCGCCACGATCATCGCTTGCGGGGTGGTGTACAATAGCGCCCGCATCGCGCTGGCCGAGCGCAGCCGAGAATTAGCGAGCCTGCGCGTGTTGGGGTTCACGCGGGGCGAGATATCGACCATCTTGCTCGGCGAACTGGCGGTGTTGACGCTGGCGGCGATCCCGTTGGGGATGGCGCTGGGCACCGGCTTCGCCTGGTTTCTGACCAGCCGGCTGGACACTGACCTGTTCCGCATTCCGCTGGTGATTGATCCGCAGACCTTCGCGTTTGCCGTGATCGTGGTGCTGGCGGCGGCGATCGCCTCGGGCCTGGTAGTGCGGCGCAAGTTGGATCATTTGGATCTGGTGGCGGTGCTCAAGAGTCGAGAATAGAAACGGCGTAGAGCGAGCTTTATGCGACGACTGATTCCGATTGTAGTGGCCTTGGCGATCGCGGCGGCGATCGCGTATGCGTTTTGGCCCAAACCGCTGCCGGTCGATTTTGAGCCCGTGAGCGCGGGGCCGATGACGGTCACGGTGGATGAAGAGGGCAAGACGCGAATCAAAGAGCGCTATATTGTTTCGGCGCCGCTCGGCGGACAGTTGCAACGCATTGAGCTTGATCCGGGCGATCCCGTGAAAACGGGCGAAACGCTGCTGGCGGTGATTGAGCCGACCGATCCGGCGCTATTGGACTCGCGCACGATCGCCGAGACCGAAGCCCGCGTGAAAGCGTCTGAGGCAAACGTGCAACAATCGAACACGGCGGTGGAGCGTGCCCGAGTGGCGCTGGAGTTTGCGCAGAACGACTTGCAGCGAACCCAAAAACTGCGCGAACGACAGCAAGCGACGCTGGAAGAGCTAGAGAACGCCGACATGCTGCTGCGCACCCGCCGGGAGGATTTGCAGGCGGCGGAATTTGCCGTGCAGATCGCTAAGTTTGAGTTGGAACAAGCCCAGGCCGCTTTGGTGCGCACCAAGCCGGGGCCCCGTTCGCCGGGGGAAACGACCAATGTGGCGATCAACTCGCCGATCACCGGCACCGTGCTGCGCGTACTTCAAGAGAGCGCCACGGTGGTGACGCCGGGAGTGCAACTCATTGAGTTAGGCGACCCGCGCGAGTTGGAGGTGGAGGTCGATGTGCTGTCGAGCGACGCCGTGAAAATCGATCCTGGCGACCATGTGTGGCTGGAGCACTGGGGAGGCGATCGTCCGTTGGCAGGACGTGTGCGGCGTGTTGACCCGGCGGGCTTCACCAAGGTGTCGGCGCTGGGGGTGGAAGAGCAGCGCGTGAACGTGATCATCGACTTCGATGACCAATACGAGAACCGGCAATCGCTGGGAGACGCCTACCGCGTGGAGGCGAAGATCGTCGTTTGGGAAGAGCCGCAGGTGCTGCGCGTGCCCGCCAGTGCGCTGTTTCGAGTGGGCGAAGATTGGGCCGTGTATCGCGTGAACGACACGCGCGCCCATCTGACTAAGATCGAAGTCGGGCAAACCAACGCGCTGTATGCGCAGGTGCTGTCGGGCTTGAAGGCGGGGGACACGGTGATTTCGCACCCCAGCGACAAAATCAACGACGGCGTGCGAGTCGTCAAACGCTAGTTGACGCTGGATTGCGCTTACGCGTTCTTGACGCTCGGGGGGACGCCGTTGGGCGTTTCGTCGCTGGCGATGTCAAACCACTCTTTCTTGAATTCGATCAAGCGGCGCTCGGCCATGGCCTGGTTGCTGACCAGCGCGATGATCGCGTCGGCCATGGCCACCTCGGGCTTGCACTTGGGTTGGTTTTCGGCGGACGGATTGCGAATGCACCAGGCCCAGTGCTCGATCTCCTCGGTGTAGCCGCGGCTGACAGGGCCGCTTTCGAGCGCTTGTTTGCCGACCGCCGCCGCCGGGCCGCCGCCGCTATCAGTAGTGTCGAGCGTGGGCGCGCCGCCCTTGCCTTTGGCGACCTTGATGTTGGTGGTGGTGGACGAATCTTTGAAGAGCATCACCTCTTGCTCGCGCTCGAGGATGAGCGTGCCCTTGGTGCCAAAGACGCACTCGCCATAGCCACCATAGCCGTTGCCGTTGATTGACGAGTAGCTGACGACAATGCGCTTGGCGGGGTCGCTCTCGTAGCCGGGCGCCGGGAACTCGAACATGCAATGGACATGGTCGTCGATATCGCGATCGTCGGGAAAGACGTTGCGACAGCCAATGCCCGAGACGCGCAGCGGCTGCACCTTTTCGCCCTTTTCGTTCATGGCGCTGATGAAGATGCTCGACGCGTCGAGTTGATGGCTGCCGAGTTCGGCCATCAGTCCGCCGCCCGTGCGGTTCCAAAGCCGCCAGCGAATCAACTCTTCGAGCGGGGAGCAGACGTAGCCGCTGGGCCGGGTGGTTTGCTGGTAGCCGTGCTTGGCGGCATCGACATCGGCGTCTTTGACCTGCTGTTCCAGGATGCGCTTTTTCGTCATCAGCTTTTCCATGTCGCCCGGCTTGGCGGAGGCCAGTTGCTCGTTGAGCTTGGCGAGATCCTTGGTCAGTTGTTCCGGCAGCGGTTGTTGCCAGCTATCTTTGCCGGGCAGATTGCCGCGATGCCACTGGGCGCGAATGTGATGCAGATCGCCGATCAACCCGCGATGGATCAAGTCTTTGGCGTTGTCGTACAGAATGCTGTAGTGGCGTTGGTGGCCGGTGGCGAGCAGCTTGCCGGTCTGCCGCGAGACGCGTCCCATGTCTTTGCACTGGCTCACGCTGTGGGCCATGAGCTTTTCGGTCAGCACGTGCTTGCCGGCCTGCATGGCCTCGATGGCGACGGGCGCATGCAGGTGGAGAGGCAGGGCGATGATCACCGCCTCGATATCGGGGTCTTTGAGCAGTTCTTTGTAATCGCCGTAAACCTTGACGTGCTTTTTGGCTTCGTCCTCAGACTTCCAGTCGTACTTGCTCAATAGGCCCGGCCGAGCCTTGAGCGCCGAGGCGCTCGACTCGTCGCCATGAAACGCGCGATAGATGTTGAACGGTCGAATATCGGCGATCGCCATCACCTGCACATATTGCGGCGTATGGGCGCCAATGAGCACGCTGCCTTCGTCGCCTGTGCCGATGACGCCCACGCGGACCGGGTCGCCGGTGATTTGCTGATAGCCGAAGTAGGCGGCGCCGAGCCCCGCGCCGGAGACAACGCCGGCCGCGATGGTCCCTTGCAGAAACTCGCGGCGCGTCAGATCGCTGCCGATGGCGGAGTGGAAGTTGCCTTTGCCGACTGTGACTTCTTCTGGTGTGAGATTTCGCATCAGGACAACCCTTGCTCACGCTTGCCAAATAGTGGACGCGTCACGAGATGATGGATGAAAAAGTCAAGCCCGCCCCAACGACCGACGGGAAGCGCCGCCAGCGCGAACAGGGCCATCATCTCCACGAATTCTTTGTTCACGATCAGCGATCGGCCGGCCGCCGGCGGGGCAGGGGGGTAAAGCCCTGGCAGTTCGGGCTGAGCCAGCACAATCGACAACAAAAAGAGCGCGCCGCCAAAGGCCGCCAGCCGCGAGAACAAGCCCGCGATCAGACAGAGCCCAATGGCGATATTGCTATAGGTGACAAGCTGATCCATCGAAAAACCGGAGCGATCGAGCAGCGAAGGGACGACATCGGGGGTCTTGTTGACCACAGCCGAGAGCTCGCGGCGAGCCTCTTGTTGCCAGGCGTCTAGCTGCTTGACCCAGCCCTTGAGCTTGGCTTGCAACTCTTGCTGCTTGTCCCAATTACGTTTGCGCTGGAAGTCGAGTTCACTATTGGGGGCCGTTTTGGCGGCCTCGAATCGCTCTAACTCGTGAAAATAGGTCTCAATGTCGTCCTTGTTCTCGGCGAAAAAGTCGCTGATCTGCTCCTTGCGGGCGGCCACCACACGGTCGGCCAGCGCCGCCTGCGACTCGCTGAGGGTGAACTTTTGGGCCAAGGCGGCGCGATCGGCGTCGAGCCGGGCAATGGCGTTCTTTTCGTCGAGCCGCTCGCGACCCCAAAAGTCGGGGATCAGCTCGTGAAAGCGATCGGCCAGGGGCCCCTTGGCCTGGCTGAGGAAGCCGGACGAGCTGAAGTTGGCACTCTCCAGCTTGCCAATGCCTTGGTAGAGAAAGTGCCAGCCGATCGTGACGCGGAGGAGCACCAGCATCACGACGCCGGCCAAACTAATGCGAAACATAGGCGGGCTCGGGACAAGGACTTGCGGAATGGATGGCGGGCGAGGTCGGAACGCTGGGCATCGCAGTTCCGACCTATCCCCCTCGGGGCAGAACCACATTATAGCCGGGTCACAGGGGCTTACCTAGCAGTTGAACGGCCGACCGTGCAGTTGCAGCGTAGCAGATGCGTGGCTCAAAAAGCAAAAAGCCCGCGACGGATGGAGTTGCGGGGAATGTGATTACCGCAGAGGCGCCGAGACGGGAGGTCGCCATCGGTTGGCATGCGCTAATGTGCTGCTGATGGAATGAGGGATCAGGTGAGCAGTGGGGCAGGTGAGGCGGCCCCGTAGGCCGCCAGAGAAGCAGCGAATCGAATTGCGCTCAAAATGCGAATACAGGGGGGGTGGACTCCGAAAACGGCTGTCCGAAAACAAATGCGAATCGCGATTCTGTTTTTTTAAGTTGCATCTGCGCCACAGTTTGCGATGCAGTCGCCTGGCGAATCGAGGGCTTGGGTTTTCGGAGTTTTCGGAATTGGGTACCGCATTTCGCATCGATTCGCCACGCATCGTTCGCAGATGTAGTGGCCGGGCGGCGCGACGCCACTAGTGGTAGTGGTCGCAATTCGGAGGGCACTCTGAAAACCCTGCCCGTCTCCGAAAACCAGCCGTTGAGAGAAAGACAACGCGAAGCGAGATTGGCGCTGACCAATTACTTCCGCGGTTCATCCGGAGCGAGTTTCTTGGGAGGGTCGTTGGTCACCTTGAGGCTTTGGCAAATCGCTCGAATCCAACTCGGGTCAATCTTGGCGCGGCGATCTCTAAAAAACAGAAATCCACCAAATTTGCCATCGTTTGTTTGCCACTGAAAATGGGCTCCTATCAGAAAAGAAATGCAGCAATCCCTCAATATCGTCACGGAACAAAGTCTCTACACGCCCCTCCCTTGGATGGATGATTAATTTGCTGTTGGTCGCGTAAAAAGTATGCGACACGACCTCTTCAGGCGTCATGGACCAGCGAAAGTTGTCAGCATCTGCTTCGAAGCATGCCAATCGAAATCTTGCTCTGGTGAGCCGTCGCGACGCCGGCGACAGCTTGGACATCGCATCAAAATACTGAGACATTTCGGTTGTATCTTCAGGTGGCCCGACGCCCAGATCACTCAAGCCGTGCGAGAATCGAGAAGCGACTGATCCATTGGGTGGCAACTTGTTCTCAGCTAGCTCGGGTGGCAAGCTCAGCTCCATGCCGCCAAAGTGACACGGCACCCAGTTGTCTGGTATCGAGGTTTCTGGCATGTCGCCGCATGCAATCGCATGGATGTCGTACAGATCGAGGCGACGCGCGGAATACACCCAGAGAAAATGAAGGCGGTAGTGGAACACGATTCCTACCACCACCGCCAAGAGCACAACGAACGCGATACTAAAAGGGTGCAGAACAAACGGGCGCCAGCGCCGCGGAGCGGCGAGCGGTTCGGCGCCCGGAGGGTCGCTTTGCTGCGGAATCATGGGAATCCTGGAATGTCAGGGGTATGCTAACCCCACCAGCGACAATCCCCAATCCATTCGAAGCAAACTATTGGCGGTACGACGGAGGTTCTTTCCATGATCGACGCGAATTATTCGCGAGCATCGCGGCTGGGATTGTGGACGGCGGCGCTTGTAGGAGTGATCTTCACGGCGGTTGCGACCAATGCCGCCCGTGGGCAGGACGCCGATGATCCGGTGGTGACGGTGTACGACGTCGATCCCAATTGGCCCCAGCGGCCAAACGAGGTCAGCGGCAAGGGATGGGTTTCGGGCTTGGCGATCGACGCTGAGGATCGCGTGTGGTTGTTTCGCAAGAGCGATGATCCGGTCCAGGTCTACACGGCGGCCGGCGATTTTGTGCGTACCTGGGGGCGAGGCCTGTTTCTGAACCCCCATCAACTGCGCATTGACCACGAAGGCAACGTGTGGGTCGCTGATTTTGGATTTCACGTTGTGCAGAAGTTCACGCCAGAAGGACAACTGCTGCTGACACTCGGAGTGCGCGGCGAAAAGGGGGAGGACGAGCGGCACTTCAACATGCCCACTGACATGGCGATCACTCCGTCGGGCGATATCTTTGTCAGCGATGGGTACGGCAATCGCCGCATTGTCCACTTCACCAAGGAGGGCAAATTCGTCAAGACATTCGGCACGGCCGGCGGCGGGCCGGGGCAGTTTGTGTTGCCGCACGCCATTGTCGTCGACGCCAGCGGCGTGCTCTACATCGCCGATCGCAACAGCGGCCGCATTCAACTGTTCAACCAGGACGGCAAGTTTCTCGACCAATGGTCGAACGTGCTGATGCCGTGGGGGCTGAGCATGACGCGCGACAACGAGCTGTGGGTCTGCGGGTCGTCGCCGCATTGGTGGTATCGGCACGGGGTATATCCCGAATACAAGGACCAGTTGCTGATGCGCTTCGCGAGCAACGGCCGCGCGATGCAAACTTGGACGCTACCGCTGGGGGACATCGGCGCGAACAAGGACCAGCCCGATACCTCAAGAATCAAGCCGGGCGAGACGGTCGGCGCGCATTGCATCGCGCAAGATTCGCGGGGCAACGTGTACGTCGGCGACATTTACGGAGAGCGGGCGCAGAAATTCGTACCGGTGTCGAAGCGATAATGCAAGGGCGACAACCCACCGCAATGCCTCTCCGTGAGCATGTCGGTTTGTGTGAGGGAGGCGGTTTGTCCCTCACTTGTCGCGACGCGGCATGACCGATTTGGGGTTCTTCCCACCGGTGGGTTAAGATGAAGTCCCCGCGAGCGGGAGCGCTCGCGCTGTTTGCCAAGTTAGGTCGACTTGGGTTTGAGCTTACCTGACAGCAGTTCGTCAAGTTGCTGTTTCACGCCAAGCGTACCCACCCATTGACGCATATAGGCCAAGTCCAGCGCCCCTGCTTGCACGGCAAAGACGCCGGCGGCGTCTTGTAGCTGGCGGTCCGACGGCGTGATCTGGTTCCAGTACAACTTATGCAAGATGAGGTCCTCGGCGGTGGCCAGAGGCGCTCGCCTGCCGAATAGATCGACCACTACGCGGCGAGCGAAGGCGGCCTGTTCGTAGGAATTGTCGCGCAAAACCCAGAAATCCGCCTTCAACGCGGATTGCTCGTCCAGCACGTTGAACTGATGCGGTGGACGAAGCGCGGCGCGCACCGATTGCGATTGCACAAAAAACCCGGGCTCGAATGCCAACACGAACCGCTCGACGCTGGCGAGATCCAAGACCAACACAAAATCGAGGTCGTGCGTCGTGCGCGGAATGCCCCAATAATTGCTGGCCATCGAGCCAGTCAACATGTAGGCCATCCCTGTTTGATCGAGTCGCTCAACCACTTCGATTAGGAAATCGGCTTCGCTTCTCATGCGCGGCTGAGCTCAATGCGACGACGCAATTCTCGTTCTACTTCGGCATCGTCGGCGTCGGGGAATTGTCGGCGGATTCCGGCCCGCGCGACGTTACAGGCGAATTCGTGCAGGTCGAGCGCGATCCGGAGTCGCTGTTCGCCGGTCATCGCGCGATACAACTCGATTTGCCTTGCCAGCGCGGCTTCAGGGGTCATTGCGGCGCCTCAAAAACGGGAACGGCGGCGCTCACTACGCCACGGGTCAGCAACGTGTGATCCTCCAGATAGACGTGGGCTGCTCGGTCGCAACCCAACGCACTCGCGGCTAACTCGTCGCTAATATTGGCGAGCGCGAGCAGGCCGGCGGGCCTTCCGTAGATCGACGCCTCGACCTTGTCAATACGGATTTCCAATTGTCCGTCGGTAAAGGCAGGGCGGGCAAACTGACGCTCCATTTCAGCACCTCGGTCTACGGAAATCCATCGCATCGCCCACCGCTGACGATAGGCCGAGTCCTATTCATGGAACGTGCCTGATGACGGATCAAACTCCAGCGCCCTTGACGTTGGCAAAGCAGAGTAGGCTCACGGCAAATTAAGGCTCGCGGTCAGCCAAGTCAAACCGGGCAGCACCGCGCGATGCTTGGTTGTTTGGCGGTCGGCGTCAACCAACCGACGAACTGATGTCCAGTGCGCCAGACCCGGCCCGGCAGGCTTCGGGGTTTGGGTTTCTCCTTAGCGGTGGGTTAAGATGGAGTCCCCGCGAGCGGGAGCGCTCGCGCTGTTTCCATCCCGCCTCTGGAGCAATTGATCATGGCCGAACCGAAGCCGCTGCCCGCGAATAGTCGTCGACAGTTTCTCAAAACCTCTGGCGTGGCCGCTGGCGCGCTGGCGGGGAGTCTGCTGGTGGACCGGGCCGTGCATGCCGGCGGCAGCGACGTGCTGAAGGTGGGCCTGGTGGGCTGCGGCGGGCGCGGCACGGGAGCGGCGGCCCAGGCGCTGCAGGCCGACCCCAACGTGAAGCTGACCGCGATGGGAGACGCGTTTGCCGATCGGCTGCAATCGAGCCTCGAAAATCTGAAGAAGCAAGACGGGCTGGCCGCCAAGATCGATGTGACGCCGGAGCGCTCGTTTGTGGGCTTCAACGCGTACAACGACGTGATCAACTCGGGCGTGGACGTAGTGGTGCTGGCCTCGCCGCCGCACTTTCGGCCGATGCACTTCAAGGCGGCGGTCGACGCCGGCAAGCATGTGTTTGCCGAGAAGCCGGTGGCGGTCGACGCGGCGGGGGTGCGCAGCGTGATCGAGAGCGCGCGACAGGCAGAGGAAAAGGGGCTGTCGGTGGTCTCTGGTCTTTGCTGGCGCTATGACTACGGCGTGCGCGAGACGATCAACCGGATTCGCGACGGCGCGATTGGCGACGTGGTGGCGATTCAGGAGAACTACAACGCCGGCAGCTTGTGGATGCACCCGCGCAAGCCGGAGTGGAGCGACATGGAGTGGCAACTGCGCAACTGGTTGTACTTCACGTGGCTGTCGGGTGACCACAACGTGGAGCAGCATGTGCATAGCCTGGACAAGGCGGCCTGGATCCTGGGAGATGTGGCGCCAATCCGGGCGACGGGACTGGGTGGCCGACAGGTGCGCACGCAACCGGAGTACGGGAACATCTTTGACCATCACGCGGTGGTGTACGAGTTCCCCGGCGACGTGCGGGTGTTCGCCTACACGCGTCAGCAGGATGGCTGCTCGAACGACGTGGAAGACTACGTACTCGGCTCGAAGGGGCGCGCAGAGGTGTTGCGGCACGAGATCAGCGGCGACGAGAAGTGGCGCTATCGCGGACCAAAGAACAACATGTACCAGACCGAGCACGACGAATTGTTTGCGGCCATCCGCTCGGGCAAGCCGATCAACAACGGCCACTACATGGCCAACAGCACGATGATGGCGATCTTGGGACGCATGGCGACCTACACCGGCAAGACCATCACCTGGGAGCAGGCGATGGGGAGCCAGGAAGTTCTGGCGCCGCCGGCCTACGATTGGGTTTCGCTGCCGGTGCCGCCGGTGCCGATGCCCGGTCAGACGCAATTTGCTTGACAGCCGAGCTGAATTTGGCGACCATCAGGGCCACGGAACATTTGTTCAGTGGCCCTGTTTTTTGTCGGTGAATTTCTACGAAGGAGATTGCCATGACGCGCGGCGTGCCTGACGGATATCACACGCTCAACCCCTATCTGGCGGTGAAGGGCGCCGCAGCGGCGCTGGAGTTTTACGCGAAGGCCTTTGGCGCCACGGAGCTCTATCGACTGACGGGCCCGGGCGGGCAGATTGGCCACGCGGAAATGACCATTGGCGACTCGAAACTGATGCTGGCCGACGAATTTCCGGAGTATGAAGTCTACGGCCCGCAGAAGTTGGGCGGATCGCCAGTGACGTTGTCGCTCTACGTGGAAGATGTCGACGCGCTGGTAGCGCAGGCGACGGCCGCAGGCGCCACGGTGATGCAACCGGTGGCGGATCAGTTTTATGGCGACCGAACGGGCAAACTGCGCGATCCGTTTGGGCATATCTGGCATATTGCCACGCGCAAAGAGGATGTATCGCCCGAGGAGATGCAGCGCCGTTTTGACGAGTGGATGAAGTCGCAGGGCTGAGACGCTCGCGAAATCAGCCGACTTGCAACAGTCGTTCGACGCGGCGAATGGCCTCGTCGATGGTGCAGCGTCCCTGCGCCACGTGCAGCACCTGCTGCGACTGCATCCAACCGCCGACGGTCTTTTGCGCGGAGACGACCGTGCTGTGGCTGCGGCGGCCAAAATAGTGACCGATCTCGGAGAGGGCTGCGCGAGTGTGCTTGCGGGCCAGCCACATGGCCAGCATGCGCGGGCTGCTGATCTCTTTGGTGCGACGCTCGGATTGCAGCGTTTCGCGTTCCAGCCCGAAGACATCGCAAATGGCGAGCTCGATGTCTTTAAGTTTCACCGCGCGGGCGCTATAGCGAATCAGTTCGGCCAACGTCTCTTGGGCCATGGCGAGGTTGATCGGTTCGCCGAGCGCGACGTGCGTGGCGTGGAGCCGATTGATGGCGCCCGACAGTTCGCGCGCGTGGCCGGTAAGGTTGGCGGCGATATAGGCAATGATGTCGTCATTGAGGCGGATGCCCGACTTGCCGGCAAGGCGCCTCACGATGCCGAGGCGGGTATCGTACTCCGGCGGTTCAATGCGGCAGACCATGCCCGCGTTGATACGATGCACTAGTTCGCGTCCGAGATCGTCGAGTTCGGCGGGAGGTCGATCGGTGGAGAGGACGATCTGGCGTCCTTCTTCAATGAGAAAATCGAGGGTGTGCAGCAACTCGACAAGGGTGGCGCGCTTGCCCGCAAAGAATTGCACATCGTCGATGATGAGCAGATCGACGCCGCGGTACTTGCGGCGGAAGTTGGGGAGCCCGGAGCCGCGGAGGGCTTCGAGAAAATAGGAGGTGAATTGCTCGGCCGAGAGGAAGACGGCGGTGGAGAGGGGGTTGGCCTTGCGAACGGCAGACCAGACTCCTTCGAGCAGATGCGTTTTGCCGACGCCGGTGGGCCCATGCACCACCAACGGAGACCAGGCGCCCATGCGGCCGGCGACCATGTTGGCGGTGGTGTGGGCCAGGCGGTTGGAGTCTCCCACGACGAAGGAATCTAGCGAGGAGAAGCGGCGCCCGATGGCGGCGGTAGGCGATACTGTCTTGGCGGCAAGTTGCGGATCGGCTTTGCATGGCGGCGCGGAGTACGACAGTCGCGGCGCGGTTGCCGGACCGGGAGGCGGGGGGGTGAGCGGGGCGGTATCCATCGGTGCGGCGGCGGACGGCGCGGCGCTGGTGGCGAGTTGAAAATCGAGCGAGAGGGGGCGGCCAAGCACGACCTGACCGGCGGACTGTAGCTCCGCGCGAAAATTACGGCGGAGCCATTCCTGCAGGAAGAGATTGGGAGCGGTGACGACGAGGCGATCGCCATCGAGCGACAGATCGGCGCCGGCGCCAAACCACAGTTCGTAGCGCTCGCGGCCGACTTGCTGTTGCAAAGCTGAACGCAGCGCGGAGACGATCTCCATACCGTCGGTTCTCACTTCCTGTGCCTTCGGCGCGCACGATCCCCCGCGTTTAGTCAGCTTGGGCGCTCGCCAAGCCAGAGAGTGGCGGCTTGGCGAGGTGTTTTGAGCTTATCGCGGGACGTGGCTTCAATGCCAACGATCAGTGTTGTTTCACTCGTGGGAAGGCGATTGTACGCCAGCTAGCACTGCTGTCAAAGAGAAAATCCAAGATTGATTCCGGGGGTTGTTGGGGAGCGGGCGGCGCGTTCGGAATTCTTCGCACTTGCCGCACGAAGCGTCGGGGCGGCGCATTTTTTCGCGCTAGGAACCGACGTGGAAAAGGTGTTGCGCGGGGCGGCGCAAGTGAACCCGACTCGCTGGCAACCAATGCGATAAATGCCGCCACGGCAAGCGCATGACGCGTGCCGCGCCGCGATAGTCGCGCGATATCGGAAGTTGCAAGTTGCGCCGCGGCGACTTTCAACTGGTTGCCAGAACCCGCACATAGACAGGGCGGCGATCCCAAGCGGTAAAGCCAGCGCGTTCGTACATCTCGAGCGCGGGGGCGTTGGCGGCGTCGACCGAAAGCACCAATCGCTCTCGACCAGCATTTGCCGTCAGCCACTGCGCTTGACGAACGATTAGTTCGCCGAAGCGGCGACCACGCAGCGCCGGCGCCACACCCATGTACACCAGTTCGTAATGATCGAGCGCGGGATCGTCTGTCAGAAGCAGACAGCCGGCGTCGTGCCCGTCGTGTTGCACTACAAACCAGCGCGACGGGTCGTAAACGCCGGTGGCGCGGTAACTGGCGAGCACGTCGTCGATGTCGCGCACGCCATCGATGGCTGGACAATCGCGGCTTTCTTGGTACGTGGCTGAGACAATCGCCCGCAGGCGATCGTGATTTTCGGGAGAGTACTGCTCGAAATTCAGCTCGATGGCGGGTCGCTGGCGAGGAAAATAGCGACTGGAGCAAAGCAAATAGTGCAGGTCGGCAAGGTGGGTAAACCCCGCCGCCGCGAGATGGCGCTGATCGCTTTCAGCATGGAGTTGCGGCAAAGCCTGGGCCAACCGCGCGCCGCGGCCGCATAGCCACTCGGTCGCCTGGTTGAGAAGCAAAACGGCGAGGTCGGCATCGTCGTCAGACTGGCAGCGCGGGGGCCAAACGACCGCCGCCCGCCCTGGCAGAGGCCGCGCAAGCACAGCGCCGGCGAGTTGTTCGCCGCGGGTGGCGACCCATAGCCCGGCTAGGGCGTCTGGTTGGTGGTGAGATTCGACTTCCAGCGCGCGGATTTGCTGCTCACGCAGGTCGGCCGGCAGATCGGAGAAAACGAATTGCAGCGCCGCGCGACGCCATGCCGGCGGACAGGATACAATGCAGTCGTTGTGCGGATCGTTCGCCATGCACACAGCATAACGATCCGGTGAACAATGCGAGCCTACGCCATGCGAGTTCATTGCCTGTTCATTTTGACTTTGGCGACGTGCGGCGGCGATTGGCTCAGCGAGCGCGCGATCGCGCAGCAGGCGGTCGATCGGCTAGAAGCGCAGCTTGGTGAACCGAGTGTGACTGCGCCTGCGCCGGACGATACTGCGGCATCGGAGTCGCGGGCCTACCTCGGCGTGATGGCGGACGATCGCCAGGAACAAGGTCGGGGAGTACGGATCGTGGATGTGGCGGCGGGCGGACCCGCCGACCGCGCGCGACTGCGGATTGGCGACTTGATTACGGCGATTGATGGCCAGGCAATCGGGAGCATGGCCGACCTGGGAGCCATCGTCGAACAAGCGCAGCCCGAACAACGGCTGGCGATCGCCATACAGCGCGGCGAGCAGTCGCTCGATGTGTCGGTGACTCTAGGGACGAGGCCGGTCGGTTCGCGCGGCGGCGGTGCGCGGCCAGATGAGGCGAGCGTTCCCAGACAGCGACTACTCGGCGCGCGCACCATACCCGTGACGCCCGAGGCGCAGCAGATTCTGGGACTGACTGACGCGCGCGGGGCCTTGGTCAGCGAGGTGTTTGCGGATTCGCCGGCGGCCAAGGCGGGCTTGCCGGTGGATGCCGTGATTGTGGCGATCGATGGCAGGCGCGTGGCCAATCCGCTGGAGCTTGCGCGGCGCATCGGCATGGCCGGCGCTGGCAAGGAGGTGGAGTTGACGATTGTCGCGCGCGGTGAGAAAAAATCGATTCGGGTGATGCTGGGCGGCATGGATGAGGCCATGTCGGCGGAAGCCGGCTCGCCGCCCGCAGGAGCGGAGAGCGCGGCGGGCGGCGATGGTGAGCTTGCCGAACGAGTTCGCCAACTGGAAGAGCGGCTCAACCGCTTGGAGGCGCTATTGAGGCGGCTGGCGCCAGCCAGCGAGGCACCGGCCAGCGGTGATCCAAAATGACACGGCCGAGGGCAGT
Organism: Pirellulales bacterium; assembly: GCA_019694455.1. NCBI lineage: Bacteria > Pseudomonadati > Planctomycetota > Planctomycetia > Pirellulales > Pirellulales bacterium. Next base: position 113,498 of record JAIBBY010000001.1, read on the forward strand.
TCTTGGCTTTTTGACGACACGCGCGTAGATTTCATTATCGAAATCGCGACACACCCCATCTTGCGCGTCGTCACATCTATGACAAGAACCGAAGCGGCAGACGCCACAAGCGACTTACCCCTGCGGATTGCGGAGGCCAAGGTTCGGCTGCTCATGTTGGCGCAGGAGTCGGCGGACTTGCCAGCGCTGCTGCGGGAAGCGATCGCCACAATACGCAGCGCGATGGCGACGGAGCGGGCACAGGTCGCATGCGCGGTGGCCGGCAACTGGACCACCGTGGTGGAGAGCGGTGGCGGCCAAATGCCGCCCGACGATCTGTTGGGAGACGCGCTCGATCGGCAACGCTGTGTGTCGCGCGCCGACTGGATCGCGATTCCGCTTGGCGATCCACGGCAGAACGAAGTGCTGGCCATACGCGGCGCCGCAAAGGGGAGCGCGGCGAGCATCAGCGAGGCGATGCGCCTGGAACTGTCCGGCGTGCTGGCAAGCGCGATTGCGCTAGTACGCGAGCGACAGCGCGCGGCGCGGCGCATTGAACGACTCGACGCGATACTAGCCATCGCCGGACAATGGAACCAATTACGCGAGACAGAGCCACTGCTGGCCGCTATGGCCAAGGCAGCCTGCCGCTTGATCGGCGCCGATCGGGCGAGCATCTTTCTCTGGGATCGCCATACGCGCACCTTGGTCGGCAAGCCCGCGCTGGGCGTGAAGGGGGGCGAACTGCGCGTGCCCGAAAGCGCGGGGGTGGTGGGGCAAGTGTTTCAGACCGGCGAGGCGCGGCGGGTGAGTCGCGGGGAAGGCGCCCGCGAGATCAATCGGCAGGTGGATCAGCAGCAGGGGTATCGCACCGATTCGCTGTTGTGCGTGCCGCTCGTGGGTCGTCACGGCCAGCGGTTTGGGGCATTTGAATTGATCAACAAGCTGGCCGGCGACTTTACCGAGGAGGATCAAACGGCGCTGGTCGAATTGGCCGCACATGCCGCCGTGGCGCTGGAAAACACGCGCGAACGCGAGTCGCTGGTGCGCGCGCAACAGCAGATTGCCGATCAGGGAGCGGCCGGGGTGGAACTGATTGGCAACAGCCCGGCGATCACCGCGCTGGAGTCGACGGTGCGCCGCGTGGCCGACACGGAACTGGCGGTGCTGGTGCTGGGGGAGAATGGCACGGGCAAAGAGGTGGTCGCGCGGCTGATTCATTATCAAAGCCGGCGGCGCGGTCAGCCGTTCATCGCGGTGAACTGCGCCGCAATCGCCGAGACGCTGCTAGAGAGCGAACTGTTTGGCCATGAAAAAGGCGCCTTCACCGACGCCCATGAGGCGCGGGCGGGCAAGTTTGAACTGGCAGCGGGGGGCACGTTGTTTCTCGACGAGATTGGCGAACTTAGTCTGGCGGGGCAGGCCAAGCTGCTGCGTGTGTTGGAAGAAAAGATTGTGGTGCGGGTGGGAGGATCGTTGCCGATCCATACCGACGCGCGCGTGGTGGCGGCCACCAATCGCAATCTGGCCGAGATGGTGCGCGATCGGCAATTTCGGGAGGATCTTTATTTCCGCTTGAATGTGGTGTCGCTCGAATTGCCGCCGCTGCGCCAACGTGGCGAGGACGTGTTGCAATTGGCCAATCATTTTCTGGAGCAATTCGCCGCCAAGATCGGGCGCGAAGTTCCGCAATTCACCGCGGCCGCGCGACAGCGGCTGTTGTCTCACACCTGGCCGGGCAACGTGCGCGAGCTGCGCAACTTGATGGAACGACTGGCCTACCTTTCGCCCGAGCCGGAAATCGACGCGCTGGATCTGGCCTTCATCCTGTCGCCGCGCGAGCAGGGCGCGGCGCTGGTGGCAGCCGACTTGGCGCTAGCCGACGCCACCGATCGGTTTCAATCGGAGTACATCCGTCAGGCGATCGAGCGCGCCGGCGGCAACATGAGCGACGCCGCCGAGCGACTGGGACTGCACCGGTCAAACCTGTATCGCAAGATGCGCTTGTTGGGAATGAGCGCCAGCGACCTGTAGCGCACGGCGACCATGCGCGGCGCGGTTTGAAGAAACGGCGCCACGCGCTTAAGTAAAGAAATATCGCGTGACGTGAAAGAAGATGGGGGCGGCGAAACAGGCAGAGTCGAGCCGATCCAACACGCCGCCATGTCCGGTGACCAGGGTGCCATAGTCGGCGACTCCGCGGTCGCGTTTGACGGCCGACATGGTGAGGCCGCCGGCGAAACCGGCGACGCCGATGACCAGGCTCATGAGGCCGGCTTCCCAGGGGGCAAAGGGGGTGGCCCACCACAAGAGGCTGCCGACCAACGTGGCGCCGATCAGCCCGCCGAGAAAGCCTTGCCAGGTGCGACTGGGGTTGATGGCGGGGGCGACCAGATGCCCGCCCAGCAGCTTTTCGCACAGATATTCGAAGACGTCGACAAGCTGGACGATCACGACAAAGAAAAAGAGGAGCCGCGCGTTGTCGTTGAAGTTGGGAATTTTGAGATACAAGAGCGCCGGCGCGAAGCTGAGGCAGAAAACACAGACCATGAGACCGGCCTGTATCTTGGCCGAGCGCTCGAGGAAGCGTTTGAAGTCTCCGGCCATGGCAATGCGGGCCGGGATGAACAGAAAGCCATAGACCGGGATCAACACGCTATAGAGGCCGTATTGATCTAGCCCGACCAGCAGATACTGCAAGGGAGTGAACAGAAAGAAGACCCAAAAGAGCGCGCGGTGGTCGGCCGTGCGGGTGGGGGTGAGGGTGATGAACTCGCGCAAAGCCCAGAACGAAATGAGCCCGAACAGCGCCACCGTCACCAGGCGATCGAACAGGAAGGTGGCGGCGAGCACGGCGCACATCACCCACCAGGCCTGCAACCGGCGCTTGAAGACCTTGATCGTGCCTTGATCGAGCACGGTGTCGCGGCGCGTGGCCAGCACCTGGGAGACCAGCGTGGCGATGGCCAAGGCCACCATCACGCCGCCCACGAGCCACAACGTTCTTTCTTGCAGCAACTCGATCAGGTTAGCGTTCCTTGAGGCTGAGCACCGCTTCGCGGGCGCGGTGCAAGAACTGTTGTTTGGATTCGCCTTCTTCCAGCCAGATCGGCGCGCCAAAGGTGATGCAGGTCAAGAGCGGCACCGGCAGAAACTCGCCGCGCGGCAGGATGCGGTTCATGTTGTCGATATGCACCGGCACGGCCTCGAGCTCGGGGCGCTTTTTGCAGAGATAATAAAGCCCGCTCTTGAATTCGCCGAGTCGCTCGCCGGTGTTGCGACCGCCTTCGGGAAAGACAATCAGCGAGTAGGTGTCGCCGATGGCGTCGAGCAGCATGTTGACGGGGTTGGAGTGGACCTTGATGTTGTGCCGATCGATGAGCAGCGCGTCGAAGACGCTCTTGGCGATGAAGCGCCGCACGGCGCCCGCCTCCCAATAATCTTTGGCCGCGACCGGTTTGGTGACTCGGCGCACCCGGTACGGCAGCGCCGACCACAAGACCAGCACATCGAGATGGCTGGTATGGTTGGCGTAGTAGATGCGTTGGCAGGTGTCTGGCTCGCAGTTGATCCAGCGCACGCTGGCGCCGCTGAGAAAGCGCGCGAGCCCGGCCAGGCCAGCGCCGGCCAGTTGCATCGCCAGCGACTTGCCCGACTCGATCGCGGGACGCGCCGGCACAGCCTCTTCGATTTCCGCCGTCATGCGATCGGGTGGGTGGGTGAAACGAAGGCAGATCGACCCCAAGGCGGGAGCGCGCCGGGTGAGTCCGAATGGTAGCCTGCGCGCCGTCGCGCGGAAAGTGGCACGGCGGCGCGGCCCATCGGGTACACTCAGGCTGGATGGCATTCCCCCACGCAAATCTAGCACAACCGTAGCGAGCGTCAGTCACCGTGTTGCAACCTGTGTTAATCGCCGGCCAATGGCGGCCCGCGGCGGCCAGCGGCGCGTTTCAGGCCGAGAATCCGGCAACTTTAGAATCACTGCCAGAACAATACCCGATCAGCGATTGGGCCGATTGCGATGCCGCATTGGCCGCCGCCCATGAGGCGTATGGCCAGTTGCGCGCGGCGCCGGTCGCATCGTTGGCGGCGTTTCTCGAAGACTTTGCCGGCCGTATCGAAGCGCAGGCTGGCGAACTGGTGGAGCGAGCGCACCAGGAAACGGCGTTGGCCAAGTCGCCGCGCTTGGCCGATGTGGAACTGCCACGCACAGCGAATCAACTGCGCGCCGCGGCCCAAGCGGCGCGCGACGGATCGTGGCGGCTGCCAACCATCGACAGCCAGTCGAACATCCGCTCGATGTTCGACAGCTTGGGACCGGTGGCCGTGTTTGGCCCCAACAACTTTCCGCTGGCGTTCAACAGCGCAAGCGGTGGCGATTTCGCCGCCGCCATCGCGGCCGGCAACCCCGTGATCGCCAAGGCGAACACGTCGCATCCGGGCACGACACGGCTATTGGCGCAGGCCGCGCACGAGGCGGCGCGGACCGCGGACCTGCCCGCCGGGACGATCCAATTGCTTTACCGCACCAGCCACGAGGATGGTGAACGCTTGGTGGCCGATCCTCGGTTGGGCGCAACGGGCTACACCGGCAGCCGCGCGGCGGGGTTGGCGCTCAAGCGCGCGGCGGACGCAGCGGGCAAGCCGATCTATCTGGAGTTGTCGAGCGTCAACCCGGTGGTGATCTTGCCCGGAGGACTGGACGAGCGCGGCAGCGCGATCGCCGACGAGTTCGCCGCGAGTTGTTTGATGGGCGCGGGGCAGTTCTGCACCAACCCAGGCCTGTTGCTGCTGTTGGAAAGCACGGCGACAAGCAGGTTCGTTAAGGCCATCTCCGAACGCTTTGCAGCGGCGCCTACGGCAGCGCTACTCTCGCGGCGGGTGCGGCAGTCGTTGGCGACGAGCGTCGGCGAGTTGACGCAAGCCGGCGCCAAGGTGCTGTGCGGGGGACAAGAGGCGGCGCCGGGCGCCCGCTATGCCAACACGCTGCTGACGGCGCCGGCCTCCAAGTTCATCGAGCGCTCCGAGGCGCTGCAGACCGAGGCGTTTGGCAACGCGTCGCTTGTTGTCGTCGCGCGCGATGTGGAAGAACTGCTGACGGCGATTGAGTGCTTGGAAGGAAACCTGACGGGCTGCGTCTATTCCGCGCCATCGGGCGCCGACGATGCGATTTATGCGCGGATCGAACCGGCGCTGCGGGCGAAAGTGGGGCGGTTGCTCAACGACAAGATGCCGACCGGCGTGGCGGTGAGCCCAGCCATGAATCATGGCGGGCCGTACCCCGCGACGGGGCACCCCGGCTTTACGGCGGTGGGGATTCCGGCGGCGCTGCGGCGGTTTGCTCGGCTCAATTGCTATGACAACGTGCGAGCCGATCGACTGCCGAAGGAACTGCGCGACAAGAACCCGACCGGCAAGCTATGGCGCTGGATCGACGGGGAGTGGACTACCAGGCACGCAGTCGCTCCGGGGCGCGCATAGCATCTGCGCGAGGCACGTTGTTTCCGCGAATCGCCCATTACAAGACGGTGACTGCTTTTCGCGAGCGTTTGGCGGAGCTTGGCATTACGTTGCCGGTCGACGAGCGCGTGCTGTCGGCGGCGGAGGATTCACCACTGGCCGCGCCGATAGCGGTAGGCGACCGGGTGATTGGCAATCGCTGGTGCGTCCACCCGATGGAGGGCTGGGACGGCGCGTTGGACGGCGCGCCGTCGGAACTGACGCGGCGCCGCTGGCGACGATTTGGCGAGAGCGGCGCCAAGTTGATTTGGGGGGGCGAGGCGGCGGCGGTGCGCCACGACGGCCGCGCCAATCCGCGGCAACTCATGGCGACAGCATCGCATCGCGCGGCGTTAGCGGGGCTGGTCGATCTGTTGCGATCGGCGCACCGCGAGCGATTTGTTAGCGACGACGATCTGCTGGTCGGCCTGCAATTGACGCACTCCGGGCGGTTTTCGAGACCGAACGGCGCGCGGCTGGAACCGCGGATCGCCTATCACCACCCGCTGCTCGATCAGCGCACAGGGATCGACGAGCGCGACGACTCGCAGGTGTGGACCGACGACGCGCTGGCAGAGCTGATCGACGACTACGCCGCCGCGGCGCGAACCGCACAGGAGGCGGGCTTTGATTTTGTTGACATCAAGGCGTGTCACGGTTACCTGCTGCACGAGTTCTTGAGCGCGCGACGACGCGGTGGGCGATACGGCGGCGACTTCGACGGGCGCACGCGCCTGTTGCTCGAGATTGTGGCGGCGGTGCGCGAGACGGCGCCACGCCTGTTGATCGGCGTGCGGCTGAGCGTCTTCGATACGCCCCCCTTCGCGCGGGTGGGCGACCATGGCGAGTCGGCGGCGCTCGACGGCCTATTGCCGTACGAACTGGCATTTGGCGCCGATGCCAATGATCCGCTGTTGCCCGACCTAAGCGAGCCGATGCGATTGGCCCGCGCGCTGTGCGTGGGGGGAGTCGACTTGTTCAACATCACTTGCGGCAGCCCCTACTACAATCCGCACTTGCAGCGGCCGGCGGCGTTTCCACCGAGCGATGGCTATCCGCCGCCCTTCGATCCACTGTTAGCGGTGTGGCGCCATATCGACGCGACGCGCGAGATGAAGCGCGCGCTGCCGAACTCCGTGGTGGTCGGCAGCGGTTACACCTACTTGCAAGATTGGTTGCCGCATGTGGCCCAGGCGGTGATCCGCGCGGGGTGGGTGGATGTGGTCGGCATCGGACGGATGGCGCTATCGTATCCGGAACTGCCGGCCGACAGTCTGGCGGGGCGCGAACCGCGCCGGTCGCAGGTGTGCCGCACTTTCAGCGATTGCACCACCGCGCCGCGGTCGGGACTGATCTCGGGTTGTTATCCGCTGGACGAGTTTTATAAGGAGCTGCCCGAAGCGGCCCAGTTGCGGCGGGTGAAGAGTGAGGCGAAGCGGGAGAGATAGCAGCAGTCATTCAGCCAGTGGCACGGCGCCGTCGAGATAGCGCCAGTTTTTGATAAAGGTGAGCAAGTTCGCCAGGTCTTGCACGCTGAGCGACTGCTCCCAGCCTTGCGGCATCAGAGAGACGCCATTGGAGCGCAGTTCATCGATATCGGCGCGGAGAATGGTTTCGACCTTGGCCTCGGGTTGTTTGAGGGTGATCGACGAGGCGGTTTCGGCGGCGATGACCCCCACCAGGCTACGACCGTCGGTGGTGGTCAGGGTGTAGCTGATGTAGTTGTTGTCGATGGCGCGATTAGGTTCCAGGACATCGACCAGCAGTTGCTCCTTGGTCTTCACGCGCGAGTCGCTGATGTCGGGCGCCACATCGACGCCGATCGCGCCGATGCGATGGCAGGTGGCGCAGTGTTTTTGAAACAGCGCCTTGCCCTGCGCGGCGTCGCCTTCCATCTCGACGGCGGCGTGATACTGCGCCAACCGCCGCTCCCGTTCCGCGTCGATCGCGGCGAAGTAGGCGATGGCTCGGTCGCGGTCCGCCGCATCGGCCTGGTTCGTGAGTCGCTGGATGGTCGGCGCGTCGAGTTCGGTGGGCTTTAGCTCGCCGGAGGCGAGCAAATCGACCATGCGACGAGCGACCTCGGGAAAGCGGCTGGTCGCGTCGAGCAGCGCCGCGCGGATCGTGGGGGTCGCGGACGATAGATCGGCGGCGAGTCGCTGCGCCATCTCCGGTGTTAGATCGGGCGCCACGGCGGTGATTGCCGCGGCACGGACGACCTGGTTGGGCTCGCCGGCAGCGAGCTTGCCAAGGCACTCGCGCGAAGCTTCGTCGCCAAGCGCCGCCAGAATGCGAATCGCCCGCAGGCGCAGCGTCGGTTCGCCGCCCGCATCATCGGCCACCGCGCGAGCGATGGCGACCAGGCGCGACTCTGCGTCGGTGGCGGGAGCTTGGGACGAGATCAAATCTTGAAGTCGCTTGCCGCGACGGGCCGCGCCCGAGGCCAGTCCATCGACCGCCGCTTGCGATGCGTTGGCATCGGCCTGTTCGGCGCCGGCGGCGCTGAGGACGCGCTCGATCTGCTGGGGTTCGGTGCCGGCGCCAACGAGCATGCCGAGGTCGTGCAGGAATTCCGCGTGCTGATTATCGCCGGATTGCGCCAGCAACTGGCTGGTGATCGTCGCCGCATCGGCCGCGTTGAGACTGGAGAGCACGGCGTAGCGCAGCCACGGATGTCCATCTGAGCGGGCGCCAATGCGAAGCAGGGCCTGACGAATCGCATTGTCCGGGGGGGCGGCGCCGAGACTGAGCGCCGCTTGAAAGGCCAATCGCGCATCGGGATCGTCGGCTAAAGCAAGCACGCCCGCCACCAACTCGGGATGCGTTGGCAATGCGGGTTCGCAAAGACGCGCCGCATGTTCGCGAACGCGCGGCGACTGATCTTTCAGTGCCGCGGCTAGCAACTCGGGCGTTAGCAGTTTGAGACTTTGCAGCAGCCAGAGCGCCTGCACGCGCCCGGCCGCGCTGGGGCCGCCCCGGACTTGCGCCTCGAGCGCGGGCTGAATGGAGCGGTCCTGGCGTTCGACCAGCAGTCGCGCCGCGGTCGTGCGGCGCCAGCCAATTTCGGAATTGAGCGTTTCGACCAACTCGGCGCCGGAGAGCGCGCTGGGCATGCGCGAGCGACTTGACGCCGGGTGATTGTCGCGGACCACGCGATAGATGCGGCCGCGATCGACGCCATCGAGCAGGTCGGGACGGGTGCGGAGTTCTTCGGGCATCCAATCGGGGTGCTCGATGACGGCACGGTACATATCGACCACGTAGAGGGCGCCATCGGGTCCATTGGCGAGATTGACCGGGCGGAACCACTCGTCTTTCGTGGCCAGAAACTCGCGCTGGTCGAAGGCGGCGCGGGCGCTGAAGGTGGCGCCATCGGGCTGGATGAGCTCGCAATGAACGAGGTTGCCGGTGGGCTCGCAGGTGAAGGCGGCGCCAAGGTACTCGGGGCCCAGGGCCGGGGAGTTGAAAATGCGCGAACCGCAGGCGGCGGTGAACGTGCCGGCGTGAAGATTCGAGGTGGTCCAGGCGCGGCTGATGGGATAGACGTGCGAGTGCTCGGCCGGACGAACCACATCGTGCGCGGGGGTGGGAATGGCGAGCAGCGGATTGCGCGCAAGATAGTGGTTTTCCAGCACCAGATGAATCAGCGGATTGCGGTTGCTGCAGACGAAGCGGTTGCCAAATTGGTCGAAGGCCATGCCGAACTGCCCCATGCCCGTCACGGCCTCGCAGGCGCCGCTGATGGGATCGAAGCAGAAATCCATGCCGCTAATCGCCAGCGGTTTTTGCTCGGGCCGGCGCGCGTCGAGGACCGCGCCGCCACGGAGTCCATTGGCCACATACACGCGACCGTCGATTGCCCAGCGCGGGTTGCTGGCGCGGAGCTGCTCGTTTTCTTGCGCAAAGCCGGTGTACCACACTTCCGTGCGATCGGCGTGGCCGTCGCGGTCGTCGTCGGGCAGGTAGACCACGGCGCCGGCGAGGGTGACGATGACGCCGCTGCGCCACGGTTGCAGTCCATTGGCCATCAAGAGGCCATCGGCATAGTCGTGGGCCGTTTCGTAGCGACCGTCGGCGTCGCGATCTTCGAGCCAACGAACGCGCGATTTTGGCGGCTGGCCATCGGCAGGGCCACTGGGGTAGTCGCGCATTTCGACGACCCACAGTCGGCCATCGGCGCCAAAACGAGCGTCAACCGGGTCGATCACCTCGGGCTCTGCGGCGACCAGTTCAATGCGAAAGCCGGGGGGCAGTTGAAATGCGGCGAGCGCCGCCGGCGGTGAGAGGGGCTCGGCGGCCGCGGACCATTGCGACGGCCACCAAAGAATGATGCCAGGCAACAAGACTGTTGTCGCCAACTGCCAATAGCGGCTATGCAAAAAATACACCAAGCGAAAAGCCTCCTGGGTTAGCGTTCAGGATATTCGCAGAACGGCGGGGGCGTCAAAGCGGGTAGGGCGTGATTTCGGCGCGGGGAGGACTCGGCTATCATAGCCACGGCACACCGACGATTCGTGAGGACATTGAAATGTTCGGAAGAATTTTGCTGCGAACCCTGATGGGATCTTGCCTGCTGCTGGCGGGCAGTTGGTCGCTGGCCGAAGAGGTGCAGCCGGCGCGGTTTCATCATGTGCTGCTCAACGTGACGCAGCCCGCCAAGTCGATGCGATTTTATCGGAACACGTTCGGCGCGGTACCGGTGAAATTCCGCGGCGCGGCCGACGCGCTTTTGACCGAGCGATCGTTTCTGCTGTTCAATCAGGTCGAGACGCCGCCCGACGGCACGCTGAACACGGGCGTGTGGCACATTGGTTGGGGTGGCGTGGACGTGAAGAACGAATACGAATGGTGGAAGCGACACGACGTGACGATTCACACGCCGCTCTCGCCGCTGCCGGGGCGCGACAACTTTTATTTTTACATCAGCGGCCCGGACAAGGAGTTGATCGAGATCAACACGATGGGGCACCACCGATTCGCGCATGTGCATTTCTTTGCCGACGACGTGAACGAATCGGTCGCTTGGTACACGAAGAATTTGGGCCTCAAGCCGCGGACGGCGAAGGTTCCTCGGCCGAAGGGGGACCCGAACACACTGGCCGGCATCTGGATGAACGTGATTCAGTGCGACAACGTGCTGCTCATCTTCTTTGGCAAGCCCGATCAAGAACCGTCGCCGCAGTGGTGGCCCGATCCGCCGCTCAAGGAAATTCAATCGACCAAGGATCGGCCGATCGAGCGGATCGGTTTTTCGTACGAAAAGATCGAGCCGGTCTTCGAGCGCATGCAGGCCGCGGGCGTGACGATCGTGGAACCGATCACCGAGCGCCCGCAGTTTCGGCTGAAGAGTTTTGTGGTGGAGGGGCCGAACCGCGTGCTGATCGAGGTGGCGGAGGCGAAGCCCATTTCGGAAGGAGTTTGGGAATGAGCAGCGCCACGGGGCGGAGCACAGCGCTTCCGGCGGCGCTTTACGTTCGTGATGGGGAGACGTGGATTCCGCAAGAGGCGTGCGTGGGACCGTGGTCGCCCGAGGCGCTGCATGGCGGCCCGGTGGCGGCCTTGTGCGTTGCGGCGGCCGAAGAGTTGCTACCGGGCGAACATTTGGTGACGACGCGCATGACGTTGGACCTGGTCAAGCCGGTCCCAATGCGGCCGCTGGCGGTAGAGGCCAAGCTGATCAAAACGGGACGGCGCGTGCATCTGGTGGATGTGACGATCCGTCACGATGGCAAGGAGGTCGCGCTCGCCCGCGTACAGCGCACGAGCTATGCGGAGGTGACGCTTCCCGATTTGGCCGGGAGCGGGTTAGACATTGGTCCGCCCCCGGACCGGCCAGAGGACATGATTCTGTTTAATCAAGCATCGGCGCCTGATCGTCCGGGGAACTTTTCGCGATTGGCCACCGAATTTCGCACGGCGACAGACTTGGGAATTTACAAAGCGGGCGTCAAAATCGCGTGGTTGAATGTGTACGCCGATTTGACGCCGGGCGTGCCACTTTCGAATTCGGCCGCGGTAGCCGCCGCCAGCGACTACACCAACGCGCTAGGCGCCCCGGCGATGCCCAGCCAGGTGGGGCTGTTGTACCCCAACGCCGACTTGACCTTATATCTGGTGCGCAAACCCGTGAGCCACTGGGTGCGTTTGGCGCCGACCAGCACCTGGCACGAGCATGGCATTGGGCACAGCCGGTGCGCATTATGGGATGAAAAGGGGATGTTAGGCACCTCGGCCGTGACACTTCCCTTGATGGAGAAGGGGTATAATTGAAGTCTGCGTGGGGGAACCCCCACACGATCGCTGCGCAATTTCGTCATCGAATGCCGGCCCTCAGTTGGCCGGTATGTTGCGGCTCTTGTGCAGTGGTCAATCATTTGGCAGGGCGTCCGCGTCCTAGAAATTAGTTCGACGACGCGCCCCGGCCGTCAATTGTTTCAACACCTAACGATCGAGCCACCCATGCACCACTTCCGCACTTGTTCTTACGCGCTCTTGTTTTTGGGATTGGTCGGCACGGCCTTGGCCGCCGACGAAAAGAAGGAGTTTCGGGTCGGGGTCGCCGAGCGCGACGTGACGCCAGAGGGCAAGACGCCTATGTGGGGTTACGCCGAACGGCACGCGGCGCTATCGACGGGCGTTGCCGATCCGCTCATGGCCAAGGCAATTGTCATCCAGGCAGGCAAAGACAAATTGGCGATTGTGGGGACCGATCTGGGACGCGGCCCCACAAGTGAGATGATGAAGCAGATTCGCGCCGAGTTGAAATCGGCCTGCGGCATCGAACATGTGATCATCAGCGGCAGCCATTCGCATCACGGCCCGGTGATCGAGTTGACCGACAAAGAAGGGCGCGGCAAGGGGAAATTCGCCGATGCCGTGGCGTACAGCCAAAAACTGCCGGGTCTGTTGATCGACGCGATCAAAGAGGCGGATGCGTCGCTACAGCCCGCCAAGATCGGAGTGGGCACGAAGAACGTGAGCCTCAATCGCAATCGCCATTCGAAGCGCGAGCCGAAGGCGGTTGAACCGATGCTGGCGGTGGTGCGATTCGATGACATGGCGGGGAAGCCAATCGCGATCTTGGTGAACTTCGCGGCGCATCCGACGATGATCGACGCGATGGATTTGCGGTTTTCGGCCGATTACCCCGGCGCGATGAAGAAGAAGGTCGAAGCGAGCCTCAAGACCAAGTGCGTGTTCATGCAAGGGGCCGCAGGGGATATGAGCGCAAATCCACCGGCCGGCGTCAGTGGACCCAAACAGTTTGGCGAGGCTCTGGCCGACCAGGTGCTGAATGTGGCGGCTGGCATCAAGACCGCCGTGCCAGCGAAACCGGAGATCGTGGGCACGGTCGATCGTTTTCTGTTCGATGCGCGCGTCGACTTCACCAACAAGATCATCCAGACCGTATTTGCGCGGGTGTTCTTTCCCGAGCTGGCGCAGGCCTATGTGGACGAGGTGCAAGAAGGCATACCGGCGGAGCTCGACACGGTACTGCTGAATCAAGAAATTGGGCTGGTGACTGGTTCTGGAGAGTTCTTTTGCAACCACTCGAACCGACTCAAGGAGCGTTCGTTCCTGCCGCACACTTTGTTCTTTGGTTACGCCAATGGGCACAACCTTTATTACCCCACCATTGAAGGCGCGTCGGAGGGGGGCTACGGCGCCGATCCACAGATGTCGCCGGTCGAAATTGGGGCGGGTGAGCAAATGATGAATCGGGCGCTGATGAACCTGTATCACTTGCAGGGCAAGTACTCGATTGAGCCGGGATTTAAGGCAAAGAGCAGCAAATAGTTGCGGACTAGAGCGAATGGCTAAGGAAATTGGCCTGGGCCGCCGATACCCAATGCGCAGAACTTGACGCTGCCGCCGCGACCCCCTACAAAGCTGGGGTCTGGGGGAATCGCAATTGGGACATGAGCCATGTCGCTTGGCGCACGCTTTACGCGAGCCATCGCTGGACTGATGACCGCAGTCGTGTTGACTGCCGCCCCGGCCTCTTCGTTGGCCTTCGTCGACTGCGGAGGCTGCTGTCAAAAGGGAAGCAGGCAGCGACCTGCTGGCGATACGCCGGTCGCATCTTGCTGCCGCCACAAGCTGATGGCGACACATCCCGCGGCGACGAAAACTGGCGGTTGCTGCGCCAAGCGTCGCCAGGCCACCAATCATAGTACGACGAACGTGGCGAGCGAGTGCAACTGCCGTCACGGGGCCGACGCCTTGGCGGTGCTGCCGGCAGACGTGCAGGAAAGTAAAACAGGCATTCAAAAGCTGCTCGTCGCAGTGCGCGAGTCGCCCGCGATCGAGATGTGCGCTGCGTTGCGTTTCTCCACTCAGGAAGCGCCGTCCGAAATCGCATTGCGTCCCAACGAGCGCTCGGCGCAGATTTTGTTTTGCAACTGGCGCCCTTAGCGGCTCGACTCGCGTCTGCGCGTCGGGCCGGATCGCATATTTGTGCGGCAGCGCTCTCAAGGCGGGAGCCGCCGCAAGCCACGATCAAGGCTTCGGCCGCATCGCGCCTGCGCGCGTTTTTTTGAAGCTATTGATTACATCCAAAGTTCTTCTCACTTAAGAAGGAAATCACGATGAAGACCAAACTGCTCACGGCCGCAGCATGTGGCCTGACCTTGGCGCTGGCTGGCGTGTTGACCGCCGCCGAGAAGGAGTTTCACGCGACTTGCCCGGTATCGGGCGCGCCGGCCAAGGAAGCCAACTCGGTGGACTTTCTGGGCAAGAAGGTGTACTTCTGCTGCCAGAACTGCCCCAAGAAGTACACGGCCAATCCGGACAAGTTCGCGCTGAAGGCCAAACAGCAACTGGCCGCCACCGGTCAGATTACGCAGGTCGCTTGCCCGATCAGCGGCAAACCGGCCAAGGCCGATCAGTCGTTGGATGTGGGGGGCGTGGATGTTCACTTCTGCTGCGGCAACTGCAAGGCCAAGGCGGAAGGCGCCGACAATGTGCTGGCCGCGATCTTTGGCGACTTGGAGAAGGCGTTCACGCTGCAGACCACCTGCCCGGTGAGCGGCAAGGCGATCAAGGCCGACCAGATGGTGGAGCATGACGGCAAGAAGGTGTATTTCTGCTGCGATGGCTGCCCGTCCGCGTTCGAGAAGGATCCGAGCAAGTTCTTGTCGAAGTTGCCGCAGTTCAACGTGCCGGCCAAATGAGGTTGGCGCCAGGAACGATTGATTGAGCCGAGAGGCGCTCCGCGAGGGGCGCCTCTTTTTTTTGGGGGCCTTCCCGGGGCTGGCCATGATGGGCTTTCAACAAGGCGCGGCGGATATATTATTGTTGGATCAGCGCATGACGCCCTAACTCCAGATCCGGTCACAACATGGATTCAAGAAGCGATTGCGGTGATTCCCTGGCGATCGACTGCAACACTCTTCGCGTCACACCGCGCTATGTGGTATTGCCGCCCGAGCGCCGTCGCGCCGTGTATTGTGCCGCTCTGGCAATCGCAGTTAGCAGTGTTCTCATTTCAGGATGTGGACGACTGTTCAGCGCTGAGGATTCGAAACTGCGCGCAACAGAAGTAGAATTAGAGTCGCTGCTAATCAGGGGATGTGCAACGTCCAATCCGGTCGAAAGCTATTATACGAGCGCTTTGCGTCCCGCTTTGGATGTCGTTCGCAAGGCGTCTCGCGACTCGGATTTTGAGCGCCCTTTTCCGGTCGCTTCTTATATGACGCCGAGTGATCGCGTGGAAAAAGGCTCGTTACTCTTCGTGGTAGCATGGCTGGAATCAGGAGACACCGTTGCACGTGTGGTTATTGAGAATGAGAATCGCGACATCCTGGTTAATGAGAAGATCGCTGTTGCGTCATTTCTTCCGGATGTAATTTCGAAGTGCTTGTACGCTCATGTGCGGCTAGATGCCGAGTCTTCAACGGAGAAGGCTGGTTTTCAGAAGAGCCTGAACAGAAACGTTTTGTTCCTTTCGAGAGACGAAATCGACCGAGCCGGCGGCGAACTCATGGTGTCTCTTGTCACGAAGACGGGTTATCGAACGAAGCCAATCAAGATCTTTGTTGATAACACTGTTCCGCCCGCGCCCCCAATGGCCCACGACCCGGGTGGTTGAGCGCTTGGGGATAGAACGCCGTCCCGGGGCTGGCACCCTCGGGCTATTGAACGCGCCCCCGTTGGGGGTGGGGAATGTGAATGAATGTTGGTCTTTGATCATTCGCGTTCATGTGGCGCCAGGCGATGGTTGATGTCGCGACCACATCGTGGATGCGGTACATTTCGGCATGGAAAACAATGCCGCATCGAAACGAGTTGTGATCGCCGGGGGGAGTGGGTTTCTGGGTGTGTCGCTCGCCCGGCATTTGAGTGACGCAGGCGCATCGGTCGTGATCCTTTCGCGGAATCGGCCGGCAGTGACCGGACCGTGGAGGCATGCGACGTGGGACGCGCGCACGCTGGGCGACTGGCGCGGTGAGTTGGACGGCGCCGATGGACTGGTGAATCTGGTCGGCCGCAGCGTGGACTGCGTCAAGACGCCCGAACATCAGGACGAGATTCTCCGTTCGCGCGTCGAGGCGACTGGCGCGCTGGGGCAGGCGATGCGCGCCATCGATTCGCCGCCGCCGGTCTGGGTGCAGATGAGCACCGCGCACATTTATGGCGATCCACCGAGCCTGATCTGCACGGAAGATTCGACCTTCGGCTGCGGGTTTGCGCCGATGGTGGGCAAGGCGTGGGAAGAAGCGTTTGACCAGGCCGCGCTGCCATCGCAGCGCAAGGTGATTTTGCGGACGAGTTTTGTCATTGGGCGCGATCGGGGCGCGGGAGGGGGCGCCTTGGCGCGGCTCAAGTGGCTCGCGCGGTTTGGATTGGGGGGCAAAGTCGGTAGCGGCGCTCAAGGGATGAGCTGGATTCATGAGCTGGACATGAATCGCCTGTTTGAGCGCGGACTGTACGATTCGACCATGCAAGGCGCTTACATTGCGACGGCGCCCCAGCCGGTGGCGCAGGTCGAGTTCATGCGCGCGCTGCGCCAAGTGATGAACATGCCGATTGGATTGCCCGCCTTTGCGTGGATGGTGCGACTCGGCGCGCCGCTGGTGCTGCGCACCGACTCCGAGTTGGCGCTGTACGGTCGCTACGTGGTATCGAAGCGGCTGGCGGCGGAAGGTTTTGAGTTTCGCTTTGGCGAGTTAAGGGACGCGCTGGATGATCTGTGCGGGGAGGGCGAGAAGGCGGGTTCTCGGGGCTGATGTGCTCCCGGGGCCTCGCGTTCCTTAACGCCCTGGGCTATTGAACGCGGCCCGTTGGGGGCGAGAAGGAATTGAACCAACGCTTGACGGGCAGCGGCGTCGGCTGTATTTTACCACTCGGTTATTTAACTAATTGGTTATACCCCAATGACGATGGATTCGCTCAGCACGACGTTCGCGGCTTTGGCCGACCCGACCCGCCGCGCCATTCTGTCGCGGTTAGCTCGGGGAGAGGCCTCGGTGACCGAATTGGCGAAGCCGTTCGATATGAGCCTGCCCGGCATCTCTAAGCATCTGAAGGTGCTGGAGCGATCGGGGTTGATCGCGCGCGGCCGCGACGCGCAGTGGCGCCCCTGTCGGCTGGAGGCCAAGCGTCTTCAGGAGGCCGCGCGTTGGGTGGAGTCGTTCCGCCGCCATTGGGACGAAACCCTAGATCGTCTCGATGAATACTTGCAAGAAACTCAAGCCAAGGAGAAATCTCGTGCCCACAGAAAAAAGCAAAACCGCAGTATCGGATGACCGCGAGGTGTTGATTACGCGGGTGTTCGACGCGCCGCTCGAGGTTGTCTTTCGGGCCTGGACCGAACGCGAAGCGCTGTTGCGGTGGTACGCGCCGCGGGGCTGCACGATCACGTTTCGCGCGATTGATGTGCGCGAAGGGGGGGAGTTCCATTCGTGCATTCGCACTCCGGATGGTCATGAGTGCTGGTGCAAGGGGGAGTATCGAGAGATTGTGGCGCCGGAGCGGATCGTTTACAGCATGACGGTGGCCGACGCGGCTGGGAACCAAGTCGAGCCGACGGCGGTTGGCATGGACGCCGATTGGCCACGCGAAACGGAAGTGACGGTGACATTCGAGCCGGTGGGAGAGAAAACCCGACTGACGCTGCGGCAGACGGTGTCGGAATCGTTGGCGAAGCGAACGGGCGCCCATCCAAGCTGGATCGACATGTTGGATCGGCTGGCAGAGGTGGTGTGAGGGGAGTGGTAAGGTCGGGGTTTCGTGTTCCTCTTGGGAAAACGCCCTGGACTATTGAGCGCGCCCCCGTTGGGGGCGAAGGAGCAGGAAAGCAGAATAAGCGCGCCGATCGCTGCCGCGGGTGACGTGCCGGGCAAATAGATTTGGTGCGCTTCTGTTAGGGGGCGGGGAGGGCGTTGATGATTTAGGCGGCTACTGCACAAATCGCGGGCAGAAGACAATCTCGATGCGCGATCTCGAAGCTTGGCGATTTATTTGTCGCGGCGGCATCTTGCGATCTGGCAGACACTTGCACGAATTGGTCGCGTAGTTACTTACCAATTGTGGCGCATCATTTGCTTTGACTTCTAATTAGGCTTCGGTGGGTTTTGGCGGACCACGGAGTTGCAAGCCGCGCACAAGTTAGCGGCTTCATCACCTTTGGTTTGTCAGGCACTCGATGGCTAGTGTTCTGTCGATAGAAGCGCCGCGCGCCGAGCGGAACTTTCATTCCGCCACTGGGCCGATGCTGCTGGAGCAGTTGCTGGAACAACAACAGCAGCTTACAGCGGTCGATAAATTCACGCAGCGGCACGAAGCGGTGACCGCGCCGCTACAGGCGCGTCACTATCGCGATCTGATTCCGCTTTCCAAGCCGGCCGCGGGCGAGCAGTACGCGTTTGAAGTCGATCTCGACGCTTGCTCGGGCTGCAAAGCGTGCGTGGTGGCCTGCCACAACCTGAATGGCCTGGAAGAAGTCGAGTTGTGGCGGTCGGTGGGGCTGTTGCAAGGAGGCAGCAGCAGTCTGCCGGTTTTACAGCATGTCACGACGGCATGTCACCACTGTCTTGAGCCGCCGTGCCTGGAAGGCTGCCCGGTGTTGGCCTATGAGAAGGACCCGATCACCGGCATCGTGCGGCACTTGGATGACCAGTGCATTGGTTGCCAGTACTGTATCTTGAAGTGTCCGTACGACGTGCCGAAGTACAGTCGCGCGAAAGGCATTGTGCGCAAGTGCGACATGTGCGCCGATCGGCTGTCGGCGGGCGAGGCGCCCGCCTGTGTGCAGGCGTGTCCCAGCCGAGCGATCCGCATCACGGTTGTCGAGAAACAGCAGGTCGCGGAGAACGCGGAGGCGAATCTGTTTCTGCCCGGAGCGCCTGAGCCGCGTTGGACGCTACCAACGACGCACTATAAGACGCGCAAGACGCTGCCGGCCAATTTGTTGCCGGCTGATTTCTTCGTGGCGGCGCGGCAGCATGCGCACTGGCCGCTGGTGCTGATGCTGGTGTTGACGCAGATGTCGGTGGGGGCGTTCCTGATTGATCAGGTCTTGCGCGATTTGGACCTGGCGACCGGATCGGCGCCAGCGCCGCAAGCGCGGGCGGTTCACCTGGCGACCGCGTTCGCGCTTGGCATGCTGGGACTTGTCAGCTCAATATTTCACTTGGGGCGACCTTGGCTCGCATACCGCGCGATACTGGGTTGGCGGCGCAGTTGGTTGAGCCGCGAGGTGTTGGCTTTTGGCGCCTTCGCGTTGGCGGCGTCGGTGTACGCGGCGACCCCATGGCTGGAGAGCGCTGGGACGACAGTGGCCGCCGATTGGGAACATGTGTTGGGGGGCGTGGTGGCGCTCACCGGACTGGCGGGGGTGGCCTGCTCCACGATGATCTACGCCAGCACGCGGCGGGCGCTGTGGAACCCGGTTTACACGGGATGCAAGTTCTTGCTCACGGCCGCGCTGCTGGGGACGCCGGTGGCGCTGCTTGTTCGCCTGGCCGCCAGCGCATGGACCGCCGACGCGCGCGATGCGTCGGTCGCGCTGGCGCACTTGCGGCTGGCGCTTTGGATCTTGCTGGCCTGCGCGGCGATCAAGCTGGTGATGGAAGCCGCGATCTTTTGCTGGCTACGGGCGCGGACGCTTACCCCGCTACGACGCACGGCGATCTTGATGACGGGTGACCTGGCACGGGCCACGGCGATTCGATTCGCATGCGGCGCCGTGGGAGGACTGGCGCTGCCTGCCGCGCTGTTGATTTTTGTTGTGCGCCACGGTGACGCGTCATCGCTTGCCGTGGCGCTGGCGATGGCGTTGGTGCTCGCCTTGAACTTTGTCGGCGAGATGCTGGAGCGCTACCTCTTCTTCGCGGCCGTGGTCGCGCCCAAGATGCCAGGAGCGCCCTCGGTATGAAGACGCTTGCGAAACGCGCGCTGTCGCAGCCGGCTTGGAATCACCTATTGCGCCAGCCAACCGGGCCATTCACTGCGGAGTTGTCGCGGCGGCCGGGAGGATTTGGCCTGGGCCAGGTGCCCGCTGGCAACGTGCCCGACGCCACTGCCGCCATGACTTGTGGTTACTGCTCCACGGGATGCTCGCTCACGGTTCACCTGCGCGATGGCGACGCGATTGGTTTGTCGCCGACCACGGATTATCCGGTGAACCTGGGAATGGCCTGCCCCAAAGGTTGGGAGGCGCTGTCCGCGCTCAAAGCCGCCGATCGCGCGACCACACCGCTATTGCGCGACGCAAGTGGTCGGCTGCGACCGGTGGATTGGGGCGCGGCGCTGGCGGCATTTTGCCAGCAGATGAAGGGGATTCAGCGGCGCTACGGAAACGAGTCGGTGGCCTTTCTCAGCACCGGACAGATCGCCACAGAAGAAATGGCGTACCTCGGCGCGCTCGCCAAATTCGGCATGGGCATGATTCATGGCGATGGCAACACGCGGCAGTGCATGGCGACCGCGGTGACGGCGTACAAGCAGGCATTTGGTTTCGACGCGCCACCGTACACCTACGACGACCTGGAGCAATCCGACGTCATTGTGTTGGTCGGATCAAACTTGTGCATCGCGCATCCGATCTTGTGGCAGCGGATCTGCCGTAACCCGCAGCATCCTGAAATTGTCGTGGTCGATCCGCGGAAGACCGAGACGGCGATGGCGGCCACGCTGCACCTGCCGCTACGACCCAAGTCGGACTTGGCACTGTTCTACGGGCTGGCGCACCTGTTGATTCGCGAAGGCTGGATCGACGACGACTATATCGCGGCGCATACGTCCGGCTTTGAGGCGTTTCGAGAGCATGTTGCCGCATTCACGCCAGAGCGGGTGACGGCGGCGACGGGCATCGACGCACCGGCGCTATCGCGCGTCGCGCGGATGATTCACTACGGCCGGCGCGTCTCGTTCTGGTGGACGATGGGGGTCAATCAGAGCTACGAGGGAACGCGAACCGCGCAGAGCCTGATCAATCTGGCGCTAATCACCGGCAACATGGGCCGACCCGGCACGGGAGCGAATTCGATCACCGGGCAGTGCAACGCCATGGGGTCGCGCCTGTTCAGCAACACCACTAGCCTGTTGGGAGGGCGCGATTTCCAAAATCCGGCACACCGCGCCGAGGTGGCCAGCATCTTGCATATCGACGCCCAGCGCATCCCCGACCGCCCCAGTTGGGCCTACGACCAGATCGTCGAAGGCATTTTGCAAGACAAGATCAAAGGCTTGTGGGTCATTGCCACCAATCCGGCCCACTCCTGGATTAACCAGCACATGCTTCGCGACGTGCTTTCGCGGCTCGACTTTCTGGTGGTGCAGGACATGTACGCGTCGACCGAGACCGCGCAACTGGCCAACCTGGTCTTGCCGGCGGCGGGTTGGGGGGAAAAGGAAGGCACCTTCATCAACTCCGAACGGCGGATCGGACTAATCAAGCAGGTGGCGCGCGCACCGGGCGCGGCGCTGGCCGACTTTTCGATTTTTCGATTGATCGCCGACGCCTGGGGATGCGGCGATCTGCTCAAGCGGTGGACGGCGCCCGAGGCGGTCTTTCATTCGCTCAAGGAGCTTTCGCGCGGGCGGCCGTGCGACTTCAGTGGCATCGCCGGCTATCAGACACTGGACGAACGCGGCGGCATCCAGTGGCCTTGCGCGGTGGGGACAGTCAATCCCGCAACTGAGCGACGCTTGTTCGAGGATGGAAAGTACTTTCATTCCGACGGCAAGGCACGACTGCTCTTTGATGATCCCGCGCCGCTGCCCGAGGCGCCCAACAAGCGCTATCCGCTGCTTTTGATGACGGGGCGCGGCGCCGTATCGCAATGGCACACTGGCACGCGCACCACCAAGAGCGCGGTGTTGCGCAAGCTGCATCCGGCCGAGATCTACATCGAGATCAACCCGGAGGACGCGCGGCGCCTTGGCGTGCGACCCGAGCAGCGCGTGGTGGTCGAGTCGCAACGCGGCTCACTGGTGGCCAAAGCGATGCTCACCTACACGGTGCAGCCGGGGCAGGTGTTTATGGCCATGCACTATGAAGCGACCAACCAATTGACGCTAGCGCACTTCGACCCACACTCGCGACAGCCCTCTTACAAGAACTGCGCGGTGCGGATTCGCGCCGCGCCACATGACGCAAGCGAAACATGATCCGCATCGACAAGGCAACATCCTTCCTCCTCATGGCGCTATTCCGATGATCCATCGAGCCAACAAACAGAAGACCATTGTTGTGATCGGCAACGGCATGGTCGGCCATCGCTTCTGCGAGAAGCTGGTCGAGTTCGACACCACGCGGGAACACCGGATTGTGACCTTCTGCGAAGAGCCACGAGCCGCGTACGACCGCGTGGGACTCACGTCGTTCTTCGCGCACCGCGATCCCGAAAAGCTGATGCTGGCGCGGCGCGAATGGTATCGCGAACAGGGGATTGAGCTACATGTTGGCGACCGAGCCGCCAAGATTGATCGTAAGAAGAAGATTGTGCGATCGGATCGCGGGATCGATGTGCGCTACGACAAGATCATATTGGCCACCGGTTCGTATCCGTTTGTGCCGCCGGCGCCGGGAATCCAAAACCGCGGCGTGTTCGTCTATCGCACTATCGAAGACTTGCAGCAGATCATCGCGTACGCCCGTAATGCCCGGCGCGCCGCGGTGATTGGCGGGGGGCTCTTGGGGCTGGAGGCCGCGAAGGCGACCTTTGACCTGGGACTAGAAACGCATGTCATTGAGTTCGCGCCGCGGCTGATGCCGCGCCAGATCGACGACGCGGGTTCGAAGATCTTGGTGCAAAAGATTGAAGACCTGGGGGTGAAGGTGCATCTCAACAAGGGAACCAAGGAGGTGCTCGGCAAAGGGGAGGTCACCGGCATCGTGTTCAACGACGGCCAAACGCTGGATGTGGAGATGATTGTTGTCTCGGCGGGGATCCGGCCGCGCGACGAACTGGCCAAGCAATGCGGGCTGACACTGGGTGAGCGCGGCGGCGTGCTGGTCAACGAGCGGCTAGAAACTTCGGACCCCGACATCCTGGCCATTGGCGAGGTGGCCTTGTGCGGCGGCATGACGTATGGGCTGGTGGCGCCGGGCTACACCATGGCGGAAATCGCCGCCGCGAATTTGACGGGTGACGACCGCACTTTTGCCGGGGCCGATATGTCGACCAAGTTGAAGTTGATGGGCATCGACGTGGCCAGCTTCGGCGATTACGAGGCCAAGCCGGAGCAGGCCCAACCGTTGTGCTTTGACGATCCCTTCAGCGGCGTTTACAAGAAGCTGCTGTTCACACGCGACGGCAAACGGCTTTTGGGGGGCATACTGGTCGGCGACGCGTCGGACTACTCGCAATTGTTGATGCTATCCAAGAGCGCGAACGATCTGCCGTGCGCGCCGGGTGAGTTGATCATCGGCAGCAAGGGACCGGCCGCCACGCCGGCGATGTCGGCAGAGACGCAGGTGTGCTCTTGCAACAACGTCACACACGGCGCGATTTGCGCCGCGATCAAGGACCAGGGACTGACCACGCTGGAAGAGGTGAAACGCTGCACGCGCGCCGGAGCGGGTTGCGGTGGCTGCGCCCCGTTGGTCGCCACGATCCTCAACTCCCAATTGCAGGCCGCGGGCAAGCAAGTCAGCAACCACCTGTGCGAGCACTTCGCCTACTCGAGGCAGGAGCTGTTTCAGATCATCAAGATCAAGTCGCTCCGCACGTTTGATGAACTGCTCGCCAGTCATGGCGCCGGTCAGGGCTGCGAGATCTGCAAGCCGGCCGTGGCGTCGATTCTGGCCAGCTTGTGGAACGACAACATACTCGATCGGCCCCATCAGACATTGCAGGACACGAACGACCGGTTTTTGGCCAACATGCAACGTGGCGGATTGTACTCGGTGGTGCCGCGCGTGCCGGGAGGTGAAATCACGCCGAATCAGCTCATCGCGCTGGGCGAGATCGCCAAGAAATACGGCCTGTACACCAAGATCACAGGCGGACAGCGGGTCGACCTGTTTGGCGCGCAGGTGCAGCAACTGCCGGACATTTGGGAAGAGGTGATCGCCGCCGGGATGGAGAGCGGGCACGCCTACGGCAAGGCGCTGCGCACTGTGAAGAGTTGCGTGGGCTCGACGTGGTGCCGTTACGGAGTGCAGGACTCGGTGGGACTGGCGATTCGCGTTGAACAGCGCTATCGCGGCATCCGCGCGCCGCACAAGATCAAGGGGGCCGTAAGCGGCTGCGTTCGTGAGTGCGCCGAGGCGCAATCGAAGGACTTTGGACTGATTGCTACAGAGAACGGCTACAACCTGTATGTCTGCGGCAATGGGGGCGCCAAACCGCGACACGGGGATCTATTGGCCACCGATCTCGATGAGGGGACGGCGCTCAAATATCTCGACCGCTTCTTGATGTACTACATCGAAACCGCCGACCGCCTGACGCGCACTAGCGTGTGGCTGGAGGGCCTGGAAGGGGGTATCGAGCATTTGCGCGATGTCATCGTGCGCGACAAGCTTGGCATCTGCGACGAATTGGAGCGGCGAGCGCAACACCTGGTCGACACCTATCAATGCGAGTGGACGGCCGTGGTCAACGACCCCGAGCGCCGCAAGCAGTTTGCTCAATTCGTCAATAGTGACGAGACGGAAACAGGGATCGAAATCATCACCGAGCGCGAGCAACACCGGCCAGCCGACTGGCCCAAGGAGGGAGCGCTGGTGCAACTGCAACCGCTACTGGAGAAGCACGCGCCGCGCAGCAACGGCAAGCCACGCCCGCGAGAAGACGCGACGCCGCGATGGATTCCGCTTGGTCGCGTAGCTGATTTTCCTCAGGAAGGAGGAGCAGCGGTAAAGTATGGCCGGGTGCAGATCGCCATTTTTCACTTTGCCAGCCGCAACCAGTGGTATGCGAGCCAGAATATGTGTCCGCACAAGCGGGCCTTTGTGCTGTCGCGGGGGATCATCGGCAGCCAGGGGGAAACGCCGAAAGTGGCGTGCCCGCTGCATAAGAAGACCTTTTCGCTGGCAACGGGGGAATGCCTGACGGGCGAGGATTACTCCGTGAAAGTATTTCCGGTAAAGGTGGTGGCGGACGAGGTGCTGGTGCTATTGCCGCCAGAAGATCAGCTCAATGCGCTACTGGCGACCGACTTGCATTGCGTGACCTCGTTCCAAACTGAAGTCGTCAGCGCTGCGGTCGCGCTCGCACCGGCTGAGGAATTGGTGGCGACGTAGGGGCAGAACAGCTCGCGCGCCCAGTAGTCTTGCGTAGCCATCAGAACTCGGTCCTCGCGCCGGTTGGTTATATTGGCGTCAAGCGGAGGACTGTGATGACGGCCAGCGGACTACGACGACTTGCGGCGATGAGGGCTTTGTTTGCAATTGCAGGCGCGTGCCTCTTCTGTCTGGCAGCGGCGCATGCGATGGCGCAACCGCCCGAAGGGGAGCGGACCAGCGCCGGGGTGTTTCCGATCGCCGCGTCGAAGAAGGGGTTGCAGGTGGAGATGGTCGACGACGCGCTGGCGCTGGGGATCAAGCATGCGGCGCTCAACGTCAACCTGGCGCAGTTGATTCTGCCAGAAGCCGAAGACGCCGCTGGAGAATTGACCTGGCAGCTTCAAGGAAAAGAGTTCGCCTTTGACAAGGGACAGGTCGAGGCGCTGGATCAACGCGTCAAGGCGCTGTCTGATCATGGCGTAGTGGTCTATTTGATTCTGCTGGTTTACGAATCGCCGCGCGCCGAGGTGAATCGCCTGCTGTTGCACCCGCGATACGATCGCGCGGCGCCTAATCACCTGGGGGCGTTCAACACCGAAACGGAGGAGGGGCGATTGTGGCTGCGCGCCACGATCGAGTTTTTGAGCCAGCGCTGGTCGCGGCCCGATCAGCAGTTTGGCCGGGCAGCAGGGTTCATCGTCGGCAACGAAGTGAACTCGCATTGGTGGTGGAGCAACATGGGGCGAGTGACAATGCAGGAGTTCGCCAACGACTACCTGCGCGCCTTGCGGCTGATTCACGGCGCGGTGCGACGACATGCGCCCTGGGCGCGGGTTTATGTTTCGCTCGATCACCATTGGGGCATTCGCTTTCCGGCGGGGGACGAGACTCAATGCTTCGCCGGCAAGGAGTTTATCGACTACCTGGCGCGGACGGCGCGGAGTGAGAGCGAGGGCGATTTTGACTGGCATCTGGCGTATCACCCGTACCCCGAAAATTTGTTTGAACCGCGATATTGGAATGACCACAGCGCGCTGCAGACGCCCGATACGCCGCGCATCACCTTCAAGAACTTGGAGGTGCTCACCCAGTATCTGAAGCGCGAGGAACTGCTGTTCCAGGGCAAACCACGACGAGTGATCCTGAGCGAACAGGGGTTTCACACGCCCGACGGACCCGACGGGGAAGCCATTCAGGCGGCCGCCTACTGCGCCGCGTATCGCAAGGTGGCGGCATTGGATGGCGTGGACGCATTCATCCTGCATCGGCATGTCGATCATCCGCACGAAGGGGGATTGCGGCTCGGGTTGCGCCGATTCCTGCCGGGCGAGGCGGAACCACGGCCAACAAAGTTGATTTACGAATGCTTTCGCCGAGCGGACGGCCTCGATTGGGAGGCCGCTTTTCAGTTCGCATTGCCGATCATCGGCATCGACAAATGGGAGAAGATCGTCCAGTAGTGGCGCGACTTGCCTCAGCAAATAGCCGCGCAAATGTTCGCCAAATTTGGGGAAACCGGCAACAATATTCGGCAGAGAGCTTGGGCCGGCCATTTGCGTCAGGGGAGGATTCCCATGTCGCTTACCACTATGCTACCCCAGGCGGCGCCGAAGAAGCCGCAAGCGCTCGCCAATCGAGTCGACTCGCTGCCACAGCCGACGCCGCGTGCGCCACCGATCAAACTGGTGGAACTGTGCTACACGCTGGTGCATGCCGCCGAGGCGGTTGGCATTGTGGACTTGGCAGACGGCGAGTTTCTCCCCGGCGAGCAAACGCTGGAGACGGGCATCGAGCGTCAGCTCAACTATCTGCTCGACGAGGTCGGCTGTTGTCGGCCGGGCTTTCGCCTGTTGGAAATTGGCTGCGGTTACGGCCATCTGCTGAAACTGGCGGCGGAACGCGGCGCGCGGGCCGTGGGGGTGAACATTTCGCCAGAGCAGGTGCACTACTGCCGCGACTGCCGGCTGAAAGCGTATTGCTGCAACTACCGCGACCTGCTGGAAGCCGATGCCCGGCACGGTCAGTTCGATGGGGTGATCGCCAATGGCTCGCTGGAACATTGGGTGCAGCCCGAGGATGTGCAGGCGGGGCGGATGGATTCGATTTACCACGAATCGTTTGAAATCGTGAACAGGCTGCTCGATCCCAGCGCCCCGGCCGCGCGGTATGTGACGACGGCGATTCACGTGAAGCGCGAAGTGCGGCCGGAGTATTTGTTGACGCCGTGGCGCCAGCTTCCGCGCGGAAGTGATCGCCGCCATTTCAGTCTCCTGCACCATTGGATGGGGGGCTACTACCCAGTTGACGGGCAACTGGCGACGTGCGCACAGCCCTATTTTTCGTTGATTGCGGAAGTCGACGGCACCTCCGGATACAAAGCGGCCAATGACATCCGCATGAGGCGAATGCTGCGCGGTCTGTACACCAATCCCAAGTTGGTGTGGCGGATTGGGCGAGCGCTGGCGCGTTATCCGCGGGTGACGCGAACGATGATTCAGAGCTACTTCGTCGAGCGTAGTTGGGATTGGCAGTTTCAGGGCGACGATCCGCCCATGAAATTGTTGCGGCACACCTGGCAACGCAATGGGCTACAGGCTGCGTAACCGCGGCGGCGGTTAGAAGATCAACTGAGCGCGCAGGCCGACCACGAGAGCGGTATCGATCGATTCGATCGCCGGCGTGATTACTTGCAGGTCGGGGGTGAGTCGCATAGCGGGCGTGACCTGCACGTTGTAGAAGCACTCGATTCCCTGTCCATCGCCGATCGTGCCGAATTGCGATGCAAAGACCGGACTGAGCCGATTGCTGGTGGCGGCGTAGTACCACCCGACGCCGAAGGTGTCGGCTGGGCGTGTCGCCAGCGGGCTGTTGCCGCCGACACCAAAGCTGAGGAACCAGGCCAGTGGGCTGGTGTTGTCGTCAGCGATACCCGCGCGAGCGAAGGCGCCCCAACCGTGCAGCGGCTTCTCGGAATCGACGACCAGGTATTGATCGCAGTTCCAGAACAGACTCCACGAGCCACGAGTCTTGGGGATCACGATGTTGGGATAGTCGACATAGACATCGCTGAGTGAGGCATAGGTGCGGTTGTTCCAGGTGCCGCCGATGAGTTGATGCCCGGGTAGATCGAAGAAGCGGGTCGGCGTTCGCACGAACGCGGACAAGAGCGCGCCATCATTGAATAGCTCCTTGAAGCCACTGGTACCGCTGGTGTCGATCGAATTGAGAACGGTGAAGCCGAGCGTCTGTTCGGACTCGCCCAAGATCACAAATCCTGCGCCGAGCGTCGAGTAAGGGACGGTGGTGGCTGCGATGGGATTGAAGGTGAAGGCGATATTGGAGAACTGCGTCTTGCCGCGGCCATGCGCAAAGGCGTTCATGTCTCCGTCGAGGGTGTCCATTTTGCCCGCGAAGACGGCGAAGTTCTCGCTCAAGGCCTGCGTGAACAGCACGTTGGTGAGGTAGAGGCGTTCGCTATTGGGGACCGGCAGGTTGGCGACGATGGTGGGTGAGAAGAAGGCGCCAACATCGTCGATGATGGTTTCGCCATAGCGGTGTTCGGCGCGAAGCTTGACAGAGAAGCCCTTTTGGCCCCACAGCTTGCCGCCGTCCATCAGCATGATGTAATCGCCGTGACCGGCGAAATCGAAGTCTTGTTGGCGACCGCCGGCGGTATTGCCAAAGTAGAAGTTGGTGCTATCGGCCAAGATCGAAACGCCATCCTGTTCCAGGCGGCTGCGCAGGCCAAGCCAATCGCCGGTCAATCTCGGAGTGGGCGCCGCCGCAGCCTGCTGCGCGGCCACCCGCTCGGGGAACATGACGAGCGAAAGCAGTAGCGCTGCAACCTGGCATATGGCATGCGACGGAGGTCGCGCTACGATACGGACGGCTGTGAGGCTTGGGCGCATCGGTCGCAAGTGAAGCGGTTTTTGCTTGGAATGCAGACTGGCGAAAATCTGCGCTGTAATCGGATTGTCGGCATTGAGCGTCGCGCGCCGTTGGTCATTTCTCGAACCAGTGAGGGCCGCGGCGATTGACCTTGCCGGCCAGGCAAACCTTGCGGGCGAGCGTGTTGTGCTACAATTGCGGGCAGTTCGAACTTCACACCCATTGGAACACCGACACCATGACCGTTGCCGCCTCGAAAGTCCGCACTGTCTGCACCGAAACGGAAGCCGCCTTGGTGCGTGCAAGCCGCAAGCCCGAGCTGGAACAGTTGAGCCACGCCAAAGTGCGACAGTTGGCGGCGCGCGCCAAGAAGCTGAGCGACAAGTGGCAAGACGTGGAGCGTGGCCAATCGCGGACGCGTAGCCGGCAGACGGGCACGGGGGTCCGCGACACGAACTCGGCGCTGAAGGCGGAGATTTTTCGAGACGCTTTGGCCGCGTTTCAAGGGCGCTTGGCCAAGCTCGATGCCGCGGGGAGCAAGCCGGCCAAGGCAGCAGCGCCCGCCAAGTCCAAGCGCAGCGCCGAGCACCGCGCGACGCGTGCGGCGGTTCGACAAGACCTGTCAGACACCAAGAGCGAACTCAAAGCCAAGCAGCGCGCCAAGCAAGCGAAGCAAAAGCCCAAGCCCGCCGTGGCGCAGCCCAAAGTGGTCGCCGAGACCAAACCGGCCCGCAAGCGCTGATCGCGCTCGCCGGTTGGCCTGAGCGGCGCCACCGTCAACGATCGCCAGACTTGCCAAGCGCGGCGGTACTATCGTGCGGCTCGACCTGGGGAAACTTTGGCGACATCCGAAGCGCTCCTTGGTCGCCGGGGGTGTTCGCGCAACAGGAGGCTCCGCTTAGATCAGGCAACAATTTCAACGGCGCCGGTGCTCAATTCATAGACGCCGCCGGCAACCTGAAGCTCTCCCTTGTCGACCATCTTCGACAAGATCGGATCCAAACCCTTCACGCGGGCCACACAGCGCTGCACGTTGGCCTTGATCACGTTATCGAGCTTGTCGCCCGGCTGGCCCTTGGCCGCGACCACCGCCGGCTTGACGAGCTCGACCAATCCGCCAATTGAGCCCGGCAGCGCGTCGGTCGATTCGATGTGCTGGATGGCTGCCGCCACCGCACCGCATTTGCTGTGGCCGAGCACCATGATGAAGCGAACACCGAGTTCGGCTACGGCGAACTCGATGCTCCCCTTGACCAAGGGCCCCGAACCGCTGAAGACATTGCCGGCAATGCGAACCACAAACAGATCGCCCACGTCCTGATCGAAGACCAACTCGGGCGAGACGCGCGAGTCGGCGCAGCCAATGATTGCCGCAAATGGCGCCTGGCCGGCGGCGTCGGTGGCAAAGTCGGCTGGGGAGCGACCGGTTCGCCGCGACTGGCCACTGACGAAACGCTTGTTGCCTTCCATCAAACGGCCGAGGGCCAATTTGGGATCGATCTTCGCGTCAGGGGCATTGTCGTTTTGAGCGCGCGAGAGCGAAGTAGTGGTGGCGATGGTTAGTCCCGCGCCCGCGGCGCCGGTCCAGCGGAGAAAATCGCGGCGATTGGAATGCGATGGCGAAGTCATGATGTTGGCGCCTCCATGGTGATTTTATTCGCGGCGTGGCGAGAATTTTGATTCCACCCCTGACCGCGATGCGACGTCGTGCAGCACTTTGCGGTCGGCTTCTCGGGCAATTCGCGTATAAGGTAGCTGTTCGCCTGCCTGAACCATAGTGGCTTTGGTGTGGTTTGGCGCAATTACGCAGGCGGTCCCACCCTAATGGATGGGAAGTCATTTCGGGCTGATTGCGTCGGCGAGACGTGGAACGGCAGCCGCATTCAGAGCATCTCGGCCGGCGGTGTGGGGGGCCATGGGGGGGTCCAGATGGAAAACAGCGGGCGGGCGTAACCCAAGCGTCGCCGGGGAGTGGGCCGCGCATAATTCTGAAGATTTTTCTGATCCGCTGTCGATTTGTAGGCATCTCGCACGACCAGTATGTAGAACCGGACTTTGCCGGCGAATACAACCTGATGAATGACCCCTCTGAAAGCGAGCCAACGATGCGATTCATCGTGTTTGTCAAAGCAAACCAAGACAGCGAAGCCGGCGTGATGCCGAGCGAGCAGTTGCTGACCGAGATGGGCAAATTCAACGAAGAACTAGTGAACGCCGGGGTGATGCTGGCGGGGGAGGGGCTACATCCCAGCTCCAAGGGGGTACGGGTCCAATTTTCGGGCACATCGCGCACGGTGATCGATGGCCCCTTCGCGGAGACCAAGGAGCTAGTAGCCGGCTTCTGGATCTGGGAGACCAAGTCGCTGGCCGAAGCGATTGAGTGGGCGAAGCGCTGCCCAAACCCCACGGGGGAGGAGTCGGTGCTGGAGATCCGGCAGGTGTATACGGCAGAGGATTTTGGCGCTGAATTCACGCCGGAATTGCAAGAACAGGAATCGCGGCTGCGGGATCTGATCGAGTCACAATTGAAGAAATAGGCGCTACGCCTCTGCACTAACTCACGCATTCCATATCTCTCGAGCTAAAACATGTTAATTAAGATCGCAATTGCCTTGGTCGTGATCGTGGCCCTGTTACTGGTGGCGCTATTGATTGCGGCGGCCATGAAGCCCGACAGGTTGCATGTGCGGCGCGAGGCTACGATTGGGGCCCCGCCCGAGAGGATATTTCCGCTCATCAACGACTTTCGTCGCTGGACCGAGTGGTCGCCGTATGAGAAGCGCGATCCCGCGCTCAAGCGGACCTATAGCGGGGCCGAGTGCGGCAAAGGGGCGGTGTACGAGTGGTCTGGCAATTCTCAGGTTGGTCAGGGTCGCATGGAGATGATCGAAGTGGCGGAACCCAATCGGGTGAGAATCCGCCTCGACTTCATCAAGCCGATGACGTCGAGCAACACCGCGGAATTCACCCTGGCGCCGCAGGGCAACTCCACGCGTATCGCCTGGGACATGCAAGGTCCAACCTCATTCATGATGAAGGTGAGCAGCGTGTTGATGAACCTCGACAAGATGATCGGCAGCGACTACGAGGTGGGTCTGGCCAATCTCAAAGCGATCGCGGAAAAGAAATAGGCAAGATTTCGATCCAAACAAACACCGTTCCATAGCGTAGGGAACCGAAGCATGAGCGCAGTGAGAGTGTTGGTGGGCACCCGCAAGGGCGCATTCATTTTGACGTCGGATGGCAAGCGCGAGCGGTGGGAGGTAAGCGGTCCCCACTTCGCGGGCTGGGAGATCTATCACCTGAAAGGTTCCCCCGTCGACACCAACCGCATCTACGCCTCGCAGTCGAGCGGCTGGTTTGGGCAGATGATTCAGCGCTCCAGCGACGGCGGCAAGACCTGGGAGACCGTCGGCAACGAGTTTCTATACGACGGGCCCACCGGCACGCATCAATGGTACGACGGCACCCAACATCCTTGGGAGTTCAAGCGCGTGTGGCATCTGGAGCCGTCGCTCACCGATCCGGACGCCGTTTACGCCGGCGCCGAAGACGCCGCCTTGTTCCAAACCACCGACGGTGGCCAATCGTGGCGCGAGTTGCCGGGCCTGCGCAATCACAAGTCGGGACCACTTTGGCAGCCTGGCGCGGGGGGCATGTGCCTGCACACCATCGTGCTCGACCCCAGCGATGCAAAACGAATCTACATCGCCATTTCCGCCGCTGGCGCCTTCCGCACCGATGATGGCGGCCAATCGTGGCGCCCGATCAATCGCGGCCTCAAGTCCGAAGGCATTCCCGACCCTAACGCCGAGGTAGGCCACTGCGTGCATCGCATCGCCATGCATCCATCGCGTCCGGGCGTTCTGTTTATGCAAAAGCACTGGGACGTCATGCGCAGCGATAATGCCGGCGACGACTGGCAGGAGGTCAGCGGCAACTTGCCTACCGATTTTGGCTTTGCCATCGATGTGCATGCCCATGAGCCGGAGACCATCTACGTGGTGCCGATCAAGAGCGACGCCGAGCATTTTCCGATTGATGGGCAGCTTCGCGTCTATCGCAGCCGCACCGGCGGCAACGACTGGGAGGCGCTCACCAAGGGATTGCCTCAACGCGACTGCTACGTGAACGTGCTGCGCGACGCGATGGCGGTCGATTCGCTCGATGAGTGCGGCGTGTATTTTGGCACCACGGGCGGTCAGGTGTACGCATCGAACAACAGCGGCGATAGCTGGCAGCCGATCGTACGCGACCTGCCCGCGGTCGTCTCGGTCGAGGTGCAAACGCTGCCATGATCCGCGTGGTCTTGCCGTACCATTTGCGGTTGATCGCGGAGGCGCAAGGCGAGTTGCGCCTTGAGGTGGATGATCCGCCGACGTTGCGCAGCGTGCTCGACGCGCTGGAGTCTAAATATCCCAAGTTGCGCGGGACGATTCGCGATCATGGCACGCTGCGGCGGCGGCCGTTTGTGCGTTTCTTCGCGTGCGAGCGCGATCTATCGCACGATGCGCCCGAGCTGCCGTTGCCAGAGCCGATCGCCAGCGGCTCCGAGCCGCTGTTGATTGTCGGGGCCATGGCCGGCGGATGAAGCGACGCCGGACGACCTCCGGGAAACAGACGTGAATCGTTTGCCAAGTCGATCACCAAACAAGTTGGCGGGCGACTGGAACGGGGCAGGGTGCTTGGGGCGCGGCTACTTGGCTTCCAAGAACTGTTTTAGCACCAGCGCGCCGTTGTGCTGCTCGTCGCGAGCGGCATAGATGAAAGTGACCACGCGACCGCGGATCATGCGCCGCAGTTCGGCGACAGCCTCGGTGTTGTCGCGCAGTTCTCGCTTGTAGCGTGTTTGAAATCCCGCCCAGCGCTGGAAGTCGTGCCCGAACCATTTGCGCAGCTCTGGGCTGGGGGCGATCTGTTTGCACCACGACGACAATTGCGCCTTCTCTTTGCTGAGGCCGCGCGGCCAGAGTCGCTCGACCAGGATGCGCAGGCCGTCCTTTCGCGATGGCTCTTCATAGGCGCGCTTGAGCTGGATTGTGGTCGGCATTGCCACCCTTATAGCATGCTGGGTGTGGGATTCTGATCCACGGAATCAGCGTCGTCGTCGGTGAGCGGCTGATTGGAATGACTCCAGCCGTTGTAGCTGGCCAGCGAGCTGCCTTGCTCGAACTTGCACACGCCCGCCTGCTCGGACAAGAGCGCCCAGCGGACATAGGCGCGCAGTTGCTGCTCGGAGCCAAAGGTCGCCACCAGCCGCCGTTCGACTCCCGGTTTGCTGCCGTAAAGGTAGTGCATCGCTTCAAGTCTCCTGGGTTTGCATGTTCCCGGACGCAACCCAACGCGTTCCGTGACAATGTGCATTGCTGTGACGCGCGGTGATATCACGCGCGCCGTTCGG
Organism: Pirellulales bacterium; assembly: GCA_019694455.1. Lineage (NCBI taxonomy): Bacteria > Pseudomonadati > Planctomycetota > Planctomycetia > Pirellulales > Pirellulales bacterium. The sequence continues at coordinate 147,943 of JAIBBY010000001.1, forward strand.
CGATTTCGCGAATTTTCGTCAGCCAGTACCCCCAACCTTCGCCAACTCCATCGCGATGGTCCGGGGTGATGAGTCCGAGCGCAGTATGAACAAACTTGAGCCGCGTGTCTTTGCCGTCGGTGGTCAGGCGGTATTGCAAATGCGACACAGCGGCATACGACATGAACAGCGGCCCGCAGATTTCCAAGAGAGTCGGCGGTTTGATTACCTGAACGTGCCCCCAATTGTGGCCCGTCTGGTTGCCGAGGTCGCGATACCAACGACCGCCGGGCCAGGCTTCGAGACGCATCGGAAACGGCTCTCCGCCAGGCATTTCGCAATCTGGCCCCAGTTGCGCGAGAATTGACTCAAAGACAATCTCGGGCGGGGCGGTGATCTTGATCTCCTTGATGATTTCGAACGTGCTCATGGCGCTCTCGGCGGCGATTGTCGACATGATTAACTCCTGATCGCTAGTGGTTAGTTGCTATTTCGTTGGGCGCTGGCCAGCTTGACGCTCGGCGCGCTGGCGGATTCGACCGAGTTGATGGTCCCAAAAGCGCTCGTACGCTTTCACCCAATCATGCACCGGCTTCAGCCGATGGGCGTTGAGTTGATAGTGACGCTGCTGACCTTGTTTGCGGACGGACACCAGGTCCAGCTTGCGCAGCACGCTTAAGTGCTTGGAAACCGCAGGCTGCGGCAACTTGAGCACCGTGACAATGTCTCCTACAGCACACGATCCGCCTTTGGCGAGCAGATCGATAATCTGCCGACGCCGCGGTTCGGCGATTGCGCTAAAGACATCGGCATCGGCAGTGACTCGCGGCATACCACTAATATATTCCCGATTAGGAATATGTCAATGCCGTCGCAAGCGCATTTTTGTGATTGAGCACGGAACGCCGTGCGACGGGAGATTCGGTTCCGCGCGCCGGGCCGCGGCTATTTTTCCAGACGCCAACCGCTCTGGTCGGCGACGAGGGCGGTGTTGCCCTTGTACTGGTCGAAGAGCGCGTGCATCTCTTCGATGGTGTCGAAGTAGCCCACGATGTGCGCGGCGCTAAACGATTGGCCCGCCTTGATCGGTTTGCCGTATACCTCCTCGATCATGACGATGATGTTGCCCGGCCGCTGGCTGCACCAGGCCTCGTAGACGATGGACGGTTCGAGCGTGAGTCCGGCGAGCCAGGGCCCTTCCTTGCCTGTTTGTTTATCGCGCATGTGATAGGCGCGAATGAAGTGCTGGGGGACGTGATGGGTGTCGCGGCGATAGCCGAACTTCAGATCGGGCGGAAAAGGGGTGAAGAATTCGCTCGATGGAATCCGCAGCCCTTTGGGGCCGCTCAAGTAGCTGAGGTAGATCTCGCTGAAGGTGTCTCCTTGTTCGTGACGCACACAGCCGGGGGTGTCGTTGCGCAAGAACATTTCATCCGAGTCGTTGACGGTGTCGATGCGATCCATCAACAAGAAATATCGCTTGCCTTGCGGGAATACGACCAATTGCGTCCATTTGGAACCGGCATTGCGGCCGGGCGCGCCGTACTCGTAGTTGTAAGTCGTTTTGACGGCGACAAAGTCGGCGCCGCGAATAATCTCTGGCTGCACTGGCTTCATCCAAGGGCATAGCTGCGGCCCCTCGACCATCCGCTTGGGATGGCTGCTGCCGTGCGCGACATTGTTGAAGCCATAGCGGTCGGTTTCCTTGAGTTGATCGCGCCAAGCGGCGTCGCTGCCCGCCTCCATGAGCCAATCGACCACCATCAGGCCGTCGCCGATTTCTCGAAAGCCGGTGGCCTTGTCGACGAACGAGCCCTTTTCGATGCCGGTCATCCAATGCTTGGGGTCTTTCTTGGGGATGACCGCTTCGAGCTTATCGGTTTCGATCTTGATGGCGCGTTCGTCCTCGGTCGCCTTGGCCCAGGGCTTTTCGTCGGCGGCATGCGTCGTGCGGCCGGTCGCCGTGGCGCAGAGCGCCGCAATCGCCAACCAGCGCAAACTGGAACCCGATAATTCAATTCGCATGCGATTTCCTTTCTGAACTGCGCTCGACTTGCCGCGTACGCGGCGAGCGCGAAGCGGTCATTGGTTGCGTACACAAGTCGCTAACTCTGGCGAGTATCTTGATCGCTCGCAGCGCACGTGTCCAGAAACCGAGCACGGTGATGGAATCATTGACTGTCCATTGCTATTGAGCGCTGCCCGAGCGAATCGGCGGTTTGTCGTGGCCGGCGGGTAATTTGCGCATTGACTCCACAACGCCGGCGCGCGCCGCTACATTAAGCCATTGCCGATTGCCCCACATCGCACTGCACGGAGCCGCTTCGATGTCTGCTATTCGCATTGCTCTGCTCTTATTAACTGCTGGCGCGGCGCAATTGGCGGCGGCCGCCGAGGCCCCGGCGCTCGACGCCGAAACGCTTGCCGGGCAAGTGACGATCTATCGCGACGAGTGGGGCACCCCGCATATCGACGGCAAGAACGACGCCGCCTGCTGCTTTGGCATGGCCTGGGCCCAGTGCGAAGACTACTTCTGGCAGGTGGAAGACAGCATCATCCTCGGCAGCGGGCGCTATGCCGAGGCGCATGGCCGCAAGGGGTTGAATTCCGATTTGCTCAACCGGGCGTTTGAGATCGTGCCGCGCAGCAAGGCCGACTTCGCGGCCGCCGAGCCCGCCATGCAGCAGATGTACATCGCCTTCACCGAAGGCGTCAACCACTACCTCAAGAAGCACCCCGAGGTGAAGCCGCGGCTGATCACGCGCTTTGAGCCGTGGATGATCATGGCGATGGGGCGGCAGGTGCTGATGGAGTTCGTGTTTCGCTACACGCACTTGTCGGGCGACTTCTTGCCGCGCTCGACCAAGGAGATTTGGACCGCGCTCGACACCCGCGCGCTGTATCAACCGGAGCGGATGCACGTTGGCTCCAACGCCTGGGCAATCAATGGCAGTCGCACCAAGAGCGGCAAGGCCATGCTGTACATCAACCCGCATCAGCCGTGGTTTGGCTTTGGCCAGTTTTACGAGGCTCACTTGCGCTCTGGCGAGGGGTGGCAGTTCTCGGGCGGAACCTTCTTCGGCAATCCGCTGCCGGGCCTGGGCTACAACGAGTATTGCGGCTGGGCCTTCACCGTGAACGAGCCGGACATCGCCGATATCTGGACCGAGACGTTCGACGATCCCAAGAACCCGCTCAACTACCGCTACGACGGCGGCTATCGGACCGCGACCGAGTGGAAAGAGCCGATCAAGATCAAGCAGAAGAACAAGGTGGAGGAGCGCGAGTTCACCTTTCGCAAGACGCATCATGGCCCGATCGTGCGCAAGGACGACGACACGCATTTCACCAGCGCGATGATCGCTAAGCTGTACGACGGCAACTTGCTGCGGCAAGTGCTCAAGATGGTCCGCGCCAAGAACTTTGATGAGTGGCGCGCGGGCATGTCGATGCTCAACTTTCAGTTCATGAACACCGTCTACGCCGATCGCGACGGCAACATTTTTTACATCTACAACGGCACTATCCCGAAGCGTGATCCCAGCTTTGATTGGGCCAAGGCGGTCGATGGCAGCAATCCCAAGACCGAGTGGCAGGGATATCACCCTTCCAGCGAATTGCCGCAATCGCTCAATCCGCCATCGGGTTTTGTGCAAAGCTGCAACAGCACGCCGTTTGCCATCACCGACGACGGCAACCCGCTGATCGGCGACTTTCCGCGTTACTTGGCCGAAGATCAATACGACGACAAGCGCCGCAGCAAGATCTCGAAGTGGCTGCTGCGACAGATGAGCGACATCACCTTTGAGGACTGGCAGCGCTACGCGCTCGACACCACGCTCTATTGGCCGATGACCGAGTTTCCGCGCTTCAAACGCGAGCACGAGGCGCTGAAAAAGACCGACCCCAGTTTGGCGGAGGCGGTCGAGCCGTATCTTACGCACTTGTTCGATTGGAACTTCAAGGCCAACGCCGCCAGCACCCAAGCCACATTGTGCCAGGCTTGGTACGAGGAGTTGTATGGCTTTGGCTACCCCGCCGAGGTTCTCAAGCCCGAGTACATCCAGGAGCCCAAAAAGAAGTACACCGCGCTGATCAAAGTGGCGGGCAAGCTCAAGGGAACGTGGGGGGATTGGAAAGTGCCGTGGGGCGATGTGCATCGCATTCAGCGACACGCCAATGTGTCTGACTTTGTCGACATTCCGTTCGACGACAACCTGCCGAGCTTGCCGTGCGACGGAGTGCAAGGCCCGCTGGGAGTGGCGTTTGTAACTTACTACACGCCGACCATCACCATACCGCTATTGGGGCGCTCGATGAAGAAGCAATATGGCGTGGTGGGCAACACCTACATGGCCTGCGTCGAGTTTGGGGACCAGCCGAAGGCGGCCACGCTGATGCAGTTTGGCGAATCGGGCCTGCCCGACTCGCCGCACTACTTCGATCAGGCCAAGCTATTGTCGGAGCGCAAGTTCAAGCCGGGCCTGTTCGACTGGGACGAGATCAAGGCAAAGTCGAAGCGGACGTATCAACCGGCGGATTAAAGCAACCCGACTGAAGCGAGCGAATCTCGGCCGCTCACCCGGCGGCCTTCGTCCGCCACTCCTCCCACTCACGGCTGCGCCGTGGGCGCGTGCCGGGAAAAGTTGACTCAACTTTGGCGTTCACAGCGACTCGGGCTCGGCGACGCGAAACAGGCGCTTGTAGTCTTTCAAGCGCTCGGCGGTTGTCGTTCGCTCCGACACCATGGGAACCTGGTGCTTCTCGCACAGTTCGAAGAACTTCTTCACCAGTGGTCGCTGCTGGGTGGCCAGCGCCTCGTCGAGCGGATCTTCGCTGTCCAGTATCCAGCTTGGCTCAATCGCCGCTCGATAGGCGCACAGTGAGGCCTTTTCCACCCACTGCCGCTGTTGGTCGCTGGCCGCCAGGCGCAGCGCTTCGTCGAACAGAGCGATGCCGCGCTCGCCAAGGCTCGCATCGAGTCCGCGTTTTGCCAGGTTGCCAAAACAGTTCTGGTGTTTGCCGCTCGCCTGCGCCTGGTCGTGAACTAGTTCGATGAACGATCGAATCGGGGGCGCGGCCGTCCCATAGTGGAGATTGAGAAACTCGTCGATCAGTTCGGAACCGCTCAGTTCCGGATTCCAAAGTAGGCGGCTGATGAGGTAATTGCGCAAGTCGGAGAACTCCGCCCCAGTGGTGTTGCCCGCGGCCTGCATGAAGATTCCCCGCGCGTGATTCTCGACGAAGTAGCGCACGTTGGCGTCGATGGCGCGCAGATTGGGATTGGGCAACTGGTAGGAGCTGAAGTTGGTGTTGTAGTTCCAAATGGCGATGTCGTCGCAAAGCTGGCCCCAGCGGCGCATGTCGTCGCAAAACTCCCGATTGAGCGGGCAGTTGGCGTCGGTGATCGGATGCGTCAGGCAACATTCGATGCTGCAAAGCTGAATTTGCACATTCTTTCTTGGGACAATCGACAGCGGCGGACGCCGGCTGTACCAATACGCCAGCGTGCCGACTTTCACCTGGGGGTGCCTCGACTCGACCTGCTCGGCTACGCTGTTGACGAAGGTGAGCAGCGATCCCATCGGCGTGCCCTCTTTGCGGTCGATCGCGCTGCAATCGGGGCAGAGGCAAAAGAGGTTGTTGTCGTTCTGGCTGACCGAGACGTTTTCTCGGTCGGGGTGTTCGTCGACTTCCTTAAGCACCTGCGCCGTGACAATCTTGAGGACCTCGGGATTCGTCAGGCAGGGCTCCGTCCCGAAGAAGTCATCTTCAACCGGCGCCAATCGCTTGTCGCCGCGCAAAGCGAAATATTCGGGATGCTCGACGCCGTAGGATTTCGAGGGTATCTGATGCGCAAAGCTGTGATTGATGAGTTGCCGACGCGACCGGCCGCCCAGTTGGGGATCGTCGGTAAACGCGTTGCCACGCAACCGCGTAGCGAAATCTGGATGGGCGAAATTCTCTCCGTAGTAACTGCAGCGGTAGGTCAGCGGCGGGTGAACCGCGCGGTCAATCGTCTTGAGGAGCGGCTTGGCCGGCAACTGGGGGACGTGGGTATGGTCGAAGGTTAGAAATCGCACGCCGAACTCGTCCTCTAGAAGCTGATAGACGCCGTAAAGCGTTCCGCGCGGTTGGCCCCCCGCAATCGCGATGCAGCCATCGCGCGCGACGATGCGAAAATCCTCGGCCGGCATTTGGGCCGCTTCGAAGCCGACCGGGCTGGCGAGCATTGCCGGACCGGCGCCGATGAAAACGTGGCGCACGGGGCGATCGACTTTCGACACGATGGGCAGCGATTGTCCCGTTGCCTCGCCAAACCATTTTTGGAACTCGCGGGCAGCGTAGCTTTCGCTGGCGATGGCGTCCTCGGCGACGACAATATCCCAGTCTGCCAGGGCCGCGAGATCGATCGGTTCGCCGGCAGCAGAAACGCGCCCAGCAGACAACAGAAGGCCCACCGCACAAGCCACCGCGAGAACCGTAATCTGTCGCAGCATGAGTTTTGTCTCTTTCGCACTCGAGTAAGTGGGCACAGTACGCCGCAGAACGAAAAGATAGCCAATGTGGATATACATATCCAGTTTTTTCATTCACATGTCCCATGGCAGCCAAACCATGATCGTCTGGGCACAAGGCTAGGTTCAGTATTCATCAATTCGCGGCGCGGTTCTGTCATTGCGCTCGTGAGCTGATGCGGCCGGTTGAACCCCGTTGACTGGCTGTTAACTTGAGGGCAGCCAATCGGCTTTTTAGTCCTTTTGCGAAAGCACCACGATGAGCGTCTCCACGCGCGCCGATCAAGAGTTGGTCTATCAAAACGCCGTCGAACTGGCGCGGCTGATCGCCGCTGGCGAAGTGTCTGCCCGTGAGGTAGTTGACGCCCACATCGAGCGCGTCGAAGCGGTGAATCCCAAGCTGAACGCGGTGGTCGTGCCGCGTTTTGAGGAAGCGCGCCACGAGGCCGAGGCGGTCGACGCCGATCGTGCCCGCGGCGCCGCGCTGGGACCGTTGGCGGGCGTGCCGATCACGGTGAAAGAGTGTTTCTATGTTGCGGGGACGCAGGCCACGATTGGCGTGGGGCGATTTGTCGGCAAGCTATCGACGCACGACAGCCCACAGGTGGCGCGGCTGCGCTCGGCAGGGGCAGTGGTGATCGGCAAGACGAACATTCCTCAAGCGATGCTGATGCACGAAACCGACAATCCGGTGTATGGGCGCACCAATAACCCTTGGAATCTGGAGCGCGGCCCCGGCGGATCGAGCGGCGGAGAAGCCGCCATCGTCGCGGCGGGAGGCTCGGCCTTGGGGCTGGGCAACGACCTGGGAGGGAGCATTAGGCAGCCGGCTCATTCCTGCGGTTTGTACGGACTGAAACCAACAACGGGCCGGCTGAGCAACGCCGACAGCTTCGAGAATCTGCACGGCATGGAGGCGGTTGGGGTGCAACCAGGACCATTGGCGCGGTGCGTGGACGACATCGAACTGGCGTATCGACTGCTGGCAGCGCCGGGCTGGGAAGCATTTGATTATCAAACGCCGCCCGTTTCGGTGGGCGATTCGAGACATATTGACGTCGATCGCTTGCGCATTGGCTACTGGACCGACGACCATTACTTTCGTCCGGCGCCGGCAATTCGCCGCGCGGTCGAAGTCGCTGCCGGCGCATTGCGGGAGGCCGGGGCCACGGTGGAGGCCATCGATCCGCCCGACATGCGTCACGCGATGGCGCTGTATCTTGGCTTGCTCAGCGCCGACGGTGGCGCCGAACTCAAGACACTGATTGGCGACAGCGAGCGCGATTGGCGGGTCAAATGGCTGGAGCGACTGGGTGGCCTGGCGTGGCCCGTGCGCACCCCCTTGGCCGCGGCGCTGCGCATGGCTGGTCAGGCGTCGTTGGCCGAGTTGTTGCGCGACACGGGGCCGCGCGATGGAAAGGAAGTTTGGCGACTCACGCACGAACGGCGCTTGTACACACAAGGATTCATGAATCGACTGCGCGACGAGCGTATTGACGCCTGGATTACCCCGGTGCATCCCTTGCCGGCGCTCACGCACGGCAGCACGGCCTGGCTGGCGACGGCTGGCAGCTATTGCATGCTGGGCAATCTGCTGGGGACGCCAGGCGGAGTCGTGCCCGTCTGCCGGATGCGGTCGGGGGAGGAGAGCGATCGGCCCGCCAGCGGCGATCTGGTGGAAAAAGCGGCGCGCGCAGTGGAACAAGACAGCGCTGGCCTGCCGGTGGGTGTGCAGATCTCCGCGCCACACTGGCGCGAAGACGTTGTGCTGGCGGTGATGCGTGCCCTAGAAGAGCGGTTGTCGCGACTGGACGATTATCCGCGCCGACCGAACTTGTAGCGCCGTGCCTACTTGAGGGCGATGGTGCGGGCCAATGGCTGCAAGATCTGGTCGATCACGTATTGATCGACGATCTCGTGGCAAACCTTGCTGAGCTGGTCGAGCGCGTCGGAAAAGCCGGAGTTCGCCCCGAGGCTGCCATAGCGCCGCGCCGTGACGTAGACGCTCAATTGCTCCTCCGGGAAATCGCGCGTGCGAATGTGATAGGGCGTGGTGCGGTTCTCCACGCTCACGCGGCATTGCATGCGACAGTCGTCGTCGAGGGCGAAGGTGAGCGACGGCTCGTAGTGCACTACGGTCGAGCCGGGGATGTCGACCAGGCGCTCCATCGCCGGATTGAAGCCGAGCGCCTCGGCCACCAGTTCGTTCTGGTTGCCGCGATAGGTAAAATCGAAACCAAACAACAAGTCGAGGGCCTCGCAATCCAGTTGGCTTACCGAGAGCATATACGGCGCGAGTTCCAGCACATGCCGATGCTGCTCCAGCGCTCCCTCAACGCTTTCAGGATTCACCTGCCCGGAGCAAACGCGGCGGGTTTCGATGGTCGCCCAGCGATAATGGCCTCGCTCTTTGTCCTCTTCGAGGACGAAGTCTCCCTTCTCGCGGCAATAGAAATTCCGCATGGTGGGATAGCGTTTTTGCACGTGCTCAAAGAAGTGCAGCACCGTATCGCGGTTTTGGGGGAGCTCCATCTCCGTGCTGAGATTCATGTTGACGTAAAAGTCGTCGCTCAGTGACGCATACCGCTGCATCGTGCCGCTATCCTCCACGTCGGCGTCGGCATGGCGACGGCAACGCAAAACGTTGGTGCTTCAGTAGTTTCAGTATAGAATCCACGTTGAAAGACTGTCAAAGTCACATGGCTTTCCACGCGTTTCCGCCGCGCCGCGTGCCCGGAGGTTGGGTTTGCATGGCAGTTCAACGCCTCTACGTGTTTCCGACCGAGGTTGGCTGGATGGCGCTGGTCGTCGAGGGGCCGCTGGTAAGACGTCTAGTGATTGGTCACGGTTCGCGGGCAGCGGCATTGGCGGCGCTCGATTTTTGTTGCGGCGCCGTGGAGCCAGACATGGATCACCCCTTGATCGCGCGGCTGCAAGACTATTCGGCAGGCGCGGTCGATGATTTTCTCGATGTGCCGGTCGCCTATGGCGAGAAGTCTCCCTTTGCCGCCAAAGTGGTGCGGCACTGCCGGCGCATCCCCGCGGGCAAAACGATCAGTTACGGTGAATTGGCGCGGCGCGCCGGTTCGACCGGAGCGGCGCGAGCGGTTGGCACGGTGATGTCGAAGAACGAGATTCCGATCATCATTCCCTGTCATCGAGTGCTGGCCGCCGGGGGGCGCATCGGCGGCTATTCGGCGCCGGGCGGGCTGGGCACGAAGCGGCGGTTGCTGGAGCTCGAAGCCCGCGCGTCCGCGCTACACGGTTAACCCAATCTCAACAGGAACCACAAGCCATGAGCCGATTGTTGACCCTTAGTTTGTTCTGCCTGCTGCCGCTAGCGCTCTTGGGCGCCGATGCCAAGGACGCGGACACCGAGAGCCTTGAAACGATCCAGGAACGGATCGAGAACGAAGGAGCAGTGCTGCTCGACGTGCGAAACCAAGGGGAGTGGGACCAGGGGCACGTCGAAGGAGCCCTTTGGATCGCGCTGCCCGAGTTTCGCAAACTGAACAAAGAGAAATTGACCAAGATGCTGCCCGAGAAGAAGATCGTTTACTGTTATTGCGCGGCGGGCAAGCGGGCCGGCATCGCGGCGGACCAATTGAAAAAAATGGGATTCGACGCCCGGAAGATCAAGGCGGGTTATCAAGACCTGATCAAGGCGGGCTTTGTCGAAAGCAAGGAGCCGGCGGCCACTCCGTAGCGAGTGAAATTGGTCGAATTTCGACCAGCGGCATGGGGTGAAAAAAGCTACTCTTTCCTCGGGCCCGGCCACGTTGTAGTATTCGGTGGTCAGGGGCGCATCCCACCTACGTCCGTTTCCCGCCTGGACAGGTCGCAAGACCACCATTCGAACAGAGTAGACGCCAAGCAGTTTGCTTGCGCGCGCCTTGAGGATTGCCTTGAGCGATTGTGCTTTGACTTCTGACTTGCGCGTGGAGCGCCGCCGCGACGGCGCGATCGTGGTGCGCGTCGCTTCGTGCGATGCCGACGGTCGCCCGCTGCCTGACGCCGTGTTCTCGTTCCGCGAAGGTGATTCGCAATACGCCAAGTGGGAACGCGAACTTCTGGAGCATAAAGTCGTACCGCGATAGCGCTTTATCCGCCGCCAATGGCCGGCAAGAAATGCACCTCGCTCGTCAACTTCACTTTGGCCAAAAGCCCCAACGGCGCCACGCTGCCGTCGATCGAGACGGCCAAACCGCGCGCCAGTTCGTTGTCGTCGATCAAGCGATCTTCAATGCCCGGATGTTGCGCCGCGAGGGCGCTCACCAGCTCGCGCACCGTGCTGCCCGGCAGTTCGAATTGAGTATTGCCGCCGGCAGCTTCGCGAAGTTGCGTTGGCAGATAGACAGTCGCCATGGGGTGTGGATCACTTCTTCAGAGAATCGATCAGCGCTGCGCCGACCTGCGCTGTCGATAGCGCGCCGCCTAGATCAGGGGTCACATGGCCTTCAACCAGCACATTTTCCACGGCGGCGCGCACACGCGCGGCGGCCTCGGTTTCTTGCAACCAGTCGAGCATCAAGGCGGCGCTGAGCACCGCGGCCAAAGGATTGGCGACACCGAGACCGGCGATATCTGGCGCCGAGCCGTGCACTGGTTCGAACATCGACGGGAATTCGCGGCCCGGATTGATATTAGTGCTGGCGGCCAATCCCAGTCCGCCGGCGATGATTCCGCCCAGGTCGGTCAGCAAATCACCGAACAGGTTGGAGGCCACCACTACGCCAAAGCGCTCTGGCCAGCGGACAAAGTTCATCGCGCAGGCGTCGGCGTGCTGCTTGTCGGTCGGCACGTCTGAAAATTCACCGCGCAGCGACTCCCAAATTTCGTCCCACATGACGTAAGCATAGCGCAGCGCATTCGACTTGGTGACCATGGTCAGTGGCGCGCGACGCTGCCGCGCCAGTTCAAAGCCAAATCGCAAGACACGCTCCACCCCTTTGCGCGTGTGCAACGCGGTTTGCAGCGCAAATTCTTCTGGCCGCCCCACCTGAAAGCGGTTGCCTAAGTCGACGTATTCTCCTTCGGAATTCTCGCGTACGACGACAAAGTCGATGTCGCGCGCTCCCTTGCCCGCCAGGACGCTTTTCACCCCTGGATAGAGCTTTACCGGGCGCAAGCAGGCGTATTGTTCGAAGCGCTGCCGAATTTGCACCAGCGGCGCCAAGGTGACGTGGTCTGGCAATTCTTGGGGCCAACCGACGGCGCCGAGAAAGATGGCGTCAAAGGGGCGCAGCAGATCAAGAAATTCGTCAGGAACGACCTTGCCGTTTCTGCGGTGGAATTCGTATCCCCACGGAAATGTAGTGGTTTCAACTTCAAATCCCCCGTCGGCGGCGACCGCTTCCAACACCAAGAGCGCCTGATCAACGACCTCTGGGCCGATGCCGTCGCCGGGATAAACAGCGATGCGATGCCGACGCGTCATGATCGCATCTCTTCGCGGCAGCTCGTAACTCTCGCGATTAGTAAAACCTTGCCGCGCCTCATTCAACAGTTCCGATTGAAAGGAGAATACTGGCTATTGCCGCGAGGTCAGTCTGACGCAGCAGCCCGCGACTGTCGAGGAGGGAAACGGACGCTTGTAGGTTCTACAAACGCCGACGAGGGGGCGAAGTCATGCGCATGCCAGCGGAAGTCTCCAAACTACGCACCGATGGCCACTTAGGAGGCATTGTCCGAGACTTCGCGGCCGAGCAATTGGCTTTGGCACGCAGGCTGCTTAAGGAGAAGCATCCTTCGTTCGAGAACAGTCGCCAGCCCCAGGCCCCGCAGCCTGTCCGCGACTGGAGCCCATGTAGAAACCGTGAATCTTAGTCGCGGATCGTCGCACGACGACAGTTGCCCGCTACGGGCCGAAGCCGTTTTTCACGGGTGTGAGGGTCCGGTTGGAAGGTCGAGCCAACCGGGCCCTTTTTTTATCCACGGATCATTGCCGGCGGCGCCGACACGGGCCGCAGGAAAAAGCCTCCGCTCTCATACCAACCGTGGTGCGTAAATCGGCACCAGGTGAGATCTACCAAAAAGTGGAACCAATTTCCGCTGCCAGTTTCCAGCGAAGCGATCGCGCGCCGCAAGGCCAACGGCCCCGAGTGAAAGAAGCTGATGCCGTGCTCGGAGATGTTCTTGCCGGCCACCACCAGGGGGCGCTCGTCGAGCGATTCGCCCGACTCGCCGACGGGGGTCAAATGAATGAGATGCGGATACGGATATCGCTGGAACCGCCGCCGGTTGATTGGCCGCGCCTGTGGATAGAGTGCGCCGAGCAGCAGCCAGACTTGCGTGCGAATCTCGGCATCCAAATTCGCGGGGCCGGCGGATGAGTCGGCGTCCAACACGCCCGGCACGACCAGTTCAAACGACGATTGCTCATTGGTCCAGCGATTGGACGCGGTTGCCATGCGTTGCCGTTCTTGAGTTTCGCGAAAGCGAGTTCGATGAGCATCGGCAGGGGCGGTCGGTTTGCGGCGCCAACCTGGTGATGACCGCGCACGGCGGCATTGAAACTCATAGTTCAGAAAAGGGGGGTTGGCAAATCGGCCGAGCGCCGGTTACTCTGCCGCAGCCTCGCCGACCGGCGGAGTGGCCCCATTACCGCTTGACTTGGCGCTCGATTTGCCGATTTGAGGCTCCGGCAGACGGTGCCCCATTTTTTCTCGCTTGGTCGCCAGATACTTGGCGTTGTGGACGTTGGGCGGCGGCGTGATCGGCACTTGATCGACCACATGCAGATCGAAACCGCCGTAGATGAAGGCGTCTGTCTTTTTGGGATTGTTGGTCAGTAGCCGCACGTTGGTCAGCCCAAGATCCTTGAGCAGTTGGATGCCGACGCCGTAATCGCGCACGTCGGCTTTGTAGCCGAGCGCCAGGTTGGCCTCGACCGTATCTAGTCCTTTGTCTTGCAGGCTGTACGCCTTGAGCTTTTCGACAAGTCCGATGCCGCGCCCCTCTTGAATGAGGTACACGAGCACGCCGGTTCCCTCGCGGTGAATCATGTCGAGGGCCATGTGAAGCTGATCACCGCAGTCGCAGCGCAGCGACTCGATCAGATCGCCCGTGAAGCAGGACGAATGCAACCGCACCAGCGGCGCGGCGACGGAGGTGGGGTCGCCCTTGACGAGCGCGACCGGCTCGCTCGATTCGTACTTCACACCATAGGCGATCACGGTGAGGTCGCCATACCGTTTGGTGGGAATGACCGTTTCCGCCAGGCGAAACACCAGTTTTTCCATGCGGCGGCGGTAGCGGATGAGATCTTCGATCGAGCAAATTTGCAGCTTGTGCCGGCGGGCAATTTCGAAAAGCTCGCGGCGATTGGCGCGGTCTCCCGATTCGTTGAGCACCTCGCAAAGCACGCCCGCCGGCGTGAGCCCGGCAATGCGGCACAGATCAACGGTGGCCTCGGTGTGGCCGGCGCGGCGCAGCACGCCACCTTCTTTGGCCACCAGTGGAAACACGTGCCCCGGGCGCACAAAATCGCCGGGTTTGGTTTCGGGGTCGATGATCGATTGGATGGTCAACGATCGCTCAGCCGCGGTGATGCCGGTCTTGCACGAGCGATGATCCACCTGGACCGTGAAGGGGGTGCCTAACGGAGCTGTGTTGGACTCGACCACGGGGTGGAGTTTTAGCCGCTCGCAGACGTCGGGCAGGATCGGCATACAGACGAGTCCGCCGCCGCGGATCATGAAGTTGACCCGCTCGGGCGTGGCCATCTCGGCGGCGCAGACAAAGTCGCCTTCGTCTTCTCGGTCTTCGGCATCGACGACAATAATGACTTCGCCGCGCGCCAAGGCCGCTGCCGCATCGTCAATGGAAGAGAACTCATCGGCCACGGTTCACCTAGGCTGATTGGGACAATGGATTCGGCGAGGGAGATTCTTCTGTATTATAGAGCGTTGGCCGATGGCCCATAACCGTCGAACTTGCCTGAACCGCGACGATTTGCCGGAGCTTTGCCATGCGTAAATGGTTGATCGTGGTCTGCCTGTTGGCTTTGGCCGATTTTTGCGGCCGAGTCGCATCTGCTGAGGAACCACCCCAGCCGCAGCGCGGAGTGGTTTATGCGACGCGCGGCGACGAGCCTTTGGAGGCAGACATCTACCTGCCGGCGGGCGAAGGGCCATTTCCGGCGGTGCTAGTGGTGCATGGCGGCGCGTGGCGCAGTGGCAGCCGAACGCAAATGACGTTCGTCGCCGAACGGCTGGCCGAATCGGGTTACGTGGCGGTCGCGATCTCGTATCGCTTGGCGCCGCGACACAAGTTTCCGGCCCAGATTGAGGATTGCAAATCGGCGGTTCGCTGGATGCGCGCTCATGCGAAGGACTATAAGATTGACCCGGACCAAATTGCCGGTTGGGGCTATTCGGCAGGTGGCCATCTGGTGGCCCTCTTGGGTACGACCGACGCCGATGACGGTCTGGAGGGCGCCGACGCCAAGCCGGGCGATCCTTCGACGCGCTTGCAAGCGGTGATTGCGGGAGGAGCGCCGTGCGACTTCCGCGAGGCGCCGGAAGAATCGACGCAATTGGCGTTTTGGCTCGATGGCGCGCGCAAAAACAACCCCAAGGCGTACGAACAGGCCTCGCCGCGGGCGTATGTCACCGCGGACGATCCACCGATTTTCTTTTACCACGGCGACGCCGACAAGCTGGTGCAAATGGCCAGCCCCGAAGCCATGGCGGCCGACCTGAAGGCGGCCGGGGTCGCCACGCGGCTCTATGTCATTCCAAAGGCGGGGCACATTCAAGCCATCTTCGACGGCGCGGCGGGCAAAGAGGCCATCGCGTTTCTTGATGAGCACTTGAAGGGCAAGCCAGCGGAGTCGACCGCCGCGCCATGAGCCAGATACAGGCACTCGATCGGGAGGAGTACGTCGAGCAAGCGTACCTATTTCATGCGCTGGCCGAGCGTATGCATAGCGAAGCCGCGCAAGAGGTGTTGCTGCGGCTCAAGGACGAAGTGCTTTCTACGACGAAGCTGCCGCTGGCGATCGACTTTCTGGTTGGCGAGTTGCGACTGCAAGGGGTGATGTCGCCCGCCATGGCCAAGCTATCGCACTACTTCACGCCATTCCAAACATTTCTGGTCAGCGAGGCGGAGAACGAGCGCGGCCGCTTCGATCTGTTCACGGCGCTGTTGCTGCTGGAACAGGAGGCAAATTACCGCGCTGGCCAACCCACCCCACAGGGAGTGTTTGTCTTTCAGTTCGAGGCGATCTCGCGCAATCGCCTGGGCTACGATCGAGGGCTGACTGCCATGGCGGATGATCCGATCTTCAACGCCGCTTGGCGCGAGTGGATTTTGACCATTCGTCGTCAAATCGGCATGGTCGATTTCGCGGACCTGCTATACGTGCGCAGCGAACTCTATATCAAGCAACGTGGACAATTCGCCGATGCGGATTCGCCGTTGCCGCCACCGCTATTTGGCGAAAAAGAGGGGCGAATCGCGCTGGCGAATCGCCGCAAGGACCCGCTGCTGCTATTCTCCGCGCTGCAACGGCATTTGGGCTATCCAGCGGTTTCGCGTCCCAAAGTGTCCGAAGATCCGCAATCGCAGGTCAAGTTGCTCACTCGCCGCATGGACAAGCTGGAGCTGCGGATGAAGTTGCAAGAAGAAGAATCGCGTGGCGGCATCGATCTAAGCAAGTTTTACGGCGCCGAGGGGCAACTGCCTCCCTCGGATGGGTGATTTTGGCGGTAGTTTGCGGAAAATGCGGAAAAACGCGATTTAACTACTCAGTGAATCGTGCTAAAGTTTGAGTGTCGCAAGCCGTGGCGCCAAAGATCGCACGATCGGCTTGCTACCCGGGAGCTGTTGATCAGAACTCTGCTTCGTCCACTTGGTGGACGCCATTGGGAGTCGCAGTCACTCGGCCCCGGCCCAGCAATAGAAGTCCGACCCGGTGTGCGGCTGAGGCGCGCCAGATGGATATTCAGTTCAATCTAAATACAGAGTCGGTTCAGCAAGTCGCGACGTCGCCCGCCGTGTGCGTTGAAAGCGCGGCGAGTCTCCGCGAGGTGATGTCGGCCCTGCAGCGTGACGCCAGTGGCAGCGCCCTGGTTTGCCATGCAGGCAAATTGGTCGGAATTTTCACCGAACGCGATGCGTTGCGATTGATGGCCGCGGACGCCGATTGGGACGCTGCCATCGAAACGGTCATGACGCGCCAACCGGTAACGGTGTCCGCGGAGGACACCGTATCGAGCGCGATCCAGCGCATGTCGCGCGGGCGCTACCGACGTTTGCCCGTGGTCGACCGCGAGAATCGCCCCTTGGGCCTGTTGAAGGCCTCCGCCATCATGCACTACCTGGTCGAACACTTTCCGACCACGGTTTACAACCAACCCCCCGTTACGCAAGTCGCGATGCAGGATCGTGAGGGCGCTTAAGCCTTTCGCTTTCCTGCCGCGGTTCCCGCCCTAAGACTGAACGAACAGCCGCGAAGAGAAGAGGTTAAACCATCTACAATGGCTACTGTCAGCACCGAGGCGAGTAGTTCCAAACCTGTCGTCGATTTGGTGTCCGCCACCGTACGGTTTTGCGGAGACTCTGGCGACGGCATGCAACTGGCCGGATCGCAACTTTCCAATACATCGGCGCTGATGGGAAACGACATCGCCACGTTTCCCGATTTTCCCGCCGAGATTCGCGCCCCGCGCGGCACCAAGGCCGGCGTCAGCGGTTTTCAGATTCACTTCGCCAGCCGCGACATTTTTACGCCCGGCGACCAGCTCGACGCGCTGGTGGCGATGAACCCCGCCGCGCTGGTCACCAACCTGAGCGACCTGCAGCCCGGTGGCATCTTAATCGCCAACAGCGACGCGTTCGATGGCAAGGGACTGGAACAGGCGGGTTACAAGAGCAATCCGCTGGAAGACGGCAGCCTCGACCAATACAAGCTGTTCAAGGTGGACGTCACTAAGCTGACTCGTCTGGCCGTCGAAGGTTTGGGACTCAGCCAAAAAGAGGCCGATCGCTGCAAGAACTTCTACTCGATGGGCCTGGTATTTTGGCTTTACGATCGTCCGCTCGATCCGACGCTGCGCTATATCGACGACAAGTTCGGCAAAAACCCGGCCGTCGCCGAGGCCAACCGGCGGGCGCTCAAGGCCGGTTACAACTACGGCGAAACCGTCGAAGCCTTCCATAGCCAATATCGAGTGCCGAAGGCCGCGCTGGCACCAGGCCAATATCGCAACATCATGGGCAACCAGGCCACGGCGATTGGTTTGGTCGCGGCTTCCAAGCGCAGCGGCAAAGAGCTGTTTTTTGGCAGCTATCCGATCACGCCCGCCAGCGACGTATTGCACGAGTTGGCCAAGTACAAGAACTTTGGCGTACGCACATTTCAGGCCGAGGACGAGATCGCCGCAATGGCCTCGACGGTGGGCGCCGCGTTCGCCGGCGCCATGGCGGTGACGGCTTCGAGCGGCCCTGGCATCGCACTCAAAGGGGAGGCCATTGGGCTGGCAGTGATGACCGAATTGCCGTTGATCGTCATCAATGTGCAGCGCGGCGGTCCGAGCACGGGGCTGCCGACGAAGACAGAGCAGGCTGACTTGCTACAGGCCATGTTTGGCCGCAATGGCGAATGTCCCTTGGCCGTGATTTCGGCCCGGAGCCCGGCCGATTGCTTTGACGCGGCGCAAGAAGCATGGCGCATTGCCACGCGCTTCATGACGCCGGTGATGTTGCTCACCGATGGCTACATCGCCAACGGCTCGGAACCGTGGCTGATCCCCGACGTAAAGAGCCTGGCGCCGATCGTCGTGCAGCATCCGGCGGGCTTAAATGGCGACGGCGAAGCGCGCCACGAAGACGGCCAAGGCAAGTTCATGCCGTACAAGCGCGACGAACGCTTGGCGCGCCCTTGGGCGCTACCGGGCACGCCAGGGCTGATGCACCGCATCGGTGGCCTGGAAAAGCAGGATGTGACGGGCAACGTGAATTACGAACCCGCCAATCATCAGCACATGGTGCTGACGCGGGCCCGCAAGATCGCCGGCATCGCCAACGATATTCCGCCGCAAGAGATCGAAGGCGCGCCAAGCGGCGACGTGCTGGTTGTGGGCTGGGGCGGAACCTACGGCGCGCTGACTACCGCCGTTCGCCGCGCCAATGAGCGTGGCGCCAAAGTGGGCCTGTGCCATTTGCGTTATCTGAATCCCTTGCCCGCTAACTTGGGCGAGATCATCAAGCGTTACAAAAAGGTGCTCGTGCCGGAGCTCAACATGGGGCAATTGCGCCTGTTGCTGCGGGCCGAGTTCCTGGTCGACGCGATCGGCCTGAACAAAGTCGAGGGAAAACCGTTCTCCGTGCGTGAAGTCGAATCCAAGATCCAAGAAACGCTCTCAACGTTGCAAGAGAAATCATGAGTTCCGAAACTGCTCTGCCCGTGCTGACCGCAAGCGATTTCGCCAGCGATCAGGATGTTCGTTGGTGCCCTGGCTGCGGGGATTATTCGATCCTGGCGCAGATGAAAAAGGTATTGGCCACAATCGGCGTACCGCGCGAGAAGACGGTGTTCGTGTCGGGCATCGGCTGCTCCAGCCGCTTTCCGTATTACATGAACACCTATGGCTTCCATAGCATTCATGGTCGCGCGCCGGCGATCGCGACGGGCGTGAAAGTGAGCCGGCCCGAACTGACGGTATGGGTAATCACCGGAGACGGCGACGCCCTATCGATTGGCGGCAACCACTTGATGCACGTCATCCGGCGCAATTTGGACATCAACATCGTGCTGTTCAACAACCGCATCTACGGCTTGACCAAAGGCCAGTACAGCCCGACTTCGCCGCTGGGTCAGATCAACAAGAGCGCGCCGATGGGGGTCATCGACAACCCGATCCATCCGATTTCGGTGGCGATTGGCTGCGAGGCGACCTTTGTTGCCCGTAGTGTGGATGTGAACATCAAGCATCTGGGCATGGTGCTGGAGCGCGCCGCGCAACATCGCGGCACGTCGTTCGTCGAGGTGTACCAGAACTGCAACGTCTTTAACGACGGCGCCTGGGAATGGGCCACCGACCGCAATGTGAAGGCCGACAACGTGATCGAGTTGGAACACGGCAAGCCTTTGATCTTTGGCAAGAACCGCGACAAAGGCATCCGGCTGCATGGCCTGGACCCGGAAGTGGTGGAGCTTGGCAAGGGAGTTAGCGAGGATGACCTGCTGTTCCACGACGAGAAAGCGCCGGAACCGAGCTTGGCGTATTTGCTCAGCCGCATGAGGTATCCAGAGTTCCCAGAGCCGATCGGCGTGTTCCGCGCCGTGGAAAAACCGCGTTACGACGACGAGTTGAACAAACAGGTCGCGGCCGCCCGCCAAGCGCGTGGCGATGGCAGTTTGGAAAAGCTGTTTCATGCCGGGGAGACCTGGGAGATTAACTGAGCGCGCGTCAACTGTCCCCCGGGGCACGACGAACCGAGCATGCGAGGTTGGCCATCATGAGCGCCTGTCCATCCTGCGGCCACGACAACATTGCCGGCGCGGACGAGTGTTCGCACTGTCAGCAGACTTTGGTCTTTTTGACCAAGCCACATGCCAAGTCGGTGCTGGAGCGAAACCTCCTCAAAGACACCATCGCCGCCCTCGCGCCACACGAACCGGTGCTGGTGCATCGCGACACGACGCTCGACGAAGTGTTGCGGCGGATGGTCAATTGGAAGATTGGCTCGGTGCTGGTGGTCGATGGGCAAGAGCAACTGGTGGGCATCTTCACCGAGCGCGACGCGTTGCTACGGATTGGCGCGAACATCGCCGCGGTCAAGGAGCGGCCGGTGAGCGAGTTCATGACCAGTGCGCCGGTTGTCGTTTCGATCGATGACCCGGTCGCGCACGCGCTGCACAAGATGGATCTGGGCGGCTGCCGGCATTTGCCGGTGCTACGCGAAGGGCGCGTTTGCGGCGTCATCTCGGTGCGCGACGTGTTGGAGTACTGCTCGCAGCGACTGCTGCAAGAGCAGTCGTAGCGCGGCGCAGGATCGCAACAACATCGGCCTGTTCGCGTCTTCACATTGCGCCAATGGCCGGCGTTTGTCTGGTCGGCGACAAATTTCGAGTGCGGTCGTCGCTCTCACTGGTCGCTTGGCGCTCATGCTCGGGACACTGGTGACAGCTCGAGTTCTCTCGGCGTTTGTCGCCAACAGATCCGCTCGGATCGCAATCCGCATGATCGAAACCGGTTAGGGCCTGCGAAAAGAGTCGACTGAGCGGCGAACACAGTCACATTGGAACGCCGAATGCTTGAGCGACTGAACTGTTTTTTGGCGCCAAATGGCCAGGGGTTATGTAGTGGATTGTCCCAGCAGTTCAACAAGCGGAGGTGTGTGATGAGAGTCTTGTTTGGTTTGGCGCTGGCGACGAGCGCGATCTTGTTGGCTTCTTGCGCTCAAGAAAGCATTCCGGGCGGCCCTGGCGCGACCGCAACGAATGATACCGTGGAGCCGGCGCCATCGGCTGGCCCCACGGCGCCGGCCACGGATCAACCGGCGGCAACCCCAGCCGACAATGCCGCTCCCGCGGACACAACCGACAGCACGGACAACACGTTTACGCTCAAAGTGCCATCGACATCGACGGGCATTGCTCGAGGATCTGCGGAAGATGTGAGCCTGTCGATCGATCGTGGCAGCGCTTTCGATCAGGCGGTGACACTGAAATTTGAAGCGCCCCCGGGCTTCAAGATGAACCCAGATAATCCCAAGCTGGAGGCCGGCACGAACAAGGTGACTGTGGGCGTGGAGGTTGCCGAAGACGCTCCGTTGGGAGAGCATCAAATCCGCGTGATCGCCACTCCTGAGAGCGGACGCGCGGTGCAACTGCCGATGGTGATCGAAGTGGAGGAGAAGTCCTAGGCCAGTTTTGATCGCCAAGCTTTTCGAGCCGCCGCGCGAGAACCAATCGCGTGGCGGCTCTTTTTATTGTCGCGCAAGATCCGGGTCGTCGGTTTCGCGACGAAGTTCTTCGATGCGGCGCAGGAGTTGGTTTTCCAGTT
This sequence comes from Pirellulales bacterium, assembly GCA_019694455.1. Taxonomy (NCBI): domain Bacteria; kingdom Pseudomonadati; phylum Planctomycetota; class Planctomycetia; order Pirellulales; species Pirellulales bacterium. The sequence continues at coordinate 169,454 of JAIBBY010000001.1, forward strand.
CGCGATATTCCGCGCGGCCATGCAAGTTGTCGCGCTCCTGCGGATCGCGCGCCAGATCGTAGAGCTCAAACTCCTCGGGCGCTTCGTAATAATGGATCAGCTTGTGCGTCTCGGTGCGCACTCCCCGATGCTTGCGCACCGAGTGAACCCCGGGAAACTCGAAGTACTCATAGAGCCAGTCCTTTCGCCATGGCGCGGCGCCGCCCGACAGCAGTGGTTTGAGGCTGCGGCCCTGCATGCCGACGGGAATTTCGATTTCGGCCAGGTCGAGCAGGGTGGGCGCAATATCGATGTTTAGCGCCATTTCGTCGCGCACCGCAGTCCGGGCCAACTTCGGCAAGCGCATCAGGAGCGGCACGCGAATCGATGGCTCATGCATCAAGCGCTTGTCGAACAATCGCCACTCGCCATGAAAAAAGCCGTTGTCGGACGTGTACATCACCAGGGTGTCGCCAGCGCGCCCCATCGCATCGAGCGTGTTCAACACTTTGCCCACATTCTCGTCGACGGCCACAACAGTTGCGTAGTAGTCCTTGACCATGCCTTCCACCGTGCGCACATCGGCGAAATCGCCGATCTTGTTGTCGGCCAGGGCGAAGGCTCGCGGCTTGCCGGGATAGCCGCGCAGATCGTCGTCGTACGTCTGGGGTTTGGGAATCACGACATCGCGAAACAAGTCGTGATGACGTCGCGCGCGTTGCCAACTGCGATGCGGCGCCTTAAACCACAGAAACAAGCAGAATGGCTCCGCGCCCTGCTGTTTCAACCAGGTGACGGCCTTGTCGGTGACGACATCGTCCATGTACCCGTCGTACAGCTTGTCCTTGCCGTCCACGCCTTCGGCGAGCATCGGCCGCAGATAATCGCCTTGTCCCTTGAAGCCAAAGTAGTAGTCCCACTTTCGGTCGCGCAGCGCACCGGCCACATGCGACTTGCCGCAAAAGGCCACGCGATAGCCCGCTTGGCGCAACAGGTCGGGCAAGAAGGGCAGGGCAGGATCAATGCGGCGCTGGTTGTTGTCGATCACGCCATGCGTGTGCGAGTAGGTTCCCGTGAGCAGGCTGGCGCGGCTGGGGGCGCACAGCGCGTTGGTGACAAACGCGTTACGAAAGTGCACGCCTTCTGCCGCAAGGCGGTCGATGTTCGGAGTTTTCAGAATGGTGTTGCCGGCGGCCGACAACGCGTCGTAGCGTTGGTCGTCGGTCATGAGGATCACAAAATTCGGCCGGGCCGCATAAGTCAGCGAGGCGCCGGCCAGGACGAGCCAGCAGCCAATCAACCAGCGGCAACATCGTTGAGCAGTGCTCGGCATGTGTTGTCCCTTGTGGTCCGGGAACGAGGTGTCTAGCTCGAACTGCCTGGGCGGCGAGGCGGTTGGCCGTCGTCTGGATGGCCGCAATGGGCCCTACGCCCGCCGCCGGCCGAGCAGGTCGAACCTTGGGGCGCGCCGCGCTGTCCCTGGCAAATGGGGAATATACAATAGTTCTGCCAGGCGCGCTCGCGCCTGAATGCTTAAACCAACGCAGAGGCGCTTACAGAGTGACCGAATTAAAACGCACGGAAAGCGTGGCGCACGAGGCCGCGATCCTGGTGGGCGTGTTGTTGCCGGATCGGCCGAAGCAGGAGGAACCGCTGGAAGAACTCGAGGGGCTGGCGACCACAGCCGGCGCCCGCGTGGTGGGGCGCTTGGTGCAGCGACGTGAGGCGCCCGACAAAACGGCGTACCTCGGCAGCGGCAAGGTAAGCGAGTTGCGCTTGGCGGTCGAGGCCGCAGACGCCGACGTGGTGATCTTCGACAACGATCTGTCGCCGGCACAGACGCGCAATCTGGAAAAGGCGATCGGCGTCAAGGTGCTGGATCGCACCGAATTGATTCTTGACATCTTCGCCGGCCGCGCCCAAACGCACGAAGCTCGTCTGGCGGTTGAGTTGGCCCAACTGCAATACGCGTTGCCGCGACTGAAACGGATGTGGACCCACTTGTCGCGATTGAAGATGGGCATCGGCATGCGCGGTCCGGGCGAAAAGCAGTTGGAAGTCGACCGCCGACTGGTGGAGAAGCGCATTCATGATCTCAGCGACGAGCTTGACGAGATTCAGCGACGCAAGCAGCGTCAGGTCGCTGGCCGCAGAGACCACATGACGGTCTCCCTGGTGGGCTACACCAATGCCGGCAAGAGCACGCTGATGAACGCGCTGACCGGCGCGGGGGTCTTGGCCGAGGACAAGCTGTTCGCCACGCTCGATACGCGCACGCGCCGCTGGCAGCTTCCGGGGTGGGGGCCGGTGTTGCTCTCCGACACGGTGGGCTTCATACGCGATCTGCCGCATCATCTGGTGGCCAGCTTTCGCGCCACGTTGGAAGAAACCAAGCAGGCGAACTTGTTGCTGCACGTGGCCGACGCGGCGAGTCCGGCGGTATTCGAGCAGATTTCGGCGGTCTACGGCGTGTTGCAGGAACTGGGCATCGAAGAAAAGGACGCCTTGCTGGTGCTCAATAAGATCGATTTGGTCGCCGATCACGGACCGATCGATCGCCTGCTAGCCCGATATCCCAACGCCATTCCGGTCAGCGCGCGTTCGCGGCAGGGAATGGACGCCTTGGCGCGAACCGTGTCGGGCGCCTTGAGCCGCCACTTTGTCGAGGTGGACATTGAGGCGGGAGTCGAAAACGGCCGCCTAGTCGCGTATCTGGCGGCGCATGGGGAGATCCACGACAAGCAGTACCACGAAAATCGCGTGACGATTCATTGTCGACTGCCGCGCAAGTTTCTGGACGCGCTGGGGGGCGATGGTGTCATCGTCAGGCCGCATCGCGAGGCGGCGGCGATCGCTCCCTTTGCCGGTCCGAGCGCGGGGGAGGCGATGGAAGACGTGGCGTAGTAGGCAGGAAGCGACCGATAGAGGGCTAGAGGATGTACCGGCTCAGATCTTCGTCCTGGGCGACCTCTTCCAGCCGCTGCTTGACGTAGGCCGCATTGACCGTGACGCGGGCCCGTCGCATCTCCGGCGCCTCGAAACTCAGCTCCTCGAGCAGTCGCTCCATGATGGTGTACAAGCGGCGCGCGCCGATGTTTTGCGTAGTTTGATTGACGCGAAACGCGTAGTCGGCCAGCGCCGCGATGCCGTCGTCGCTGAACTCCAACTCGACCCCTTCGGTCGCCAACAGCGCCGCGTACTGACGCGCCAGCGAGCTTTTCGGTTCGGTGAGGATGCGCACAAAGTCTTCTTGCGTCAGATCGGTAAGCTCCACACGAATCGGAAAGCGTCCCTGCAATTCCGGCATCAGATCGCTCGGCTTGCTGCGATGGAACGCCCCGGCCGCGATGAACAGCACATGGTCGGTGCGGACCGCGCCATAGCGCGTTTGCACGGTCGCGCCCTCGACGATCGGCAACAGGTCGCGCTGCACGCCTTGCCGCGAGACATCGGCGCCGCGCCCCCCCTCGCTGGCCGTGATCTTGTCCACTTCGTCCAAGAAGATGATGCCGAGGTTCTCCGCCAGCGTGATGGCCGCGACGTTGACTTTTTCTTGATTGATCAGGCGTTCGCATTCCTGGTCGAACAACACCCGCCGCGCATCGCCGACGCGCATCTCTTGCCGGGTGGTGTTCTTGGGCAAGATCTTTTCGAACATGCCTTGCAGGTCGAAATCGGTTTGCTCGAGCCCCATTCCGGTGAACATCATGGGGGCCGCCTTGCGCTCGATGGCCACTTCCACCTTGCGCTCGTCCAGCTCGCCGGTGGCCAACATGGCGCGCATCTTGTCGCGCGTCCGCTGATAGCGTTCTGGAGACTCTGGACTATCGGCGGTCGTGTCGAAGACGGGGGGCGCGGGATGCAACAGATCGAGTAAACGGTCTTCCGCGCGGCGGCGGGCTTCTTCCTCGATGGCGCCGCGTTCCGATTCGCGCACCAGCCCGATCGCGTTCTCGACCAGTTCGCGGACCATGCTTTCGACGTCGCGGCCGTAGTAGCCGACTTCGGTGTACTTGGTCGCCTCGACTTTGATGAACGGCGCGCCGGTCAACTTGGCCAGGCGACGGGCGATTTCGGTTTTGCCGACGCCCGTGGGGCCAATCATCATGATGTTCTTGGGCGACACTTCGTTTTGAATGTCGTCCGCCAGCTTCTGGCGTCGCCAGCGGTTGCGCACGGCGATGGCCACCGCGCGCTTGGCATTGTGCTGCCCGACGATGTGACGATCCAACTCGGCCACGATTTCGCGCGGCGTCATGTCTTGCACGGCAATTCCTCAACGACGATGTTGGCGTTGGTGTACACGTCGATTTCGGCGGCAATCTCGAGCGCGCTGCGCACGATCTGCGCCGCGGTCAGACTGGAGTGTTGAACCAGCGCCTTGGCGGCCGCGATCGCGTAGTTGCCCCCCGAGCCAATGCCCAGGATTCCGTCGGTCGGCTGGATCACGTCGCCATTGCCGGTGACGAGCAGGGTATTGCGACCATCGACCACGGCCAACAGCGCCTCCAGCCGGCGAAGCGCGCGATCGGTGCGCCATTCCTTGGCCAGTTCGGTGGCCGCGCGCGGCATATTCGAGGGGAAGTCTTTGAGCTTGGCCTCGAACCGCTCCAACAGCGCGAAGGCGTCGGCGCTGCTGCCGGCGAACCCGGTAATCACCGATCCATCGGCCAGACGGCGTATTTTTTGGGCGTCGGCCTTCATGATGCTCGATCCCAGCGTCACCTGACCGTCGCCGCCAATGGCGACTATCCCTTGATGGCGAACGGTCAGAATCGTGGTGCTGCGAGTTTTCATGTCAGCGGCGCCTGGGAAATTGGGTGGAATGCTTTGTATCGCATCGGTCTGCGACCGAACAGGGGCCGGATGGACACGCGGCGCGTTGCCGATCGCCGGACTAGCGTGGCATGAGGTCAGGCAATCGTCGCCTCGGCCAGCCGATCGCTGGTGTCGAGAGTGGGCGACTCGGGGCGCGTCGTCCACCAGCGGGCCGCGAGTTCTTGTGACCAGCGATTGGCGCAGCGGCATGCGCCGAGCGCAGACTCCAGTTCGCGGACATCGGCGAACCGTTGATCTGGCTCTTTGGCCAGACAACGCAGCACGATCCGTTCCAATGCCTCTTCCAGGTTTGGATTCAATTGGCGCGGTGGCACGGCGAGCTCGCGCGCATGCGCGATCATCACCTTGACTGGCGTTTCGCCGCGGAACGGCGGTTGACCGGTAATCAGATAATACGCCACAGCGCCTAAGCTGTAGATGTCGGAGCTCGGACTGGGCTCGCCATCCTCGAGAAATCGCTCTGGCGCCATATACAGCGGCGAGCCGGCTATGGCGCCCTCCTGCGTCAGCTTGATCTCTCTGCTTTCTTCGGCGGAGGTCGCCAGCCCGAAGTCGACCAGTTTCGCCACGTCGTAAACGCCGCCCCGCTGCGACGCGATGATGTTCGACGGCTTGATGTCGCGATGCACAATGCCCGCCGCGTGAGCCTCGATGAGCGCGCCGCAGACTTGCCGCAATAGATGCACGGCCCGCTCGGGCTGCAATGGGCCTTGTCGCTCGACCACCTCTTGCAAACTGAGCCCCGGCAAGTACTCCATGGCGTAATAAAAGGTGCCGTCGTCGGCGCGACCGTAGTCGAAAATTTCTACGCTGTTCCAATGCGAGAGTCGGGCAATAGCGCGCACCTCGCGTTCGAAGCGGGCCAGCGAGCGGGTATCGGCGGCCTGGCCAGGACGAATCAGTTTGATCGCACAAGGTCGCTTGAGCATTTGATGCTCGGCCAGGAACACCTCGCCCATGCCGCCGGCGCCAATGCGCTCGGTGAGCCGGTATTGCCCAAGCTGGCGCGCCTCGAAGGCCTCGCGCCGCAAGATGCCGATTTTGTACGAGCCGTAGAGCGCGGTGGCGTAGCCCACCGCCATAGTGGCCACCATGGTGAGAAACTCGTCGGGAAACACACTGTGGCGCAGCGTCGGAAACTCGACGAGCGCCCACGCGACGACCGCCAACGGCGCTAGCGCCATGGCGCCCATGACGGCAGCGCCGCGCCGCAGCGAAGTCGGGATGAAGGTGCCATAAATAAGCACCACGGCAAACCACATTAGGGCCAAGGTGCGCAGCACCAACCGCACATGGTCCTCTCTGGCGGCAGTCAGTTCGGGCGGGCCGATCTGAAACTTGGCGGCCGCCTCCTGCAATAGCGCGTGATGCAAAAACACCATCAGCACGCAAGGCAGCCCAAACAGCGCCAGTTCAATCGCTCTCAACTCTGAAAGCGAAAGACTGATGGGACTCCACAGCGCCGCGGTCACCAAGACGAAGACCAATAGCACAAAGTAGCGGTAGGCGATCAGAATGTCGTTGTAGCCGCCTTCGCCGGCGCTCCATCCCAGCCAGCGCCGGAGGGTAAAGTAGACCATCGGCGCCAAGAACACGATGGCAGCCACGCGCAAGCGCGCCCGCAACAGGCCAACCACCTCGGTCGCCAGTTCTGGCCCCGATCCGGCGACCAACTCGACGCGGGGGCGCTCGATATCTGTGAGCGACGAGGAACTCTCGACCAACAGGTCAATGGTTTCGTCGGGCAGCGATCGAGAATCTTCCGCCGCGCGTTCCATCTCTTTGCCCTTACGGCGCGGATCGCTGGTTGTTTGAGACAATAATCATGTGAAGGCAATCGACAGTGCATGCGCCTGCTGAGTCACGCCGGTGACACTGCTCGGCTCGCGGAGGCTTCAAGTATTGGTTCGCCAAATCCATAGTATAAGTAAACACTAGACGAGAGGGCGAGCGTAGTCGGATTTACTGGATTTCGGTATCATGGCCCTTTCGCGAGTGACGGGCCAACGATCACGCGGATTCTTGAATTTTTCCGGCGGTGCGACTGGACGAGCGTACCCGCTGATGGCACAGGGACCGATATTTTCGCTATGAATCAACCGCGGCACACCGAAAGCCACCTGCCACGCAGTCCAGAACTGATGTCGCGTCACGACACGGCGCTGCTCGTGGTCGATGTGCAGGGCAAGCTGATCGGGCTGATTGGGGACCATGCTCGTATCATCTGGAATATTGGCCGGCTCATCGAAGCGGCCAAGGCATTGAAGTTGCCGATTGCCGTGACGGAACAGTATCCGCGTGGGTTGGGGCCGACCGTGGCGGAACTGGCGCGGCAGCTTCCTCCGCCGGCCGAGAAGGTGGCATTTAGTTGCGGCGCTTGCCCTGAGATTTTCGCATCTTGGACAGCAAAAGGGGTGCAGCGCGTACTCGTAGCGGGCATTGAGTCGCATGTGTGCATTCAACAAACCGTTTTCGACTTGCTGGCAGCGGGCTATCGGGTGTATGTGCCGGTCGACGCCTTGGGCTCGCGATTCGAGATCGATCATCAAACCGCGCTGCGCCGGATGGAGGCCAGCGGGGCCGTGCTCACCACGACCGAAGCCGCCATGTTTGAGTGGTGCGAAGCGGCGGGCAGCCCAGAATTCAAAGAAATCAGTCGCTTGGTGCGCGAGACGCCGCCCGAAGCGAGCTGATCTCACGCTCAACGAGGAATGAGGTATTCGTGGAAGTCGCAGCGCAACCGTTAAATCCGCCGATTCGCCTATTGCTCGGCCCCGGACCGAGCCCAACGCATCCGCGCGTGCTGGCGGCGCTGGCCGCGAGCACGGTGGGGCATCTCGACCCATATTACCTGCGACTCATGAATGAGATGCAGGAGATGCTGCGATTGGTGTTTCGCACGCGCAATACGATGACGCTCGCCATCAGCGGCACTGGCTCGGCGGGGATGGAAGCCACGGTGGTGAACTTGATCGAGCCGGGGGACTCGATGCTCGTCTGTGTCAACGGGGTGTTTGGCGGCCGCATGGCGGATGTGGCGCAGCGGGCGGGCGCGGCGGTCACCAAGTGCGAGCGGCCTTGGGGAGAGGTGTTTTCGCCGAATGATCTGAAAGAAGCGCTCGCCAAGAGCAAGCCGAAGGTGGTCGGCATCGTGATGGCCGAGACCTCGACCGGCGCGGCGCAACCCATCGATGAAATCTCGAAAATCGTACACGACGCCGGGGCGCTGCTATTGGTCGACGCGGTGACCTCGTTGGGGGGGATGCCGGTGGAGGTCGATCGCTGGGGGATCGACGCGATTTACTCCGGGACGCAAAAGTGTCTGAGTTGCCCGCCGGGGCTTGCGCCGGTTTCGTTCAGCGAGTCGGCAATGCAACGGATTCTGACGCGCAAGCAGAAGCCGCAGAGCTGGTATCTGGATGTGAGCATGTTGGCGCAGTATTGGGGATCGGAGCGCGTGTATCACCACACTGCGCCGATCAACATGACCTATGCGCTACATGAGGCGCTGCGTTTGATCCTGGAAGAAGGACTCGACAATTGCTTTACGCGGCACCTATTGAATCATCTAGCGCTCAAGGCGGGCCTCAGGGCCATTGGACTCGGTTACGCCGCGGCCGAGGGGCATCAACTACCAATGCTCAATGCGGTGCGTGTGCCCGACTCGGTCGATGAAGCGCGAGTTCGTGGCGCGCTGTTGAACCGCTTCAACATCGAGATTGGCGCCGGCTTGGGCGCCTTCAAAGGAAAAGTTTGGCGCATCGGCCTCATGGGATATGGCGCACGACAGGAGTGCGTCTTTACTTTTCTCGCTGCGCTCGAACAATTGCTCGCCGAGAACGGATATCCATTCGACCACGGGGCCAGCATCGCCGCCGCGAACGATGTCTATAGCAGCGCAAACGCTAAGTAACGATATCGCCGAATTGCTGCCGCCGCTGCCCAACATGGTCGGCGAGATGGCGCGACTCTTGGGGCAAGTTCCGAGCGGTTGCGTCACCACGTATGGCGCCCTGGCTACGGCGCTGGGGGACGTGAAAGCGGCCCGCTGGGTGGGGCACTACCTGTTGCATCACGCTCACAACGAATTGTGCGTTTGCCACCGAGTGGTGCGCGCTGGCGGAGCGCTGGGCGGGTATATCGCCGGCGGAACCAAAGCCAAAATCGCCGCGCTGGGGGCGGAATCGGTTTTGACCGACGGAGACCGCGTGGACTTGGAGCGTTATGAATGGCGCCGACTGATGGGCAAACGCCCTTTGGCCCGACTGCGACAGGCGCAGCATAACGCGGCTGAACATGTGACCATAACAACGCCCGCCAGTTTGCCCGACGCCGTGGCGGGGGTTGACGTGTCGTACTCCGCGGATGGACATGGAGTTGGCGTCTATGCGCTGACCGAGTATCCGTCGGGCAAGCTGGTGTGGTGGACGAGTCGGCGATTGCCGGTCACGTTTCCGTACATTCAATCGTTTCTCACGTTTCGAGAGCTGCCGATCTTGTTGGCGCTGGTCGATGAGGCAAGGCAGGCCGGCAAACTAGCCGACGCGTTGCTCGTCGATGGCGCCGGGGTGGCGCATCAGCGCCAGATTGGACTTGCCAGCCATTTTGGCGTGGTGACTAACTTGCGGACGATCGGGGTCACCAAGCGGTTGCTGTGGGGACAGCTTGCCACCGATAAAAAGCCTCGCTGCGGCGCGATACCCATCATGCTGCAAGACCGAACGATCGGTGTGGCCCTGAAGGCCAGTCGAGACAGCGAGCAAACGCTCTACGCATCGCCAGGGCATCTAGTCGATGTTGAATACGCGCGGCAGGTGACTCGAACCTTGTTGAAGGGGCGCCGCTTGCCGGAGCCAATCTACTGGGCCGATCGCCTTAGTCGGATGCTCGCACGGGGCGGCGATCCGCCGCAAACGATTGCAGCGCTGCGCGATTCGGCTGCCACTAAACGTCGCAGGTCGAAATGAGCAACTTGCGCCGTTACTGGTCGACGACAGTATTTGCGGCTTGGGCGGGACTTCTGTCAATTGCCCTGGCGGTGGCCGGCGAACCCGATCGTTCGCCCGTGGACCTGGCGATCTCGGCGGATGAAACGCTGATGGTGGTCGCCAATCAAACGGTTGGCACTCTATCTCTTGTTGATCTCGAACAGGGGAAAGTGATCGACGAGACGCCGTGCGGCGGACATCCGGCAGCGGTGGTCATGTCGCCGGACGAGATGTTGGTTCTGGCCACCGCGCAATATTCGGGCGATTTGTGCTTCTTCGAGTTGACAGGGCGCCGCCTGCGACCCGCCGGACAGATGCACCTAGGCTTCGCACCGGTGGGCATTGCGATCAGCCCGGATGGAAGCAGCGCCTATGTCGCGCTGTCGGAGGGGGCCTCGGTGGCGGTGGTCGATCTGGCAAACCGGCGCAGCGTTGCGCGGATCGACGTTGGCCATTGGCCTCGCTATTTGGCGCTGTCGCCTGACGGCGCTCGATTGGCGGTCGGCGCCAGCGGGGCAGGGGGGGTGACAGTGATCGACACCGTTACGCGCATGACGATCTATCAGGAGAAGTTCGCCGGGCTCAACCTGGGACAAATGCAAGCGTCGGCCGATGGCACACATGTCTATGTGCCGTGGATCACTTATGGCGGCAACCCGATCACTGCGCAGAACATCCGCCGCGGTTGGGTGATTGCCAGTCGGCTGGCAAAGGTGCGACTGGATGGCCCCGCGCGACGCGAAGCAATTGCGATCGACGTGCAAGGGCAGGCCACCGGCGATCCGCATGCCGTGGCGCTTTCGCCCGATGAGTCGTGGATCGCCGTGAGCGCGTCTGGTAGTCACGAGCTATTGGTCTTCAAGAACGACGGTTTGCCGTGGATGGACTACGGCGGGCCCGGAGACACGATGGACGAGGCGTTGGCCAAGGACGACTCGCGCTGCTTCCGTATTGCGCTGGGCGGCCGACCACTGGCCGCGCGATTCTCTCGGGATGGCGAGCGGTTGTTCGTGGCGAATTACTTGTTGAATGCGGTTCAAGTGGTGAGCATCGCCGAGCGATGCGTGACGCAAACGATCGCTTTGGGCGGGCCAGACAAGCCGTCGCTTGCGCGGCGCGGGGAGGCCATTTTTTACGACGCGCGGCGCAGCCTCGACCAATGGTATAGCTGTCACAGTTGCCACTACGAGGGGGGCGTCAATGCCGTCAAGATGGACACCCGCAATGATGGCGGTTTTGGCAGCTTTAAGACCGTCATCGACTTGCACCACATCGACAAGACCGGACCTTGGACCTGGCATGGCTGGCAGCAAGAACTTGGCGCCGCGCTGCGAAAGAGCCTGACCGAAACCATGCTTGGCCCGGAGCCGACCGACGACGATGTGGCGGCCTTGGCGGAGTATCTGTCTTTGCGCGAAGCGCCTTCCAACCCCTATCGCGCGGGCGACGGCGCATTGTCGGCCGCCGCCATGCGTGGCAAGTTGATCTTTGAGAGTGACAATGCGGGCTGCTTGCGGTGTCACCACGGCGCCTACTTTACAGACGGAAAGACGCACGACGTGGGCCTGGGCTCACCGGCGGACAAGTTCGACGGCTTCAATACGCCCAGTCTGTTGGGCGTGCATCGCCGGATTCGATTCTTGCATGACGGGCGCGCCACGAGCTTGGAGGAGGTTCTGCAGGGGCCGCATCATCCGTCTCGTGTCAGCGGCGGTACACTGAGCGACTCGGAGCTGGCGGACCTGGTCGAATACCTCAAGTCGCTTTGAGTCGGCCAGCTATTTCGCCCCCCCTGCGCGGCGCCGTTATAGTGAATCGGCAGGGAGCCAAGAATGATGCTCGCAGAATCGTCCGAGCAGTACGTGCCGGTTGTTTGCCCCAAATGCCGCGCGCGGATGCACGCGCTGGCGGTACATGTGGGCAGGACGGTGGCTTGTCCCGATTGTGGAACGCGATGCACGGTGACGGCGCCAACAACAGTGACGCCAGCGGTTGCCCCGGCGCGACCAGACGAATACTCGCTGCGCAATGACGAATCGAGCGCTGAGTCGCCAAGCTGGACACTGGTGCTCTGTCCCAAGTGTCATACACGCATGCACGCACGTCGCGAACACGCAGGGCAGCGGATTCGCTGCCCCGAATGCGCCACGATCACGACGGTGCCGGAGCACCGGGAACCGGCGCGCCGCCATGCCCCCGATCTGGTCGTGGGGGAATACGACATGGGAGCGCCGCCGCCAGCAGTCGTAATACCGTTGAGCGCGCCGCCTTTGCCCGCGGCGATTGAGCATCGCGTGCCGGTCAGTTCGCTGCCGAGGCATCCGCTGCTATCAGGCATCTATACCTTTCCGTGGCGGGGGGAAGTGGCCAGCCGCTGGTGCGTATTGGCGCTGGCTTTGGCCGGGAGTGGCTGCGTTGCCTGGCTCGCCTTTGGATCGCAGCTATCGCCGAATAACGCGGATCTTGGCGGGGGAGGGGGGCTTGGCGCGGCGGTTGCCGTTTCTGGCGGCGCCTTTGGGGCAACGGCGTTCTTTACTTCGCTTTGGACCTGGTCGTTCGCTGCCGCATGCTTAATGGCCATCGTGCGCGAATCGGCAAGCGGCGCCGACGAGATCGTGGAGTGGCCAACCCTGGACTGGCGCGATTGGCTCTACAACCTATTGTTCTTGCTGTATATCGCGGCGTTGGCGAGCGTGGCCAGCGTCGGCGCCGGATGGTTAACGAATGCGCTAGGGGCAGCGGCTGGCGTTAGCTGGGTGGCGCGAGTCGCCGCCAGCTTCGCGGCGTTCCCTTTCTTGATGCTAAGCGCGCTTGAATCGGGCACGGCTCTGTTTCCGGTCTCTGCGCCGATCTTCATGAGTTTATTTCGCTTGCCATTGGCCTGGATCGTTTTCTACTTCCAGACCGGCGTGTGGCTCACGATATTGATCATGATCGCCGTACTGGGATTCCATTGGCCGTATACGGTCATTTTGCTTTTGGCGCCGGCGGTGGCCGCCTATATCTTCATATACGCCCGATTGTTGGGCCGATTGGGTTGGCTAATCGTGGAACGTCTGGAGCCTCAAACAGAAAGTGGCGCGGATGCGACAAGCTAGCGATGCGGTGGGATGTTCGGCGGATGAACTGGATACGCCCGTCTTGTGCATTGACCTCGATCGCCTGCAGCGCAATATCCAGCGCTATTCGCAGTCATGCCGCCAGCGCGGGATGCAATGGCGCCCGCATGCCAAGGGGCATCAATCGCCCGAGATCGCGCGACGACAGATCGAGGCCGGCGCCTTGGGGATCACCTGCGCGAAGATCGCCGAGGCCGAAGTGATGGCGGCGGCCGGGGTGCGCGACATTTTGATCGCGAATCAATTGGCCGGTCCGCACAAGATGCGGCGACTGGCGGCGCTACGGGCAATCTGCGATCCGATTGTGACAGTCGATCATCGCGATCAAGTCGACGCGATTGAGGCGGCCATGAAGCAGTCTGGCCAAACGTTGAGGGCGATCATTGAGGTCGATATTGGTTTGCAGAGGGCGGGCGTGCCACAGGTCGAGCAAACGTTGGAGCTGACGCGGTATGTGGCCGATCAGTCGTCGCTGCTGTTTGTTGGCATCATGGGATACGAAGGGCACCTGCTCACCTTGCCCGATCAACAAGAGAAGTCTCGGCGCGTCGCCGAGGCGCTGGACCTGCTCCAAGATTGCCGACGACAAATTGAGAACACGGGGCTCGAATGTTCGATTGTTTCCGCGGGAGGCACCGGCTCCTACCACTTTTCAATCGAACACCCCGCGGTGACTGAGCTTCAGGCCGGCGGCTGGGTGTTTATGGACGCCTTCTATCGGCACGTGTGCCAGATCGATGAATTTGAAAACGCGCTGACTGTGATCGCCACTGTGGTCGGTCGTCCGGCGCGCGATAGGGCGATCATCGACGCGGGGCGCAAGAGCGTCAACGGCGACTTGCATGCGCCGCTGGTGGTCGGTCGTCCCGGCGCGACCGTCGATCGGCTGTCGGCCGAGCACGGTTGGCTGCAACTGGCGGACGAAGCGCAATCGCTGAAGATTGGCGACCGCGTGGAGTTGATTCCCGGTTACGGCGACTTCACGTGCGTTCTGTACGACGGGTATCACGTGCTGCGCAATCGCCAGGTTGCGGCGTTCTGGCCGATCTCAACGCGCCGGCGCTCGCTTTGATCGGCGAGTCCGCTCGCGGATTGGCTCGTCGGCTTCATCGCTAAGCTCAGTGACCAAGAGCGGCATATAAAACGCCAAAGCGGCGCTTGCGGCGACTTTGGACGCAGTGTGCGAGCCATTATCGGATTTATAGCCTGCCGCCATATCGATGTCGGACGCGGCGGGCGCCTGTTCGGCAGGTGGCGCCAGTTCAGTCAAGTTGGCGGCGGGTTGTGCCGTCGTATACAGCAACAATTCGACTGGTTCAACTTGAGTCAGTCGTTCAAAAACCAGGTCGGCCAGCGGCAGCGCGAGGTCGTCGAAAAGCCTGCGCAATTGCTCGTCGGCAGCGGCTTGGTCGTCGATAGGACCGCCACGTTCCGCCCCCTTTTGCGGCGACTGGTTCGCGCTATCGGGAGCATTGGTATCAGTAGCCGCATCGGCGCCGCCAGTTGTCGTTGTTGGTCGTTCGACACGGTGTTGGCGCGGCGCCTGGGTATCGAAACTGCCTACGCCGGTGTCGGGACCGATCTGAAACTGTGTCGCGGGACGAATGATCGGCGCGAGTTCGCTGTCGGGGGTTTCAACCACGTCGACATCGAACGGTTGTTGATTGAACGCACGGAACTCCGCGCCATTGAGCACGACGACGCTCGTTGTGCCGCTGGCCACCAGCGACAACAGCGCGGCGCTCGCATTGGCGGCGCTGGGCGACACGAACCAAGGGAGGCCGGGGCCACTGCCGGGAAAGATGCCAATGCCCGGGTTGCCGAGCGTGATCGAAAACGTCAGTTCGGCAAACAGATTCGGCGTGCCCGAATCGGCGACGCGAACTGTCGCGGGAACTGACTTGAAGCTGTCGTTATCTGGCGCCAGCCAGCGGAACACGCCCGTCATGGGATGGATGACGGCGCCCTGGGGACCTTCCACGATGGAAAAGGTGAACGAGTTGCTCGGCAAATCCGCGTCAACGGCCTCGAACTGAATGCTCAACAATTGTCCGGGAATCGCGATAACTGGACCAATATCCACAAGGCGCGGCACCGTATTGCGTTCGGCCACGTCGACATCAAAGGCAACATGGCTGGATAGGCCATTCGAATCGGTAACCGCCGCCTCGATGTTGTATCGGCCGGGACCCTGGGCCTCGGATGGAGTCCAAGTCAGTTTGCCAGTTTTGGCATCAATGCTAGCGCCTTGAGGCGCGTTGACCAACGCATAACTCAGCGCCGAAGTTGGCACGGCTGCGGAACTGGCAACGACTTGAACCTCCAAGGTCTCTTCTTCGACAACCGACTGGTTTGCAAGGGGTTCGATGATCGGCCGCGTCTGCACGCGAACGGTGAACTGCCGAGAATCGGTCAATTGACCTTGGTCGGTCACCACGATGGTCGCTAGGTAATCGCCGGCCGCTTGGCCATCTGGCACGGACCAGGTGACCTGGCCCGTTTGTGGATCGACCGACATGCCCACAGGCGCCCCGTCGAGCAAGCTATAAACCAGCGACCCGGCCGGAAAATCGGCGTCCACGGCGGTGGCTCGAAAACCCAACTTTCCTCCGGCCGCGACGACTTGCGCGCCAATCGGCGCCAACTGCGGTGGTTGATTCACTTCGGCGACGGTGACTTGCAAGTTCTTGGTGTCGCTGTTTCCGGCGCTATCGGTGACTCGCACCCCAATGGAGTAAGTGCCCGGCCCTTGAACCTCGCTCGGTCGCCAAGAAAACACGCCGCTAAAGGGAGTCATCATCGCGCCGTCAGGGGCGCCGGGCAGCAGGCTATAGGTCAAGACATCGCCGATCGCCAGATCGACGTCGTCGGCATGCAGCGGCAAGACCATCAGGATGCCCTCATCACCCGAGAGCGCGTCTGGCTGCGACAGGATGGGGGGCGTGTTGGGCGCTACGGTGACATCAAAAGGTTGATCCGAAGCATTGCCAGCACGATCGACCGCGCGAACCACGACGGAATGTTGCCCCACTTGCGCGGACGTCGGTGACCATTGGATCTCACCAGTCGCGTTGTTGACGGTCATGCCGCTGGGCGCCTCGATCAGGCTATAGACGACGCCGGCGGTTTCTTCATCGGTCTCTACGTTGTAGTAGAACGGTGTCGGCGAGCCTGCCAGCAGCGGAGTGGTCGACGGTGTGGACGTGATGGCGGGCGTTTGCTGATCGATCACCAGTGGCAGCGCCGGCGAGACGGCGCTGGTCAATCCGTCAAAGATCTGCACGGCCGTGATGGCATGTTGGCCGGGCGTCAGTGTAAGACCATCGTTCAGCGGCACGGTCAGCACCACTTGGCCGGGATTCTGCCCGCTGGCGGCGGCGGCCGCGGTAGCCTGGCCAATCACCTGGCCGTTTAGGCGAAGCTGGACCGTCGCGCCTTGGAGTACTCCGGCGACTTTGAAAACGAGATTCGTGTTTTCCTTGGTGATGGCGTCGATCGCGCTAACGCCTGTGTCGACTGAACTATCGAGCGCAACGCCGGACGGGGCCAAGGGGGCGATCGCCAATTGAACCAGTTGCGCGTCGACGATTTGATCGCTGGTCGCGGTCGAACCAACGGGACGTACGAAAAGGCGAAACTGCTTGTTGCCGACCAGCGCCGCATCGGGGCTAATCATTACCGCCAACTTCGCGACGCCGCCCGTCGGCGTGACGTTCACCGTACCGCCGGGGACGGTGATATTGACTCCGGTGGTCACCTGGCTGGCCTGAAACTGGATCGGGTCGCCTTCCACGTCGATCGCCTCGAACTCGTAGATGACGGGCGCGCCTTGCGTAGTTTGGATCGTTGACACCGCCTTCAAGAAGGGGTTGTTGTTCACCGTGTCGGGCGAGATGGTGACCGTGAAGGACTGCGTGGCCTCATTGCCTTGCGCATCGCGGACCTTGACAGTCACGTGCGCCGTGCCGCTTTTGCCATTGGCCGCCGACAGACGCAACACGCCGTTCTGCGTGTCGGTGAAGAGGCTCACGCTCTGCATCACGATGTCGTCCGCGGGTCGATCCCCTGCGCCAGTCGGCGTCGCTGCAATCGCTTCGCGCACATCTGCTCCCTGCGTCAGAAAGCCGAAGATTGAGTGCTGGAAGTCGAGACTGCGCGTCGGGCCGGCGGTGATGAAGAATTGCGAGTCATTGGTGTCGTCGCTGCTTTTGGCCATGGCCAAAACGCCGGCACTGGTGAACTGCAGGTCGCGATCGTATTCGTCGTCGATGCGGCCGAGCGAGGAGCCGCCCGATCCGGTGCCCGTGGGATCGCCTCCCTGAATTACAAAGTTCCGGATGATGCGGTGAAACACCACTCCGTTATAAAAGCCTTGGTTCACCAATTGCTTGATGTGGCCGGTGGTCCGGGGCGCCTTGTCGTCGAAGAGTTGAAAAACCATGTCGCCAAAGGTTTGCACGACGTTGCCTTGGGCGTCCTCGCGAACCGTCGTGATCTTCAGGCTTTGATTGCCGGTGGGAATAATCCCGATCAGGTCCGAGTTGTCGGTGGTGACGGTGTATGTGAGCGCGTCGCCATCGGAGTCGAAGCCATTGAGCGCGATGTGCAATGGCGCGCCTGATAAGAGCGACACGTCGGCAAGCGCGCCTAAGGTCGGCGCGGCGAACACCAGCCGACTTTCCAGTAGCTCCAGCCGAAATTGGGTGCAGACGCCTCGGCTTGGGGACGCGACGATCCGATTGCCAAACAGGCGCGTGGTCAGGTCACGATGCATAAGCAGGAAGCGCGAATCGCCAGTGTGAATTGCCCCCGATCTGGCGATGGGCCGACGCCAGAAACGGCAGGGGGAGTCTCTTGGATTGGCCGCTTATCCAGTAGAAACCGGAGGCTGCGGCGTTTCAAGTCGCCGCCGACAACCGCCAACAATCCCGGCGTCAGCGAGGTACGATCGCGCCGCGCGCAACGGTCGATCAGATTGCGCGGCTCTGCCAGCTACTTTCCAGCTTGCGCAATATTTCCGCCGACCTCGGACCGGCGGCGCTCCACAACCACAGGCGGCTCGATTCGCCAGTTAACTCGGCGCGCCCCAAGATGTGATCGTCTGGCAAACATTCCACGACGCGCGAAGCCCATTCGATGATCGAGATGCCGACTGACTCGAAATAGTCTTGGATTCCCAACTCCCAAAATTCGTTGGCCGATTTCACACGGTAGGCGTCGAAATGGTAGATGGGCGTGCGCGCTTCGTATTGGTGCATGAGCACAAAGGTGGGGCTCGCCACCTGCCGTGGATTGGCGCCGAGCGCCGCCGCGACTGATCGTACCAGCGTGGTCTTGCCGGCGCCGAGCGGGCCATCGAGGCCCACCACTGCCCCGGGAGCTAACGCCAGCGCAAGCTGCTGGCCAAGCTGGCCTGTCTCCGCTTCGCCACTCACCGTAATCGATAGCGGCGTCATGGACTGAGCCGATGTTCGTATCCCTTGGGAATCAGACGTGAGCGAACGCCCGCGTCATCGACCTGCCATAGCGCGCCATCGTCGGTTAACTCGCCGATGCACGTCAGCGGCACTCCGGGCAGCGGTTGGCTGGCCAGCAGCGCGGCCGCGGCTTTGGGGGGAATCGCGAGGATCAGTTCAAAATCCTCACCGTCGCTCAGGGCGTGCTCCATGGGCGCAGCGCCTGTTTCCTTGGACCGAGCATGGGCAGCCTGGGAAATCGGCACCCTCGTCAGATGGACGACCGCGCCACAGCCGCTGGCCTCGGCCATTCTTGACAAGTCGAGCGACAACCCATCGCTCACATCAATCGCGGCATGGATGTCGAATTCTCGATGCAGCTTGAGGGCTTCTTGAACGCGGGGCTCAAAGTCGAGATGCCGGCCTAAGATGCTGCCGCCAAATTCGCCGGTGACGATAATCTGGTCGCCTGGCTTTGCCCCGGATCGGGTCAACGCGCCGCGATCGGTCGCCTGTCCCAACACAGTCACACTGATTGCCAACTGGCCGTCCCAACTGTTCACATCGCCGCCGGCCAATGCCACCTGATACTGCTCGGCCAAGGGAATCAACCCCTCATAGAGTTCACGGGCCAGCGCTGCGCCTCCTTCACGTGGCAGCACCAGGCCAATCACCGCGGCGACCGGAGTCGCGGCCATGGCCGCCAAATCGCTCAGATTGATGGCGATCGCCTTTCTGCCGACGCGGCGCGGGTCGACAGTCGCCAGATCGAAGTCGACGCCATCCATCACGACATCGACGGTGACGACGCAATCTGGCCCGGCGCCCCAGCGCAATACCGCGGCGTCGTCGCCGATGCCGACGCGCTGGCTGGGTTGCCGTGGCAAGCGCTTGCCGAACCAGTTGACTAGAGAAGCTTCCAACGCTGACGACGCACCTTGGCGCTACGAAAAATCGAAACGATCCGCGGTCGCCATTGTACCGACTGGAAGCGCCGGCTGCGTTCTGCTGCGGGCTTGAGTAAGGGCGTTAACGGGTCTTGGCGCCCGCGACGCTCATGTGCCCCAAGAAAGTCTCGTTGCCGCGCAGGATATAGAATTTGAGCGGCGACAGCGAAGCAAAGTCGGGGCGATTCAAGATATAGGACACGTTCTCCAGCGTGATCGTTTCCCAGATGTGCATGCCGACCAGCACGTCGCCGCGACGGATGCCTTGCCGGGCGGCGGGGCTGCCCGATCGCACTGCCACGACGTTGAGGCCGCCGCGATAGCGAGTTTGATAGCGGCGAAAGTCGTCGCCGCTAATCGGCTTGAGCCGTAGTCCCAGCAGTTCCCAGATCGGCTCATCGTTGGGTTTGAGATGCGCGGGCAGATCGACCAATTTGAGGTGGAGCTTGCTTTCCGCTTTTTCGCGATCGAGGACGATCTCGATTTCGTCGCCGGCATGTTTGCCGAGCAGGGCGCGTTCGAGATCCATGGGGCGGCGCGCGTCGAGACTGCCAACTCGCGTGATGCGGTCCCCCACTTCCAGTCCGAGCGCGGCGGCGGGACTGTCGCTATCGCAACTCCGCACCACCAAGGCCGCTGGGTTGTGCTGGGAGGGTTCGCTCTCGACCACCAGGCCATGCCATACGCTCTGCAGCCGTTTGGCGCTGATCAGTTCGCAGGCGATTTGCATCGCCTTGTCGACCGGAATGGCGAAACCGATCCCTTGGGCGCCAACTCGCACCGCCACATTGATGCCGATCATCTCGCCATCGATGTTGAAGAGCGGACCGCCGGAGTTGCCCGGATTGATGCTGGCGTCGGTTTGAATCAGGTCTTCGTACTTTTGATTGTCGCCCACTTGCACGGTGCGATGCAGCGCGCTGACAATGCCGCGCGTGATGGTGTGTTCGTAGCCGAAGGCGTTGCCGATGGCGATCACTGTTTCGCCGGCCATCAGGTCGCGCGAAGTGCCGATGGGCGTCACAGGAAGCGTTTTGGAGACATCGATCTTGATGATCGCCAGATCGGTGTCGGGATCGTGCGAGACGAGCTTGGCCACGCATTCCTCGCCATCGGCGAGCGTGACGTTGATTGGGTCCACTCCATCGACGACATGGTGATTGGTGATGATGTAGCCGCGCGGGTCGATGATCGCGCCGGTGCCCATCCCGTTCACGCGGCGATCGCTGTCCATTCCGGCCGGTGGAACCTCTCCCTCGGCGAGCGTTTTTTCGCCGTGGATATTGACCACCGACGTGCGGACACGTTCGACGGCTTCGACGATGGCCGTGCGTCGCAGTTCGCCGGCCACGGCGGCGCTGCAACAGGCCATCAGCCAGCACACGATCAGAGCATGCCACCGGCCTGGCCAACTGCAATCGCGGGCAGCGCTAGCGATGGATTTAGACATGGGGTCTCGTCAAGGATGTGTGCGGCACACCGCGCTATCCACACGACGACGGGCTGGCGAGGCGGGAAGCTCGATCAAGACAGCCAATCGCCTAAGCGGTACGCTGTTGTTGCATCGTCCCGACGTTGGAAATGGCGTTAGCCTTCACTGTTGTAGTCGTCAAACCTTGCCTAATTTTCCGGTCGGCGATTGAGCGACAATCATCGACCGATAGCAACCGATCGCCAGCATCTCAGTTGCGATTGCGTCACACAAAAACCATGCCTACCGAAACTACCCAATTCAGCGAAGCAGCGCGGATCGCGGTTCCGCGTCCGGCCAAGCTGCCAATCCAGCTTGTGGAAACCGAGGAGGAGTTCGCCTTTATCGATCGCCCCACCGGCATGGCACGCTGGGGCGCGAGTGGGTTCTTGATGTTCTGGCTGTTCTTTTGGACCATCGGGTGCGTTTTTCTCGCGTTTCGAGTGAACGCAGAGCGGACCGTCTCCTCGCTACTATTCGCGGTCCCGTTTTGGAGCGCTTGGTTCTTTGTCGCCGCGCTGCTGGTCTACCTGATGTTCCGCAAGGATTCGTTCGCGCTGACGCCGGGAGGCGTCTATTTCATCCGCGAGGCGCTCGTTCCGCTCCAACGGCGCTTCGTACCGCTGACGGAAATTCAATCCTTTGAATCCGCATTGCAACACACGAGCGACGACTCTCCGCCGCAACATGTCGTCGAGATGCGCACACTGGGACGACCGCTGCAATTTGGCGTCGGCTTGAATAGAGAAGGTTGTGGTTGGCTCAGCTTTGAACTGAATCGCAGATTAACGCAACTACGCGCAGACAGTGGCCTGCCTGCTGCGCCCGTTGAGGCGCCAGAGCAACCGCGCCGAACAAGCGCCGCGGCGCAGCGGGGCGATGCCGAAGTATTGCAATTGATGGACTCGCCGGTGACTCCCCCCTTGGACACCGCGTGGCGACGACTGGAAGATTTTCAGTCGGTGGCGTTTCAACAACGGGGCGAATTCAGCCTGACCGGCATGGGCGTGGCGCTGTTTCTTTGCGCGTTCTGGAATGGAATCGTCTCGGTGTTCTTGTATCAGCTTATTGTCGAGAAACAGCCTGGCGGCATGGAATGGTGGTTTCTCTTTCTGTTCTTGATCCCCTTCGAGGCCGTTGGCCTATTATTTTTCGCGATCCTGGGCATGACGATCGTGGAACCGTTGCGGCGCACCACCTGGCGTTTTGGCGCCGATGCCATGCGGTGCACGGTGCGCTGGATTGGACTCGGACCACAATGGCGGTACCCGCATGACAAGATTGACCGCATTGCCCTGCAGCGCGCCGCCAACAACCAAGCCAAAGCTTGGAAGGCTGGTCAGCGGCGCATCGCGGAGGCGCCAATGACGAGTCCCTTCGAGTTGATCTTTTCGACCAGCGGTCAGGAGGTTTGCCGATTCAATGGCCTCACGGAGGGGGAAGCCCGCTGGATCGCCGACACCTTGTTGCGCGAGCGCCCGGAATCGTTCCAAAGCCGCTGAGCGCGAGAAATTTGGTCCGTCAACCGCTCGCGGTGTCGATGTGCTGTTCCAGCTTGCCGCGGCGCTGAAGGTATCTGGCAACCAACCAACAGAGCGATGCCCAGGCCAGTCCGGCCGACCAGCCCGCAAGAACATCCGTCGGATAATGGACACCGAGGTACACGCGGCTGCTACCGACAAGCAGCGTGAGGCAAGTGGCCGTGACGAACAGGTAGACCTTGAGCCAAACACGGTCGACCAGACGCGCGAGCAACGCCGCCAGCGTCCAATAGATGATTGACGACTGCATGGCGTGGCCGCTCGGAAACGAGTAGCTGCTGACGATCGCCAAATGTGGGACGACATCGGGTCTTTCACGGGCAAACGCGAGTTTCAGCGCCGTGCCGAGCACGAAGCCGCCACCGGTGGTCGCCAACACCAGGCTCATGGCGTAATAGTCGTGGTTCAGCAGCAAGAAACCAGCCACTGCCAGGACGATCAAAGTCAGGACGATCTCGCTGCCTAATGCGGTAATGTCGCGAGCCACTTCCGGCAGCCGAGCCGGGCCCACGGGTACATGCGGATCGTCGGCCGTGCGGGTAGCCAACAAAACCGTGCGGTCGAAGTGTTTGGCATCCCCCCTTGCCACTTCACCGGCGAGTACAATGAACGCCCAGATCGAGAGCACACTGGCCAGCAAGGCCAGCAAAACGGAGAGTTCGTGGCCAGCGAACCAGCCAATCCAAGATCGTGGTGAAATACTGGGCAACGGAATCACGCTCCCGTCCACAAAATTTGCAAGTGCCGAGCGGCTTGCCGCCGAGAAGTAAATAGGATATAAATATCCAATATTCTGTCGTTGGTAGGTCGGTAGGAGGATAGCTTAGATGGCGATCTGTAGACGACCAATGCGAATCGGCTGGATGCTCGCGGCTTCGCTATTGTGCCTGGCAGCACGGGGCGCCGAATTGGAATACGAAGCTGCCCCCATCTCCTATCTGACGGCCCAGGCCACTGACCCGGTCGCCCATCTGATGGCCGATTTGGAATCGGGCAAGCGTCAACTCAGATTCGATGATCGGTACGGCTACTTGCCGGCGGTGCTCGAAGCGCTGGGGGTGCCCGAGAACTCGCAGACCTTGGTTTTCTCCAAGACCAGCTTCCAGGCCCATCTCATCAACCCGCAACGCCCTAGGGCACTTTATTTTTCGGACAATGTCTACATTGGCTATGTTCCGGAAGGGGACGTAGTGGAGATGTCGGCAGCCGATCCGGCGCTGGGCGCGGTGTTCTATACACTGGACCAAAAGGCGGTCGAACGGCCGCTGATCGAACGGCGCACTCATGACTGCCTGCAATGCCATTCGTCGCCACGAACGTGCGATGTGCCCGGCCATGTGGTGCGATCGGTGTTTCCGGATCGGCGGGGGATGCCGATCTATCACGCGGGCACGTTCGACATCGATCACACCAGTCCATTGAGCGAGCGCTGGGGAGGCTGGTACGTCACCGGCAAACACGGCAAGCAGACACACATGGGCAATCAGATCGCGCGCGATGTCGGTGGCAAAGCGGAGATCGATTCGGCGGCGGGCGCCAATCTGCTCGATTTGGCAGGACGCTGCGAAATTGGAGCCTACCTGAAACCATCCAGCGACATCGTGGCGCTGATGGTGCTCGAACATCAGACTCAGATGCACAACCGCATTGCCAGGGCGGCGATTGAGGAGCGGATGGCGGCCTATTACGACGAGTCGCTCAATGAATCGCTAGAGCGACCCGCGGACTATCGCTCCGAGACGTTCCATCGACGCTGTGATCGGCAGGCCGATAAACTGCTGGAGTACGCGCTCTTTTGTGGCGAGACTCAGCTTACCGAACCGATCGAAGGCAACAGCGAGTTCGCCGTCGACTTCGCCGCCAAGGGCGTTCGCGATGCGGCGGGGCGCAGTCTACGCGATCTGGATCTGCACACGCGGTTGTTCCGTTATCCGTTGAGCTATCTCGTCTATAGCGAGCCGATGAAGCAGTTGCCACCGGCGGTCAAGGAACATTTCTATCGTGGCTTGGGGCGCGTGCTGGCGGGAGAAGATCGCGATCCCAAGTACGCCAGGCTTGATGGCGATACTCGCCGGGCGATCCATGAGATTCTGTTGGCGACCAGCGAGGACTATCGCGCCTTGAGCGGCCGGTAAATTGCGTGGCGCGGCCGTAGCTCGGTTGGGACTCGACAGTGTCGGCATTGGCGCTTGCGCGCATTTCCCCGTATTCCATGGGCTATCCCATTTTGCGCCGCCCATGCGCGCCCGTATCCTGTAGAGGCCGAAAGGGAAAGCCACGCAGGACCGGACGCGGGGAAACCAGTTGAACCACGATCGCGCAGCCGACGCACGCCGCAAAATGAAATGGTGGGGGTGGGGAGCGCCAGAACACCGCTACCCGCTGACCCACATGCCCGGCGCATTGGAATATCTGCGGCGCCGATTGGGGATCGAAGCGCTACGCGAGTTCGAACCGCCGGCGATCGAGGCGGCGCAGATGCCGGCCAGTCAGGCCAGCCCCGACCTGATTCGAAAGCTGTCGGCACTTGTGGGAGCGGAACACTGCCGCACCGGTCATCGCGAGCGCGTGCTGCACTCGGTCGGCAAGGGCTACAAAGATCTGATTCGACTACGCTCGCTGAGATTGCCGCTGGCGACCGATGCGGTGGTGTATCCGCAAACCGCGGAGCAGGTGGCCGATATCTTGGCGTTGTGTCGAGCGGAACGAGTGGCCGTGATCCCCTTTGGTGGTGGTTCGTGCGTCGTCAGCGGACTCGACGCCGAACGCGGAAATCAGCATGCCGTCATCTCGCTCGATCTGGCGTTTCTTAATCGCCTGTTGACGATCGACGAATCGTCGCTGACCGCCACCCTGGAGGCCGGTTGTTTTGGGCCAGAGCTGGAGGCCGCGCTCCGCGAACGTGGATTCACGCTCGGGCATTTCCCGCAATCGTTTGAATACTCCACGCTGGGGGGCTGGATCGCCATGCGATCCAGTGGGCAGAACTCACTGGGCTATGGCGGCATCGACCGCCTGGTCGAAAGCATCGTCGCCGTAACGCCGATTGGCGAGATCCGCACCCTCTCGGTACCGCGCCGCGCGGATGGGCCCGATGTGAATCAGGTGCTGCTTGGCTCCGAAGGGACGCTAGGGGTCATCACGGCCGCCACGGTGAAGATTCGGAGGCTACCTAAGGCGCGCGATTATTTCATGTTCGTTTTCAAGAGCTTTACCAGCGCGATCGACGCGTGCCGCGAGTTGGTTCAGGCCGGCGGCAGACCGGCGCTACTGCGCATCTCTGACGAGGAAGAGACGCAAGGCACATTGGCGATGGGGCAAACCGCGGCGTCGGGCATGAAGCAAGTAAAACGCCGAGCGGCGCAGTGGCTGCTGGAGCAGCGAGGTTTTCGGCCCCCCGCGCTATGCACCGTGCTGGTGGGACTGGAAGGTGAGACCGACGCCATCGCCATCGAGCGGCGACAGATTCGACGCCATTTGCAGCAGCGTGGCGGTTTCTACCTAGGCAAGTCGCCGGGCGAGCGCTGGCTGGCGTCGCGCTTCGAGCTGCCGTACCTGCGCGACGAACTGATTTACAACGACCTGTTAATCGACACCTTGGAGACGGCCACGACGTGGTCGCAGTTGCATCTGGTTTATGATGCGGTGCGCAAGGCGATTAGCGAAGCTGCCATGGCGCAAGGACATCCGCTGATGGTGTATTGCCATGTCTCGCATTTTTACCCAGATGGCGCATCGCTCTACTTCACACTGTTAGGGCGGCAAGACAGCGCCGACCCCATCGCGCAATGGCTGCGAATCAAGACGGCGGCGAACGAAGCGATCCGCCGACACGGCGCCGCCATCAGCCACCATCACGGCGTGGGCCTGGATCACCGCGAGCACACTGGCCGCGGCGAAGTGGAGCAGGCGATGCTCGCGCAGCTTAAACGGACACTGGACCCCGACGACATCATGAATCCGGGCAAGCTGCTGTGAACGACCGGCGACAACGCATCTTCGATTTGTGGCCCAGCCATGAGTACGATGTGCTGGTCGTCGGCGGAGGGATCACGGGCGCCGGCATCGCGCGCGACGCCGCGCTGCGCGGGCTGCGCTGCGCTGTGATCGACAAAGGAGATTTCGCGTCGGGGACCAGTTCGAAATCGGGCAAGTTGGTGCATGGCGGCGCTCGCTATCTCAAGCATTTTCATTTGCGACTGGTGCGAGAGGCATGCCGCGAACGGTCGTTGCTATTGCGAACGGTCGCTCCGCATATTATTCGGCCCGTGAGATTTGTGTTGCCGTTTTATGCCGGTGGCCGCACCCCACGGTGGTTGGCCGCACTTGGGCTAGCGCTCTACGACCTGTTGGCGATACCACGCGGAATCGGGCGATTTCATTTTCTCTCCGCGCGCGAAGTGACACAGGCGGAGCCCGCGCTGGACAAGGCGAACCTGGTCGGCGGGCTGAGCTATTGGGATTGCGCCGGCCTCGATTTTCGATTGGTGATCGATACGCTCAAATCGGCGGAAGCGGCCGGCGCGCACCTGCTCAACTATTGCGAGTTGCAACACCTGCAGCGCGCGCAAAGCGGGTTCGAAGTTGGCGTCCGCGATGTTCCGACTGGCAAAAAGTTGAAACTGCGCAGCCGCACAATCGTCAACGCGGCGGGGCCCTGGGCCGACGATGTGCAGTTTCGCTGCGGCGCCGCACAGCGGTTTGGCATGCGCAATTCGGCCGGCGTGCATCTGATGTTCTCGCGCCAGCGATTGCCCGTGAACGGCACGTTAGCCCTGGAGGTACCCGCCGATGGCAGGATGATCTATGCCGTTCCCTGGGGAGAAAACGTGCTAGTCGGCACGACTGACACCTTTTTTGACGGCGACCTCGATGCTCCAGTCGTGATGGCCGAAGCGGTGGACTACCTATTGGCAGCAGTGAACCGCTACCTGCCCCATGCGCAGGTCGCCGAGCAAGACATTTTGACTCGATTTATTGGCGTGCGGCCGCTGATCGGCAGCGATCGTGGCAAGAGCGAAGACCAAGCGCCTCGCGACGACAAGATTCTACTGCAAGCGGACGGAATGGTTTCGATCACCGGCGGCAAACTAACCACCTACCGGGCGATGGCGGAGAAGGTTGTTGATCTGTTGATTGACTCGTTCTTCCGTCAGCGCACGCTGGCGCCATGCGGCACCGCCAGTCCCATCTCTGGCGCAGCGCAACGACTGCCGAAGGACGCCTCACCACGCGTCGCGGCGCTGTGGGAGCGGTATGGATCGAACGCCTGGCGAATTGACGAACTGATTGAGAATTCGCCCGAGCTGGGGCAACCCATCGTTGAGGGCGCGCCCTTTGTCTGGGGAGAGGCGGTGTACGCCTTGCACCATGAATACGTGTTGCGGCCGGAAGACTTGATCGAGCGCCGCTTGGGCGCGTTCGTGCTCGCGCCGCAACGGGCGCTGCGCGACGCAATTGGCCCCTGGTTCGAATCGCAAGTAAACTCGCGCACGACCGAGGAGTCGCCAGCATGAAGCGCGTGTTCATGTTCAACCCGAGGGCGGGGGGCGGGATTTCGGCGCGAAGATTGCGCGAGATCGAACGCTATTTTCTTGACCGCACGGGCTCGTTCGACGTAATCCGTTGCGAGAGTCGCGACGACCTCACTCGCCGGACACGCGATGCGCTGCTGGGGGGCGCCGAGCAGATAGTGGCGATCGGCGGCGATGGGACGATGAACGCGGCGGCAAACGGCTTCTTTGAGCAGGGGCGGCCAGTGGCGCCGGCCGCTTGCTTGGCGGTGTCGCGCTTGGGTACCGGTTCGGATTATTTGAAGACCCTGGCGCCCGATCGAACCACGGACTGGCGCGAAGTGGCGCTCAACCCGGTCATGCGAGCGGTTGATGTGGGCGCCATCCGCACGCTGGACGATAGCCGGCCGCCAATGCACTTTTTGAATATCGCCAGCTTCGGCATGAGCGGCGAGATTGTGCGCCGCAAGCAGCAGATGCCGGGCTGGCTGCCGCGATCGCTCTGCTATTTGCTGCCGACGTTGGCAAGCCTGTTTGGCGCCCGACCGCGCTCGATTGAACTGGAATTGGACGGCCAATCGCTGCGGCGCGAAGCGCTGTGCCTGTTTGCCTCCAAGGGCATCTTTGCCGGTGGCGGCATGCGGTTTGGAGGAGGGGTGACGCTCGACGATGGACTATTCGACGTCATGCTCTTCACGTCGATGACCTCGCTGCAAATGTTGCTGAAGACGCCAAAACTGTATAGCGGCGACTACGCTGATGAACCTTCAATCGAGAAGCACACTGCCCGGTCGCTGCGTTTTCGCTCATCGGCGCCACTGACGGGGGAATGCGACGGCGAGTTGATCGGGGCCGGCGACTTTGAGATCACGCTCTCGCCGCGCGCTTTGCAGGTCTGCTGCCCGGCCACAACCGCTTGATGAGTGACTTAGCCGGTGAGAACGCTACGTCACGCGGGCCATCTTCTTGCGCAGTTCTTCAATAACTTCCCAGGGAACAAATCGCGCCAATTCGTCGTCGCCCGCCAGCGGCGTGATTTGCTTAATCAATGAACTGGAGACGTGCGAAAACTCTTCGTCCGCCATCAAAAACACAGTCTCCAGGCCGGGATCGAGTTGGCGATTGGCCATGGCCATCGTGAACTCGGCGGCGATGTCGGTGAGCGGGCGCACGCCGCGGATCATCACTCGGGATCGACATTCGCGGACAAAGTTCACCGCCAGCCCTGAGAATGTCCTGACTTCGACATTGGGGTAGCGCCTGGTGGTGCGACGAACCAGCGACACGCGCTCTTCCAGCGTAAAGAGCGGTTCTTTGCCGGCGTTGATCCCAATGCCGACGATCAGCGTGTCGACCAAGGAAGCGCTACGTTCGATGACGTTCAGATGCCCGAGCGTGATCGGATCGAACGAACCCGAATAGACAGCGATACGGGGATCGACTTGCGTCATGTGCGATACGTCAGCAGAATCGGACTTTGGATCAACGATGCCATCATGCCGCCTGCACTCACCGATTGCAAATGCGTCGCAGGCGGGCCGGGAGTTTGCGCATTATGCCAGAGACGCTACGCGCGGCGGTCATCGGTCGTACCGGTCGGGGCGACTATGGGCATGCCCTCGACACGGTTTGGCTGCGGGCGCCCAACGCCAAGCTGGTCGCCGTCGCCGACGACGGCAAGATGGGACTGGCGCAGGCGACGCGGCGACTGTCGGTGGAGCGCGGATACCTCGACTATCGTGAGATGCTCGACCGGGAGAAACCGCAGATTGTCAGCGTCGCCCCGCGGTGGATCGACGCGCATGCGGAGATGATCGTGGCCTGCGCCGAGCGCGGCATTCACGTGTTCACCGAAAAGCCGCTTTGCCGAACGCTGGCGGAGGCCGACGCGATTGTCACGGCGTGCGAACGCACCCACACCAAACTGGCCATCGCCTATCAAACCCGCTACAGCCCCAAATTGCCGGTCGTGGCAGGCCTGTTGCGAGCTGGCCGCATTGGCCGCGTGCTTGAGTACCGGGCGCGCGGCAAGGAGGACCAGCGCGGTGGGGGCGAGGATTTGTTTGTGCTTGGCGGACATTTATTCAATCTGATTCGCCACTTGGCGGGCGAGCCGAGTTGGTGCTTTGCCCAAGTGAGCGAGCAGGGGGAGTCCATCGCGCGGCAGCACGTACATGACGGCGCGGAAGGGATTGGACCGTTAGCTGGGGACTCGGTCGACGCAATGTATGGGCTTTCTGGCGATGCGACGGCGTACTTTGCCTCGCATCGTGGCGCCGCCGCGAAGCCTGCTCGGTTTGGAATTCAGATCTTTGGCACGGCCGGCATCTTGGAAATACAAACGGGCTGGATGCCGACGGTCCGGTTGCTGGAAGATTCCAGTTGGTCGCCAGGCCGCAGCGGGGCGAAGTGGCAGGAAGTGACATCCGCGGGAGTTGGCAAGCCAGAACCTATGCCGGCAGGTGGGCCAGAGGATGGCAACCTGGCCGCAATTGCCGACCTGATGGAGTCGATCGAAAACGATCGGCAACCATTGGCCAGTGTCTACGAGGCGCGCGGCGTTATGGAAATGATCGTGGCGCCGTTTGCCTCGGCGGTGCAGGGAGGGCGTGTCGCATTGCCATTGGCGGTGCGCGACAATCCCCTCACACGACTGTGAGGGGGCGACTATTTTTTAGCTGTCGTGCCGACGGTAGCGCTTGGCGAGCCGATCGGGGGAGACACCCAACCGCTCGGCCACGATGAATGACCAATTACGCAGTGTTTGGCGAACCACGCCGTGCCTCAGCCAGCGCCGCGCGCTCACGTTTAGTGGTCCAGGCAACAGCACCAGTTTGCCGACTCGCCGCGCCGCACGACTCAGCAGCAGGTCTTCCATCAAATCCACTTCTGGAAAGCCTCCCAGCCGCTCAAATACCTCGCGCCGGAAGAAGAGACCTTGATCGCCAAAGGGCAATCGCAGCACCCGCGCACGATAGGCGTTGCCAATTTCCAGTGCTCGAAACTTGAGGCCCGGTGCATCGATGCGCTGGCGGAACGCGCCGCCAATCACGGTCGCATCGCTCAGCGCTAGCGCGATCTGCTCGTGCGCCGCGGGCTGAAGCCAAGTGTCGGCGTGTACGAACAAGAGTGTGTCGCCATCCGCATGCCGCGCCGCGGCGTTCTGCTGGCGCGCTCGGCCGGGCGCGGTGGTCACGATGCGGCACCCCGCTTCGGCCGCCAACGCGACCGTGTTGTCGTCACTGCCGCCATCGGCGATCGTCACGTCGCTGGGGAGTAGCGACCATGCGCGGCGGACGGCCTCCGCGACGTGTCGCGATTCGTTCAGCGTCGGAATAATGATCGAAAGTCGCACGGCAAGCGATGGTTGCGCGGGGGGGCTCGAAGCGCAAAAAAATACCGCCCCAGTTCGCGCCTGGAAAGGTCGTGAACTGGGACGGTGTGTGGAAAGCTTTGAGAACCGAATCGCCTAGCGACCCATGACCGCTTCGGTGGGCTTTGGTTCCGTTGCCTGCTGCGGTTGTTCCGCGACCGACTCCGCCGGCGGAGTGAGAAAGCTGTCAAGCGCTTCCAGGCTCTGAGCGCCGGTCAATTGGCGGCGCATCCAGCCTTCTTTGGTTTTCCGGTACATAATCAGTTGCGGGATCGATCCGCCACGCATGAGTTGGCGGGCAACGCCCGGCTCATGATCGCTGTTGACGGTTGCAAACGCCACGCGATTCAGCAGGCCTTGGCGTTTCGCCTGCGGGATTACATTCTGCTTCATCTGCTGACATGCGGGGCACCAATCGGCGCCGACCAAGACAACCAGCGGCCGACCCGTTTCCAGGGTTTGCTTGTGGGCCGCGGCGTAAGTGTTCACATCCGCGGCAACGATCGAGGTCTGCAAGAGCAGAGCGACAGTGACTCCTAACACTACCAAGTCTCCTTAGGGTGAAACGATTGCCCCATCCATGGCCGATGGAAGTCGGCCGACAGGTGAGCATTAGCTGTGGTGGGAAGCCCGTGCGGTTTACTGGCGTATGGCGGGTGTGATGCCGGTTGTGCCGCTGGTCGGCTAATGCGACCCCAAAGCACGGGCTTAAAGGAGAACTCAGTCTAACGATGATGCTCCGCTGGACAACCTAAAAAGGTTAAAAATGAGAAAGTTGCCCTAACTACAGAACAGGCAAAGAGTTTGCGGATTACGTGGAGATTGAGAGCGTAATAATGAAGGGATCGACATCAATTAGGCGTCGCGCGTCAGGCCCGCTATAATCACCGCACAGTGCTTGTCTTTCGCATCGTAACCACCGATGAGCACTTGATTTCTGCGATTGGTTCTTGGCTGCGATGGAATGAAGCTGCGCGTCGGTCTCGTTGGTTTGGGAAGTGATTGGGAGTCTCGCTACCGGCCGGCGCTGCGCGCTTTGAGCGATCGCTTCGAAGTGCGCGCCGTATGTGAGCAGGTGGCGCATCGCGCGGCGCAGGCCGCGCGCGAGTTCAACGCGGACCAGATTGATGGATTTCGCGCGTTGTCGCGGCGCGAGGACATCGACGCCGTCTTGATGCTGTCGCGCCAGTGGTACGGCTCATTGCCGATCCTAGCAGCGTGCGACGCGGGCAAAGCGGTCTACACCGCAGCGGGGCTTGAGCTCGACGAAACGATGGCGCTCAAGATCAAACAGCGCGTGGAACGAGCGGGCATCGCGTTCATGGCCGAGTTTCCCTGTCGACAGGCTGCGGCCACGATTCGCCTCAAGGAGTTGATCGCCACGCGGCTTGGCGCGCCCAGGCTCCTGTTTTGTCATCGACGCAAACCCGCCGAAGGCAGCGCCGATTCGCGCCTGGGCGTCCATGCGGATCGACTCGGAGATTTGATCGAGTTGGTCGACTGGTGCCGCTACGTGGTTGGCGCCGAGCCGAGCGCGGTGTTTGGCGTGCTGCACCGCGCTTCGAATCCGCCGAGCGAAGAAGCTCCTGAACTGCCTTGCGAAGACTACCAGATGATGAGTCTGGAATTCTCACCGTCTGGGCAATTCGGCGCGGGCCCGCTGGCTCAGATTAGTTGCGGTCGTTACGTACCAGCGAATTGGTCGGAAGCGGTGGCGTTTCGTCCGCCAGCGGCCTTGCAAGTGGCATGTGAAAACGGCATCGCCTTTATTGACTTGCCGTCGACGTTGATCTGGTTTGACAACGCCGGTCGCCATCAGGAATCGCTCGATAGCGAGCGCCCGCTGGGAGAGCAATTGCTCTCGCTCTTTTACCGATCGGTGACGAGCCTCGTTCGCAATACGGCCAGTCTTGAGGACGCCTATCGCGCCCTGGATGTGGTGATTAAGGCGCGACAAAGCTTTGAAGAAGGACGGCGCATCCCGATCGTCGTGTGAGGCGCCCGCCTAGGCCGAGCGTCTCAGGGATTCGAACGCGCGCGATTACGCCAAGATTTTGCCTAGCTGATCGCGGATTGCGGTTTCAATCTGCCCTTTGAACAGCATGGCGGCGATGGGCAGCGAGCCGTCGATTCTCACTTCGCCCGCGGCGACCTCAATTTTGCCCGAGGTCTTAAAGCCCATGGCGCTGAAACTAAAATCGCCGGAGTTCTCTCCCCAGTTCTCCTGCAGATTGTTGATCTGGCCGCCGTATTTTTCTTTGACGCGCTCGAGCAGCGTCTTGAGCCGCGCCGCAGCTTCGTCTTGGCCCAGTTCGTGCGGCACCACTACTTTCATTGACGGCATTGCTTGGACTCCGAGCTAAATAGGCGTGGCCCCAACAACATCAGAATACCGGCCGCGACTTGGTACGACCAGTCGAACCATTGGCAAAATGAAACCCCGTCACGCAGTGCGTTGACGGAGTTGAACCCAAGGACCGCGGGCCGCTCAAAATCCGCGCCGCATGACGACTTCTTCCAGCTCATAGCGGCGAATTTTGCGATCCAGCGTCGACCGCTCAATACCTAGGATTGTGGCGGTTTGGCTCTTGTTCCAACTCGTCGCGCGCAATGTCGCCAGGATATGGCGGCGCTCCATTTCGGCCAGCGACATCGGCACATGCTCATCGGGCGTGACGGCCGCGACCTCGGCGGTGTCGCCAGCGGTCGGCAATTTGGAAAGCATCAGATCGTCGGCGTCGATCACATCGTCGCGCGCCAGCAGCACGGCGCGCTCGACGACGTTCTTCATTTCGCGCACGTTGCCTGGCCAGCGATAGCGGAGCATCTGCTCCATGGCAGCCTGGGTGAATCCGCGGATGCGCCGGCCGGTCTCTTCGTTAAAGCGTTGCAAAAAGAAACGAGCCAATTCTGGAATGTCGGCGGGACGCTTGCGCAGCGGCGGGACGTAGATTTCGAGCACGGCCAATCGGAAGTACAGATCGCGGCGGAATCGATTCTCGGTGACTTCCTTTTCCAGATCGCGGTTGGTGGCGGCAATCACGCGCACGTCGACTTTGACCTGCTCGCTGCCGCCCACCCGTTCAAAAGAATGCCCTTCCAGCACGCGCAAGAATTTGGCCTGAATCGTCGGACTCATCTCGCCAATTTCGTCGAGCATCAGCGTGCCTTGATGCGCCGACTCGAACTTGCCGATCTTGCGATCCGTGGCGCCCGTGAACGCTCCCTTTTCGTGGCCAAAAAGCTCGCTCTCCAGCAGCGACTCGGTCAATGCGGCGCAATTCAGGCAGACAAAGACGTTTTTGCTGCGCGGACTGGAATAATGCACCGCGCGGGCGACCAGTTCCTTGCCGACGCCGCTTTCGCCTCGTATCAGCACAGTAGCCTTACTGGGGGCGGCGCGGGCAATTTCCTGCATGATGCGGCCGACCGCTTCGCTCTTGCCAACGATGTCGCTTTGGACGCCGAGTTTTTGACGGAGCTGAAAGTTTTCGTCGCGAACCTGAATCAGGTTTTGCGCCAGTTCTTGCCGACGGCTGGTGTTGGCAATTGCCACCGCCAAGGTCTCGGCGACGGCCAGGCTATATTCCAAATCGTCCGGATCGAGCACCAAGTCGGGGCTGGTCGAATACAGATGCACCATGCCCAGCACGCGATTGCCGTGTCGCACCGGCGCGCAGATCACGCTGGTGGCGTAGATTTCGCCTTTACTGTCACGACTGGTCACGGCACTGTCGCCCAGAATATTGCGCGCCAGCACCGCTTCGCCATCACGCAATACGGTGGTGGCCAGAAAGGAAGAGACGCGATGGTAGGGAGTGTCGCCGTTGCCGCGCGACGCCATTACTTCAAGTTGCGGCTCCTTGGGGTCGCCCACATAATCGCGCGGCAATAACAAAACCGCGCCCGTGTCGGCATGCGTCCCTTCGAAGATGCCGCCCAGCGCCAAATTCGCGATGCCA
Source organism: Pirellulales bacterium (assembly GCA_019694455.1). Classification (NCBI taxonomy): domain Bacteria; kingdom Pseudomonadati; phylum Planctomycetota; class Planctomycetia; order Pirellulales; species Pirellulales bacterium. The sequence goes on from JAIBBY010000001.1 coordinate 204,642, forward strand.
TTGAGATCAGGCGTCTTCGCCATTTCGAAGGCCAAGCGGCACAACTTGGCAGACGCCTTGCCAATTCGCGAAATGCCGCTTTCTTCGTCACTGTGTTCGGCGCGCGGCGCCAAGAACTTGGTCTGGCCTTTGCGATGCGTGATTGTGGTGGGCTCGTGGGCCGCCAACACGCTTGAGTCGTATGTTTGATCGTCTTCTCCAGCGACCGCCGCGCCATCCACTTGCGTCAAACCGCTGGAATCGGGGAAGGCCTTCGACAGATCGGTGACAAAGGCCATTTGCGATCGGCCGATGCGCACCACCTCGCCCGGCGTCAGGGCATAATCCCCCTTGATCTGCCGCTCGGCGACAAAGGTGCCGTTGCGACTCTCCAAGTCGCGAAGTTTCCATTGGCCATCGGCCATGAAGACTTCAGCGTGACAGCGGCTACAGCGTTCGTCTTTGAGGACGATCTGGTTGATCGGCGAACGACCGATGGTCGCCGTCTGTCCCGGAATTAACCGAAAGACATCGGTCCACTTGGAGCCCTCGCGAATAACCAAATACGCTAACATCGCGTCAGAATAGGACGTTGAACTGCAAAACCGCTGGCTGCCAGTAGATGGGACGTGGTGCGGTGGCAGCGGGAATACCTAGTTTACCTTATCTTGGCCCGTTTCGCCCCGGCAAGGGGAGCCGGAACCCAGAAAATGCGGTTCCGAGACGAACGATTCGTTGCCCTGGCTGTAGGGCCGGGTTAGTCTTAAACACAGGCCCCGAAATGGCCTGTGCTGCCGATTGTTCGCGCGGGCTTGCGAATCTGCCGACGCTCATTCAAGGAACGGGATTGTATGTCAAATTACCCCACTCGCGTTGCGAGACATATTCGTATCGCATTGTGCGTGCTTGCCGTCGTTGCGACTGCATCGAGCGCGTTTGCCCAAGGCGGCGGGGGTGGTGGGGGCGGCGGCGGAAACGGCGGTGGAGGTAATGGAGGCGGAAGCAATAACGGCGGCGGCAGTGTCTTCGGAGGCGGATTTTTCGTTAACCCGGTCGGCGGCGTCGCCATCAACGCCGATGGCGTTGTTCAGAACGTCGAGGTCGATCAGCTGGCGCGATTGGCGCGAGAACGCATGTCGGCCTTGGCCGAATTGCCCGCCGATTTGAACCAAGCCAGTCCACTGCGCAAGGTGTCGCTCAAGCGCTTGCAGGCCGCCATCCAAAAGCGACTGAACGATGGCGCGCCGCTAACCCAGGACATCTTTTGTCTCGCCGGTTTGCAGGAGATTCGCTATGTCTTCTTGTACCCCGAGCAAAACGATATTGTGCTGGCGGGTTTCGGCGAGGGCTGGCGGAGCGATGAATTAGGCAACTTGGTCGGCGTCACCACGGGTCGCCCCGTCTTGATGCTGGACGATCTCTTGGTGGCGCTCCGTTCGGCGGACGCCGCCGGCAAGACAGGAATTAGCTGCTCCATTGATCCGACGCAGGAAGGATTGAATCGCCTCAGCCAGTTCTTGAGTCAGCAGACAACGATTGGCCCCAATCCCAATGCGACCATCAGCGGCATCGAAGAGAGCCTGGGACCACAGACCGTGACCATCCAAGGCGTGCCCGCCACGAGCCATTTTGCGCAAGTTTTGGTGGCCGCCGACTATCGCATGAAGCGGCTGGCGATGAACTTTGAAGCCGCGCCGGTGCGCGGCCTCGGCAGTTATTTGGCGATGAACAGCGGTCGCGGCGGCAGCATGATGCCGCGCTGGTGGCTGGAACCCGATGTCGATCCCTTGGTGAAGTCGCCCGATGGGCTCGCCTGGGAATTGAAAGCCATGCGCGTGAAGGCCATGACGGAAGATGATTTTCTGGCCGCCAATGGACAGCGGCAACAGTCTGGCAAGGCCAGCGCCAATGCCCAGCGCTGGGCCAACAACATGACGAAGCACTACGAAGAACTGTCGACGCGATTGCCCATCTTCGCGGAGCTTAAGAATGTCATGAATCTGGCCGTGATCTCCGCGTTGATCGCCAGGGAAAACCTCGCCGATCGGGCAGACTGCCCGCTGCCCATGTTGATGGACGCGGCGGCGCTACGAGTGGCCGAACTGGACGCGCCGCGCCAAGTGCCGTCGCAGGCATCGTTCATCAAGAAGGGGAGCAACTGGATTATTAGCGCGTCGGGCGGCGTGTTGATCAATTCATGGGCTATGGCGGCCCGTTCCCAGGCCGACGCGGACAACACACTCGCCCCCAAACGAGCGCAGGCGGCCAGCGACAGCGACCGCTGGTGGTGGAACTAGTCTCCGGCCGCCCCTGCGCGTTGAGCGGCATTGCCAAGCGCCCTGCGTAGGATAAACGCATGATGCTGGCGCGTCGTCATCGCTCGGGCGAACTGAAAACGTCGAGAAGCACATGTCCTTGATTCAATTGTCGCTCAAGCACGGCACTTCAGTCGCCGAGGCCCGCGATCATTTGGCTCGCGCGGTGACCGAAACAACGCAGCGTTTTTCGCTGATGGTGGAGCGCGTCGAGTGGGCGCAGGACAAGAGTAGCGTCGACATCCAGGGCAAGGGGTTCGATGTGCAAATGCGGGTCGACGACTCCGACGTGCATGTGGCCGGCAATATTCCGGTGTTGGGGAGGCTCCTTGGCGCCCCAGCGCTTAAGACGATCGTGGAGCAATCGTTCAAACGGTTGCCCAAATAAGGGCCTGGTCGTAGCTTCTCATCCACGTATCGATTTCCAGCGGCTACAATGGGCTCCCCCGTAACTGGAGCGAGCCCATGGATCTGGTCAAAACTCTCTGCGAGCTGGTCGCGATACCGAGCGTGAACCCGATGGGGCGCGACCTGTCGGGCCCGGATATATACGAACACCGCGTCACCGACTATCTGGAATCGTGGTTCCGGGAACGCGGGATACCGTATCTGCGGCAAACAGTCGAGCCGCTGCGCGACAACATCATTGCCCGGCTCGATGGCGATCGATCGCCGCAGACGGGAGGGCCACTTCTGCTCTTCGAAGCCCACCAGGACACTGTTCCGGTCGATGGCATGACAATCGACCCGTGGAAGCCGGTGGCGCGCGACGGGCGCGTTTATGGACGCGGCTCTTGCGACATCAAGGGGGGCATGACGGCGATGTTGGGCGCGCTCGACCGCTTGGCGCGAGAACGGCCGCGGGGAATGCCCACGATTCTCATGGCCTGCACCGTGAACGAAGAACATGGATACACCGGCGCCACCGCGCTGTGCCGCATGTGGCGCGAGGCGCCGTCGCCGTTTGTTCCGCGACGACCAGACGCTGCCGTCATCGCCGAACCCACGGAGCTTGATGTTGTTGTCGCGCATAAGGGGGCAGTTCGGTGGCGCTGCCACACACGGGGCCGCGCCATCCACAGTTCCCGCCCGCACCTGGGCGACAACGCGATCTACAAGATGGCCCGCGTGGTCGCGGCCTTGCAGCGCTATGCCACGGAATTCGCGCCCACGATCCCGCCGCATCGACTATGCGGCCCGGCAACGCTCAGCGTGGGAGTTATCCACGGCGGCCTCAGCGTCAACACGGTGCCAGACGAATGCGTTATCGAGATCGACCGGCGACTGCTGCCCGGCGAAGACGGCCAGACGGCTTATGAGGAAGTGAAGCGTTACATCGCCGCACAGCCGAGCATTGATTTTGAACCGGTGCACGACGCGCCGTTTCTGAGCGGCGTGGGACTTGCCGACGACGACAACGGCGCGGTTGCCGAAGGCCTGCTGGCCGCAGTGCGGGCCGTGCGGCCAGCAGGGGCTACGGTGGGCGTATCTTACGGCACCGACGCGGCGCAGATCGCGCTTGCCGGCGTGCCATCGGTGGTGTTCGGTCCCGGCTCGATCGAACAAGCCCACACCGCCGATGAGTGGTTGGCGATCGACCAACTCGAAGCGGCCAGCGAGATCCTATACGGCTACGCTCGGCGCTTCAGTTGAGCGACTAAAAAACGTCCAGGTTGAAGTGGTGACCGTAGTGGTAACGGCGCCGCTGCGGGTAGTAATTCTGCCACTGCTTGTTGTACACCGGAACTCGCATCTCTTGGGGATACCGGTAGTACAAGCTCTCGGCGCTTTTGTAGTAGTCTTCGCCGTAGAAGTTTTGCGGGTAATAGACGTACGGATAGTGATAGAAGCGCTGCCAGTCCTGGGTGCTGTACGTATGGAGCCATTGGCGCCCATACGCCTGCTGGGCGAGCGTCTCGCCCGAGGTGCTCGCCAGCGAGAAGGCGGCCGCGCCAACCAGCGCGAGAACTATTCGACGAATCATGGAATCCCTCCTTGGCGCGGCAGCGCGGCGGCGGGCTGAGGATTGGGTCGCCCGGTGGCCGCCTGGTTCGCCTAAGAGGGAGCATCGGCTGGGCGGCATATTCGGCATGAAGCGAATATTCGGCACAAACGCGCAATCCGCGTTGCGGCAGGCCGCAAAGTCTGCCAAGGTTTCCGCGCTGAGTCGAACAGCATGGCTATTCCGGCAATTTGCCGGCGGCCAGCTCCTCGTCCCATTCGTGCATGAGCGGCCAATCGGCCGCGCAGGTGCCAAAATCGGCCATATGGAGATAGCCCTTCAGCCGGGCAATTGTGCTGTCCAAGACGGCGTCATCTTTCTTGAAGATGGGGCCATGGCTCGGCAGAAGCCATTTCACATCACTGGCCCGGATCCGCTCCAGCGAGCGCACGAATGCGGCGATGTCGCTGCCGTGATGAGCGTCGATCACGCCGACACAGCCATCGCGATAAATGTTGTCGCCGCTGAACAAAAGATCGCCCAGCCGAAACGACAATTGGCTATCGGTGTGTCCCGGCGTGTGCCAAACCTCCAGGTCGAGATTGCCCACTTTCAAGCGATCTCCATCCGACACGAGTTGGTCGATCTTCACCGACGGCATCGGCATGTGGATGTTCTGAGCGGAAATCTCAGCATACGTTTTGACCAGGTCGCTTGTTTCCAGCGGCTCGACCGCCTTGGCGTGGCCAATCACGGGCGCGCGCACAATCTGCTTGAGCTTGGCCATACCTTGCACATGATCCACGTCTGCGTGCGTGGCCACCAGTCCGCGGCAGCTCGACAGCGGAAAATCGAGCTGTCGAATCATTTCGACAATCTCGTCGACCACGTCCTCGAAGCCAATGTCGATCAGTAGCCAGTCCGCATCGTCGAACACCAGGTACACGTTGCAGCCGATGCGCTCGCCGGCCTGGTAATTCATTTCAATGACGTGCGGAAATACGGGCTTCCGTTTCAGCATGGACCTTCGTCCCCGATCAATCAGATTCGTTGGATGGCTGCTTGGGGATTCTAAGGATCGTGAAAAAAAGCGACAACCCGCGCGCCGCGACTTCGCGGTGCGCGGCCAGCTAGCGACCAAGTTGCTGGGTCGGCCCAAATCGCCGTAATGCGGCAAATTCGTTGATTACTTGGTTCGGCAGCGCGCTTCGGTGATTTCAATCGCTTTGAGCAGCCCGCGCGCTTTATTTAGGGTTTCTTGATACTCGGTAGGGGGGTCGCTGTCGGCCACCAGTCCGGCGCCCGCCTGCACATACGCTGTTTTGCCTTGCACAACGAGCGTACGCAAGGCAATGCAGGTGTCCATGTTGCCGCTGACGTCGATATATCCCACGGCGCCAGCGTAGGGGCCGCGGCGATGGGGTTCCAGCTCGTCGATGATCTCCATAGCCCGCACCTTAGGCGCCCCCGACACCGTGCCGGCGGGCAGGCAGGCGCGCAGCGCGTCGAACGCCGTAAAGCCCTCGCGCAGCTTTCCCTGCACGTTCGAAGAGATATGCATCACATGGCTATACCGCTCGATCACCATGCAGTCGGTCAGCTTGACGCTGCGAAACTGTGCCACGCGTCCGACGTCGTTGCGTCCCAAATCGACCAGCATCACATGCTCGGCCCGCTCCTTGGGATCGGACAACAACTCCTCGGCCAGTCGTTGATCCTCCGCTTCGCTGGCGCCGCGCCGCCGCGTGCCTGCCAACGGGCGTACCGTGACGGTTCCGTTGACCACCCGCACCATCACCTCGGGCGAGCTGCCCACCAGGGTGACACTGGGTGTGCGCAAAAAGAACATGAAGGGACTGGGATTGACGATCCGCAGGGTTCGATAGATTTCGAACGGCGGCGATTCGATTTCAAGTTCCCAGCGCTGGCTTAGCACCACCTGAAAGATGTCGCCGGCCTGAATGTATTCGACGCAGCGGCGGACGGCGTTCTCATAATCGGCCTGCTCAAAGTTGCCGCGCAGCTCGACATTGGGCGTGCCACGCACATCGATATCGGCCACGCTCAAGTGGTCATCCCCTTGATCGAGCCGCTCGACCAGCGCGTCCACGCGGCGGCAGGCATCCCGGTACGCGGCCTCCTCATCTCGACCCGAGGCGTCCAAACGAGCCATCGCGATCACCGTCACGGTTTTCGTGACGTGATCGAACACCACCATGTGGTCATAAAAGGCAAACGACAAGTCGGGCAACCCGCGATCGTCGGGCGGAGCATTGGGCAGCCGTTCAGCGTAGCGAACGGTGTCGTATCCGGCGTAGCCGACGGCGCCGCCGGTGAAGGGGGGCAACTCCTGAAGCGTGGCCGCGCGAATCGACTCGATCCGGCGTTGAATTTCGACCAATGGGTCTTCGGCCTCGAATGCCTCGGTTCCAGCGGCGCTGCGAACGACCACCCGGCGATCAAAGGCCTCGACCTCCAAAAACGGGTCGGCGGTCAAAAAGCTGTAACGACCAACGCGCTCGCCGCCAACGACGCTCTCGAAAAGGCAGCCGCACGAACCGGCGTCGATGCGGCGAAAGGCCGATACCGGCGTTAGCGTATCGCTGAGGATGCGACGATAAACGGGAACCCAGTCGTGATCCTTGGCAAGTTGCCGAAACAGTTCCAAGCTGGGTTCGTGCATAAGTACGTGCCTTGATCCGTTGGCGGCCGTTGGTATTTATACGGCCGTGCCCAAGTGTAACAGCCGTTTGGCAACTTCCGAGGGCCGCCGCCAGCGCTGGTAAGACGACACCAACGGCGGCAATGGGTTCGCCAGTTCCAGGCGGACAACCATGGCACGTGATGCGACGCATCTCAATGCGCGATAGTGGTTTAGCCGGCGGCCGGCGCGTGCTCGCTCGGATTGACACCTAGGGGACCATTGCTAGAATCCCAATGGTTTCTCGGCGACCGCGCGACGCTGGGTTATCTTCTTGCCTTGTAAGCATCTACGACGAACCGCACGCAGCGCCGGCGCGGATTGGGTAGTCCAGCAGCATGAAGTGTCAAAAGTGCGAGCGCCCCGCGACGTTCCACATTACGGAGCTCACTGGCGGCAAGCCCGAAGAGCTCCATTTGTGCGAGGAATGCGCCCGCGAGTACCTCACCCAGTCTGACAGCCCAGACACCGGCGCCGCCAACCTGGCGGGGGCGCTTGCCCAGCAACTCGCCGTGGGTCAAACAGCTCAAGAATTGGCGCGACTCGACCAGCAGGCCTGCCCGGTCTGTGGGATCACCTTCTTCGAGTTCCGCAACAAAGGTCGGCTCGGCTGCCCTCACGATTATGTGTGCTTTCAGAAAGAGCTGGAGCCCTTGCTGGCCAACATTCACGGCGAGACGACGCATGTGGGCAAACGCCCCAAGCAGAACGCCGCGGCCGACACCGACCAACTGACTCAGCTCGTGCGACTGCGGCGCGAGATGAAAGAGGCGATCGCCGCGGAAGATTATGAGCAGGCCTCGAAACTGCGCGACGAAATCAAGCAAATCAAGGACGCCGGCTAGGCGTCTCGTGGATAACCTGACCGATGTCCGATAAGAAGTTAGAACTGGATTATCTGGCGCACACCAGCGGCGAATGGCTTCGCGGCGCGGGGCCCCAGGCGGACATCGTGATGAGCAGCCGGATCCGTCTGGCGCGCAATCTCGCCGATTTTCCGTTTATCAGCCGGGCCAGCGAGCCCGACCGCACCGAGATTGAAAAGACGCTGCACGACGCGATCCTGCAAAGCGAACTGGCGGGCCGACTGGGCTACCTCGACGTCAGCCGCCTGGAGGGGCTAGACCGGCAATTCCTGGTCGAGCGGCAGTTGATCAGCCGCGAGCACGCCGACAGCCAAGGGGCGCGCGGCGTGGCGCTCGACGAGGAAGAACGCGTCAGCCTGATGATTAACGAAGAAGATCATCTGCGCATCCAGTGCATGCACAGCGGGCTCGATCTGGAGCGCGCGTGGGACGAGATCAACCATATCGACGACGTGCTGGCCGAGCGGATCGCGTTCGCCTTCAATCCGCGTCTGGGCTTCCTCACCGCCTGTCCGACCAACGTCGGCACTGGGATGCGCGTGAGCGTCATGCTACACCTGCCTGCGCTGGTCATCACGCGGCAGATCGAAAAGGTCTTTCGTTCGTTACAGAAGATCAACTTGGCGGTGCGCGGGCTTTATGGCGAAGGCTCGCAGGCCATGGGCGACTTTTATCAGATCAGCAATCAAATCACCTTGGGGCGTTCTGAGCCTGATTTGATCAAACAGGTTGGCGACGTGGTGCCGGTGATCATCGACTACGAGCGCAAGGCCCGCGATGTGCTGATCAAGGAAGGCCAACAGAATCTGCACGATCGCGTCAGCCGCGCCTATGGCATATTGCGCAACGCGCAGACCATCAGTTCGGAAGAGACCATGCACTTGCTTTCCAGCGTCCGCATGGGAGTCAATCTGGGACTGATCCAAGACATCGAAATCCCGATGATCAATCAGCTCTTCATTCACACCCAGCCGGCGCATTTGCAAAAGCTGCGTGGTGTGGAGCTCGACACCGCCGACCGCAACATCGAGCGCGCGCGTTATCTGCGCAGGCACCTCAATCGCGAAGATGGCAACGACGCCAGTAAGAACTAGCGATCGCTGGATTTTTCCGGCATCGCAATCAACCGCTGCTCTGCGAAAGCATCATCCCGCAGATTGACGACTCTCACTGTCGTCCAACTGGCGGCGACCCTCGGAAAGCATTCGTCAACAAGTCCGGCGGCGCTGGCGGCTGGCATCGTTGAGGCTTGTGGCGCTAATCGCGATTTGAGCAAAACGAGCTCGTCGGCGCTGGCGGCGATCGCCACGCGCGCCGCAATCGAGTCGCTTGTGGCGCCCCACGAATGAGCAAGGCGAGCGCCGGCAATGGACGGCTCAATCGTGGCGAGAAAGTCGACCACATCCAGGATCATGACATTGGTCGTCTCGCGGGTCGCCACTTGCCAATCCGAGATCACGGGGCGCTCACCGATCAACTCGGCGAGTAATCGCGCGGTGACCGACATCGCCTGCACGGCCAATTGATGCGCCTGTTCGGCGCCAAGCTGATGAATCTCGTCGTAGCCGCGCACCGCGTCGGCCAGGCGTCCGCCCCCTGCAATGAAAATAAACTGGCTGGGAACTTGCGCGCTCTGCCAGCGCCGCAGGCGAATGGCGAGGTCGGGCAGTTCCAACAGGCTGCCCCCCACTTTCACCACGCGTCGTTGCAGCATCACCAATCGGACTCAGCTAATTGCGCGACCGCAAAGGCGGGCGCGCAGCGTGAAAGCTCGCTTCCCAATTTTGCGGCCAGCGAGATCGTTTCCAACTCGGCCCAGACGTACCGGCCCGCCGAGGATGAAATCGCCTTTTGCAGCAGAAATTCTCCTTCGCCAGAAATCACTAATAGCCGTGGCGACGGCATCGACTCGATCGCACGGTTCATGGCGCCGACGATCTCTTGCACCTGCGCCGATTCAATATGCCAGGCCGCGCGCATGGCGTCGTGCATGGCGTACGCATCGTGGTCGAGGCATAGCATGCGCGCCAAGCGATCGCGAGCAAACTCATGCGTTGCCGGTCGGCCGTCCGCAGTGCATGTGTCGGCAGCGCACTCGGGCAGGCGCCCCAGCATCAGATATGCATCGAGCGTTGTCGCGAATAGTTCTCGCGCTATCGGCAGCAGTTCGTCGCCATAAGGCAGATGCGTCACCAGCGAACAGATCGGCGTCCGCGAGGCGCCGGTGTAGACCAGTTCGCCCGAACGCAAGCGTTCCAGGTCGGTCGATCCGCGCGCGGCAAGTCGCCCGTCGATTAGCGGTATCAAGTCGCAGGTCGTGGACCCCAGGTCGGTCAATAGCACCGGACCACGCGCGAACAGCGTGCCGACATAACGCGCCAGCGCGTGCCAGTTTGACGCCGCAGCCATTTCGGGATGTTCGCGTGTCAGCTTGGGGGGCGCCAACATTCCATCGGTATGATAAATGCGAACTTCGCGATCGCCGGCCGCCTCGACCAGCGCGTCCACGATCCAACGAACTCCCTCGGCCTTGGTGCGAAAGCAATCCGCCAGTTCTCCGGTCATGGTCGCCGCAACACGCGAACACTGAGGCGCCGCGTCGATCAATTGGCGGATCGCCTGAGCCAGGCGATCTGGCTGGCGCCACAACGGAAAGTGCTGGTGAGCGCACCAGCCGGCCTGCGACGCCGCCTTGAGATTGGCGCCGCCGATGTCGATTCCTAGTAGTTCCATGCCACGCTACACCGAGTCCAATGCCATTTTGCCGTCCGCCGCAAAGCGCGGCGCCTCGGGTCGAAAGCCTAACAGGGGACGATCGCCGCCCGCAATCCGCAGCATCCAATCGGCCAGGTTCCCCTCGGCGATGGTTCGCAGGCCAACATAGGAGGTCGTGAGCCTCGGATTCAGTTCGACCACTCGATCCTGATCGCTGCTGGCGCCCAACACCAGATCGACGCCAATCCAGCCGCGCGGCCGATCGAGCGTGGCGACCGCCCGCGCGGCCAGTCGAAATGCTCTTTTTTGCAGCGCTCGCGACGCGATAAACTCGCCGCCCAGATAGGCGAAATCGGCCGCTAAGGTCTGACGGCAGGGAGGCAGCGGATGACAGCCTTGGGGTCCGCATAAGAAACTCACGCTCGCCGCGACGCCCTGCAATAATTCCTCGACGCGCCAGCGCCGACCGTCGTCTGTAGCCGCGGCAAGCTGATCCCATGAGTCAATTCGCCGCAAATCTTGAGAGCCAGCGCCATCGCACGGCTTGACGATGGCCGGCAAACGGATGGCAAGTTGGTGGGGCGCCGCATCGCCAATCAACCTTCCGCTGGTGGTCGGCACTCCGTTAGCCGCCAAATGTTCGCACATGGCGTGCTTATCCGACATCAGACCAATCATGTCGTCGCGGCAGGCCAGCAAGTATCCACCCGCGGCGCTTGCACGACGGCAATAGCGAAGCAGCAAACCATCGAGTTCTGGCGCTACGACAATCGACCAATCGGCTCGGGGCGCCTCGCGAGCGAGAAATTCGTCTGGCGCTTGGCCGTTGCATTCAACCACGCGATGCCCCGCCGCGATCAGATCGGCCTGCAGCGCGTCGCGCATGGCCTGGCCTTCGTGCGCCAAGCTGGGGGGGGGCGGAGCGGCGTACACCGCGTTCCAACCGTCAGTCACAAATTCGAACAGTAGGATGCGCAGCCGCGGATTCAATGGTTGTTCGCACAATCGAGGTGGTTCTCAACGTGCGAGGATTGTACAACATGGGTCGAATCTCGGCAGAAGCCCACCCGTGCCAAGGAATCGATGCATGGCGGCGCAACAAACGATCGACAAACCCAAGTCGCCTCCCAAAGAGGTCACGCCCGCGCATCGGCCCTTTGTGGCCGACAATGAAGTGCTGCCTGAATTTACCTGGCAGGCACTGATCTTGGGATCGGTGCTGGGAATCTTGTTTGGCGCGTCGTCGCTCTATTTGGTTCTGAAAGTTGGCCTAACCGTCTCCGCATCGATCCCCGTGGCGGTGCTGGCGATCACGCTTTTTCGCGTATTCTCGCGAATCACGGGGACGCGCCGCGCCACCATCCTGGAAAACAACATCGTCCAAACCACGGGCTCGGCGGGCGAATCGATCGCCTTTGGCGTTGGCGTGACCATCCCCGCGCTGATGCTGCTCGGCGGTGAGATGGAGTTTTTGCAGGTGATGACGGTCGGCACGCTGGGCGCCCTGTTGGGCATCTTGATGATGATTCCGCTGCGGCGCGCGTTCATCGTCAAGCAACATGGCGTGCTGACGTATCCCGAAGGCACTGCCTGCGCCGATGTGCTAATCGCCGGTGAGCAGGGGGGGGCGACGGCCGCCACGGTATTTACCGGCTTTGGTCTGGCGTTTGTCTACAAGTTTTTGACGGCCGCCATGGGGTTGTGGAAAGAGGTCGTCAAGCTGCCGCTGGTCATGCTGCAAAAGTCCGAGACGGGCGCCACTACGCAGATCGGCCTGCGAGGCGGAGCGCTGTCTGGCGAATTGTCGCCAGAACTGTTGGGCGTAGGGTACATCATCGGTCCGCGGATTGCCTCTTTGATGCTGGGCGGCGGTGTGCTGGCCTGGCTGGTGATTACACCATTGATTGTCTTGGTGGGGGCCGATCCCGCAGCGCAAGACACCACCTCGGATCAATTTCTGGGCATGGTGCGCGAGAATTACGTGCTTTACATCGGCGCAGGCGCCGTCGCGACCGGCGGCATCATCAGCATGATTCAGGCCTTGCCGATGATCTTTGGCTCAGTGGCGAGCGGGCTGCGCGACATGCGATCTTCGTTTGGCGGCGCCGAAGCCGCCGTCACGCCGCGCACGGCGCGCGATCTGCCGATTTGGGTGACAGTATTGGGGAGCATCGCGCTGGTCTTGATACTGACCGCCGTGCCTGGGTTGGGCCTGGGATTTAACCCGCGCGGCATTGCTGGCGCGCTGTTGATTGTGCTCTTTGGCTTTCTTTTCGTCACGGTCTCCGCGCGATTGACCGGGGAGGTCGGTTCGTCGTCGAACCCAATATCTGGCATGACCGTGGCAACTCTCTTGCTGACATGCCTCATCTTTTTGGCCATGAACGAGCGCGGGCCATCGGCAACCTTCACGGCGCTAATGGTGGCGGCCGTTGTTTGCATCGCCGCCAGCAATGGCGGCACCACGGCACAAGATCTCAAGACCGGCTACCTGGTGGGGGGCACGCCACGCTTACAGCAATACGCCATCGTGATCGGGGCGCTCACATCGGCCAGTGTGATTGGCGGAATCTTGATCCTGATGAACAGCGCCGGCACGGTCTGGTCGGCCGATCCTCGCAACTTGCCCAACTACCGGGTGCCCGACGTCACGGCTCTGACGCGCATGGAACAGCCGGGAGGGGAGCACGCCGCCAAGGACAAGAACAGCTACCACGTTTTATACGTTCGGCAAAAGGAAATCGAAGGCGTCCCCGCCGGAAAGTACCTGGTCGACAATTCGGGACAGATTCGCTATCTCGTCGACCCCGCAATCAACGGCCGACTCACGCAGCGCGACGACGGCACTGCCGTCGCGCGTTTTGAGGCGCCCAAGACGCGCCTGATGGCGCTGATAATCGATGGCATCTTGAACCAGCGTCTGCCGTGGACTCTGGTGCTGTTAGGGGCTTTGATCGCCATCACGCTGGAACTGGCGGGCACGTCATCGTTGCCGTTCGCGGTCGGAGTGTATCTGCCGCTTTCGACTTCGGTTCCCATCTTCATTGGCGGCGCCTTACGGTGGGTGGTCGACAAACTCCATGGCCGATCGGCTGCCGAAGCGGAAATGAGCCCTGGGGTATTGCTCAGTTCGGGCTACATCGCGGGGGGCGCCATCGCCGGCCTATTGATCGCGTTCATGGCCTTGCTGCCGAAAGCACCAGTCGACATCGCCAAGTCGCTGCGCATGGAAGAACGTTTGCCCGCCTGGTGGCATGCCGCCTATGGACCGGAATATTTGGCGCTAGGCATGTTCGCCTTGCTGTTGATCTGCCTCTTTGTCGTTGGCCTCAGAAAGCAACGGAACACGAAATGAATTTGTCTGCTCTGCTTATTCGATCGCTCCTATTCTCCGCTATCGTCATGACCGCCAGCATCACCTACAGCGACGAAGGCATGTGGTTGTTCAACAACCCGCCTCGCCAATTGCTCAAGGAAAAACACAACTTCGAAGTCACCGACCAGTGGCTCGAACATTTGCAGAAGTCGTCGGTGCGTTTTAACAGCGGCGGCTCCGGATCGTTTGTCTCCTCCAACGGGTTGGTGATGACCAACCATCACGTCGGCGCCGACGCCTTGGCCAAGCTCAGCACGCCCGAGCGCGACCTGCTGCAAGAGGGCTACTACGCCACCAAGCCGGAGGACGAGATCAAGTGCCATGACCTGGAGTTGAACGTGCTGATGAGCATTGAGGACGTGACGGCGCGCGTGAATGAAGCCGTAAAGGCCGACATGAGCGCCGCCGACGCGCAGGTTGCTCGGCGCGCCGTGATGAACACGATCGAAAAGGAGTCGCTCGACGCCACCGGCCTGCGCAGCGATGTGGTGACGTTGTACAACGGCGGCCTCTATCACCTGTATCGCTTCAAGAAGTACACCGACGTGCGGCTGGTGTTCGCGCCGGAGAAGCAGGTCGCGTTCTTCGGCGGCGATCCTGACAACTTCGAGTATCCGCGCTACGATCTGGATGTCACCTTCTTTCGCGTTTACGAAGACGATCAGCCCGCCAAGATCGAGCACTTTTTGAAGTGGAGCGAAGCGGGCGCGGGAGATGGCGAACTGGTGTTCGTGTCGGGCCACCCCGGCCGGACCGATCGGCAGAACACGGTGGCGCACCTTGAGTTTCTGCGCGATCGGGTGCTGCCGATTTCGCTCAACACGATTCGCCGCCGCGAAGTCAATTTGCGGATGTATTCTGAAAACAGCAGCGAAAACGCTCGTCAAGCGGAGGACGAGTTGTTTGGATATCAGAACAGCCGCAAGGCGCGGTTAGGTCAATTGGCCGGGCTGCAAGACCCCGCCTTCATGAGTCCGCTTCGACAGAACGAACGTCGTCTGCGCGAAGCGGTGAATAAGGATCCGAAACTGCGCGAGGCCGCGGGCACAGCCTGGCAGGATGTCGAAAAGGCCATCGCGGCCTGGGAGCGGCTTTACACCGAGTACACGCTGCTCGAACAAGGTCACGCCTTCAACAGCGAGTTGTTCAATTTCGCGCGCACCTTGGTGCGGCTGAGTGAAGAAGCAGGCCGCCCCAACGAAGAACGTTTGCGCGAATTCCGCGAATCGAACCTGGAATCGCTCAAGCAGCAACTGTTCTCCACCGCTCCGATTTATAAACCGTTGGAGATCGCCAAGTTGGCCGATTCGCTTGGCATGTGGATGGAGCGAGCCGGCGCCGAGAACGAACTGGTTCAGCAGGCGCTAGCCGGCGCATCGCCGCAAGAGCGCGCCGCGGCGCTGGTGAACGGCACCGCTCTCGAAGACGTCGATCTGCGCAAGAAGCTGGCTGAAGGCGGCGCCGACGCGCTGGCGGCCCAATCGACTGACCCGATGTTGGGACTTGCCCGGCTGGTCGATTCCGCGGCCCGCCGCGTGCGCAAGAATTACGAAGAGCAAGTGGAAGAGCCGCTGCGGCAGGCCTACGCCAGAATTGCCAACGCGCGGTTTGCCATTGAAGGCACCGACACTTACCCTGACGCGACTTTCACGCTGCGACTGGCCTTTGGCACGGTGCGCGGCTATGAGGAAGGCGGTCAACAAATCGCTCCCTGGACGACGCTCGGCGGCACTTACGAGCATGCGGCGGCCCATGGCAGCATGCCCCCCTTCGACCTGCCCAAGAGTTGGCTCCAGCGCAAAGACCGGTTGGACCTCACCACCCCGTTCAACTTTGTCAACACGGCGGACATTATCGGCGGCAACTCAGGCAGTCCGATCGTAAACAAATCCGGCGAGGTCGTGGGCATTATCTTTGACGGCAACATCTATTCGCTCGTGCTGGCGTATGCGTACACCGACGAGAGGGCGCGGGCCGTGGGCGTTCACTCCGCGGGCATCACCGAGGCGCTCAACAAAATCTACGAGGCCAGCGAGTTGGCGAACGAACTAGGGCACTAACTGAGCCGCTGGGGGCAGGGGCGCCATCAAACGGCAATCGCCTTTAATGCTGGAACAAGAACTCCTTGGAATTGAGCACTGCCCAGCAAACATCTTCCAGCGCCAAGAGTCGCTCTGGCTGCGCGGCGATGTGCCTTTCGGCCGCCGCCAATTCAGCGTCGCTGGGTCGGCGACAGAGCGCCGCTTGATACAACTCAATGACGATGTCAGAGTTGGTCTTGCCCGCCTCGGCTAGCGAGCGGATGCGATTGTTCCTGTCGATCAGCTTGCCATGCACGAGGGGACCATTGATCATCTGTAGCGCCTGCGACAAGTTCGATTCGCTCGACCGTTCGCATTGGCAGGCCATCTCGCGGGCGGGTTGTCCAAAGACCTTGAGAAACGCGTGATCCATATCGGGGCTGGGCAGTTCGGTCGCGCGCGTGCCAGCAGGCAATCCGGCGTACTTCTCGGCGACGCCTGTCACGCTGCAAATCGCATCGAGCAATTGCTCGGCGCTGAGCATGCGGGTTTTGGCGTGCGAAAAGTATTTAACGTCGTTCTTGTTAAAGTCGTTGGCGCGGGCGCTGAGTTGATAGGTGCGGCTATTGAGGATAACGCGAATCACATGCCGGCGATCAAACCGATGTTCGATGAAGTCCTTGGCCAGCGCGTCCAGCAAGGCCTCGTTCGATGGCGGATTCGACGCGCGGAAATCGTCGACCGGTTCCACAATGCCGCGTCCCAGGAGATAGCCCCACAGGCGATTGACCTCTGCTTTGGCGAAAAAGGGGTTGTCGCCGCTGGCCAACCAAGAGACGAGCGCTTCGCGGCGATCTCCCTCGGCAGGCACTTCGGCATCGCCGACCAGCGGCAGCCACGGCGGCATCTGCTTGCCGGTGCGCGGTTGGACTACCTCGCCGCCGCGCGCGACCCACACCACAAGCTCTTCGGGCTCGGCCGTCGGCTTGCGCTGCACTCGATTGAAGAAGGCGCCGATGCCGTAGTAGTTGTCCTGCGTCCAGCGCTCAAACGGGTGATTGTGGCACTTGGCGCACTGGATGCGAATGCCGAGAAATAGCTGCGCGGTCGTCTCGGTGCAGTCGTTGGTGTCGGCGGCGGTGCGATAGTAGTTGGCGGCCGGGTTGTCGAACGAACTGCCAGTAGCGGTCAAAAGCTCGCGAACGAACTGGTCGTACGGCATGTTGTCGCGCACCGCCGCGACAATCCAATGGTGGAACTTCTGCACCCCCCTGGCGGTCACTTTCTTGGCGTTGAGTCGCAGCAGATCGCCCCATTTCAGGGCCCAATACTCGGCGTGTTCGGGGCGCTGGAGCAGGGTGTCGATCAGCTTTGCCCGTTTCGCCGCGTTGGCATCGGATAGAAACGCCGCCGATTCGCTGGGCTGCGGCAACACACCGAGCAAATCGAGATAAACACGCCGCACGAATTCTTCATCGGTGCAGAGATCTGATGGCTGAATTTCCATCTGCTGAAGTTTGCCGAACACTTTTTGATCGACGTAGTTGCTTGCTGGCGGGGCGCTCCAGGCGAAGTTTTCGACCTCCTTGAGAAACATCAAATAGGAGGTTTGCATGTGCTCCAGATAGCGGACCAGAATCGCCGATTCGCCCCGGTCCTGCGCCGTCACATGCCCCAAGTCGTCCACGGTCGCCACCGCCTCGTCCGAACTTGAGAACGAGGCCAACTCGGTCACATCGCGCACGCTGCCGTCGGAGAAATGGGCCAGCACAACAATCTGCTGCGTGTGCGCGGGATATTTGAGCACGCGCTGCGGCGGGTGGATCTCAATGCCAGTGCAGGTGGGGGCGTCGGGCGCGTCGGCCTGCAGCCCTTCGGCGATCCAGTCGCGCAACACCGCGTAGCTGGCGTCCGTCTTTCGCAGGCGGCGCCCGCCGCCATGCGGCATTTCCATCAGGGGTTTGCGCAATAGCAAGCTGGCGTCAGGATCAAAGACGTTGGTTCGCCGATTGAAGACTTCGCGCACCAAGGTCTCTGTGTCGAGCACCGGATCGTAGGCGCGCAGCGAGAGGCGGAATCCCCCCTTGCCGCTGGGCGAACCATGACATGCGCCGGAGTTACAACCTTGCTTGGTGAGCGCGACGAGCGTGCCGTATTGAAACGAAACCGGCTCGGGCGATTCCTGGCGACTGACCTCGCCGGCGACCTGCGCCTCCTTGCCGGCGGCGCGAATCAGGATGGTCGCCGCGCCGTTGGCGACCGGCCGCGCCACGCCTCCGGCAATGGCCACCACATTCGGGTCGGATGAGATCAATTCGGCGGCGCGCGTCAGGTCCACGACATCGCCATTGGCATAGAAACCGGTGACCGCAAAGCGCATTCGCCGGCGAGGCAAATCGAGCCGAAAGCTGGTGGGGTAGACTTCGATCCGCTCCACGGCGCCAACGACCGGCGCCGCCGGGGTGGCTTCGTTCGCGGTGGCCCAAGCGCCAAACGCCCCATGGATCGCCAGACACACCGGCAGCCATCCCAGGCCAGAAGATCGAGCAACGCGCATATCCTTGATCCCTTCCTTGTGCCACCGATTCCGTCCTGGCCGGTGGCTCTACGGCATCGTCACTTCCAGTTTCGCGGGTGAGCTTTCGACCACGATGTCGCGCCCTTGCACCTTGGTGCTGGCGACCACCAGCACGTTCTCGACGGCGCCAACCATCGAGTTGGCGGCGGTGGCTAGCTCAAGGTCCACTTCGTTCTGGCCGGCCGGTATCGTGGCGCCTGTTGGCGCGGTGACGCCCAGCGGCAAGTTCTTCCATTCCAAGGCGATCGCCTCCGCAGCGCCTCCGTCGCGCACCGCACGCACCTTAGCTTTCAGCTTGTCGCCAGCTTTGACGGCGC
Organism: Pirellulales bacterium; assembly: GCA_019694455.1. Taxonomy (NCBI): domain Bacteria; kingdom Pseudomonadati; phylum Planctomycetota; class Planctomycetia; order Pirellulales; species Pirellulales bacterium. The sequence continues at coordinate 223,452 of JAIBBY010000001.1, forward strand.
CCGACAACTCAACAGTCACCACCAAGGGGGGCGAAACGCGCAAGGGGATTTGATCGAGCACCACCCGCTTGGGCTGATTCTGGTGCGCCGCCGTGCCAACCAGCCGGATTCGCATCTCGCCTTCGACCAGCGTTGCGGGGCCCTTCAGCGTAATTTGCTGTTCGGCCTTATCCTTCTCGATGGGCTTCACGTCGGCCGTGATCTCGGGCGGCAAACCCTCAATGCTTAAGGCGATGGCGTCGTTGAAGCCATTCAGTTTCTCGGCCTTGACCGTGAAGGTCGCCGTGCCGACCAGTTGCGGCAGGCGGATGGCGCCTTCGGCCACGCTCAACTTGAAGAAATCGGGGAACACCGGTCCCACGCCAATCCCTAGCGAACCAACCAACGGTTCAGGAGGATATGGAAAGCCGCTGAACAGTCCTTTGAGGGCCGCGGTGTTCTCAGCCCGCGCGGAAAAATCTTTTTCGCCGATCTTGGCATGTCCCACGACCGCGACGGTTCGCCAATGGCCAGGTTCCAATCCGGCGCCGGCGGTCGCCTGTATCACGACTTCATTTTTCCCTTCAGGGATGACATTGTTGGCCAGCGCGATTCCGTCGCCATTTTCCAGCGACAACGTAATTGGCCCGTTGTAGTCGAAGCGTGTGGCCGTGACCTTCGCGACAAGCACGCCTCCCTGGGGGACATCAAACTTGTCTCCCTCCACACTCAAAGAGAACCCAGGCTGATAGGGGGTCGCCTCGATGCGATACGATTGATCGGCGCCACCGCGATGATGAAGATCCTCAACCATCAGCCGGTACGTGCCCGCCTCGGCGAATGTATGGTTGATTTGCCCCTCGTCGGCGCCGTTGTCATCCACTTCGGCCAGCAGCGCGCCATCGGCTTTATACAGCCGCAGGTAAAGATCGGTCGGCGAACCCAACTGGCGAGTGCGTCCGGCAAAGACCCAGCGCTGTCCGGCCGCCACATCGAACTGATAAAAGTCGCGATCCTTGGCAGCCAAAAAGCGACCGCTAATGGCGCCGGGCAAAGAGAGGATCGACGACTGCTCCGCGGCGTCGTTGGGTTCGAACTCGATCTGCTCACTTGCCTGGCTGGCTACCAATGTTCCGAATGAGCTTCCAGCGCCGTCCGGGTAGCGAAAACCAACCGCGACTTGGCCGCCCGGCGGAACGCTGGGGACGTTCACGGCGACTCGCGGCGCTCGTTCGATGGCCTGTCCGGCCGCTGAAACCAACGCCGTTGTGCCTTGCCGAGCCGCCAAGGGGACGGGCGTTGTAACTAGCGGAAAGTCGCCCACGCGCATGCGATAGCGATGGCCACCGCCTCCTTGATAGCGAATATCGCGAACTTCGATCAGGTAGGCGCCATCGGCGTCAAACTGATGCGTTAAGCGACAATCGGCTCCGCTGCCCCCCTCATCATCGCTGTAGGCCAATTCCTTGCCGGACGAGTTCAACACCCGCACCACGGGATCGAGCGGAAAGCCAAGTCGCCGCGCGAAGACTTCGATCGAAATCCGTTGGCCAGCGTGCGCGTTCAACTTGTAGAAGTCGAAGCTTTCGGCCTCGCTGGCGCCATCGACAGCGACGGGCAAGGTCAACTCTTGGGCAGTTTCGACCGACTTGTTTTGCCCGTTATCGGTTACGGTTGGCAAGTCGTCGATCATGACCAGCCGTAGACTGGAAATACCCTGGCCGGTGGCAACGCGGATTGCCCCCACTTGCGGAGCAATGTCGGCCGGCAGCGTGACTCGATAGGTAACTTGATCCGGCTTGGTCCCGTTGCCTTCAATGCCCGGCGCGACTTCGATCTGGCCGCCGAAGCTGGACCAAACACCCGTTGGAGCCGCCAGCGCTGCGCCGCGCAGTGTGATATCTGTGGCCTTGCCCGGCGCGACGGCCAAAGGGTCAGTGTACCCGATCGAAGGAGGTTGTGCGGGCGCTGCAATCGGTGTGAGGCACGCAGCCACCAAAGCAAGTGCGAACGGTGTGCGCCAGATCAACGCAGCGTCTCCTAACAAAGTAGGGCGGAAGGGGGACGCCCAGCGGGTGCGCCGTGGCTTGTCCGATGTGTCAGCCTACGATCCGGGAACACATGCACAGATGGTAATGTGTGGATATGGCGGCGTCAAAGAAAATTGGCCACTTGCGGGCGCCAAATTCACCCCCGCGCAACAAGCCGCGTTTGCCGACTAACCCTCGGTCGTTTCGGTGGGCGGTTGCTTGGGCGGATTGGCATAGAACTCGAGAATCGCGTTCCATGCCTCGGCTGGGGCATCGGCGTATTGCATCAGAGTCAGATGCTCGTCTTGAATCGCCCCTTCATCCGCCAGGTATTGAAAATCAATCACGCGCCGCCAGTACTCATTGCCATACAAAATGATGGGGATGTGCTGCATGCGATTGGTTTGTCGCAGCGTCAGGGCATCGAAAAGCTCGTCGATCGTGCCAAACCCACCGGGAAACACGACCAGCGCTTTGGCTCGCAACAAGAAGTGCATCTTGCGCATCGCGAAATAGTGAAACTGGAAGCACAGCGACGGCGTGATGTAGGGATTGGGAGACTGCTCCGACGGCAGCGTGATGTTGAGGCCGATCGACTTCTGCCCGACGTCGAACGCGCCGCGATTGGCGGCCTCCATAATGCCCGGCCCGCCGCCGGTGACGACAACGAACTCGCTGTGTTCCGAACTGTTGGTGATCAAACGGGCTAGTTCTCTGGCCTCGTCATAGTAATGGCTCTTGTCAACCGTTTTTTGTCGCCGCGCCACGGCGCGTGACAACATTGGGTTATGTGGATCGGCGGCCAATGCGCGCTCGGCGGCGGCCAAAAGACCCTCAGCATGACGCCGCTCGACAATTTGCGTGCTGCCAAATATCACGACGGTGGAATCGATGCCTTCGTGACCAAAGGCCAATTCTGGTTTAAGCAGTTCCAACTGCATGCGGATAGGACGCAACTCCGGCCGCGCAAGCATCTCCAAGTCGCGTTGGGCCAGCACGTAGCTGGGCGATGCATGAATCGCCTCCAGATTGCGGCGAGCCATCTCGTCGTCGGTCAACTCATGAGCCGCGCGCCGGGTCATATGGGAGACTCCAGCGTCACTGTCTGGTAGAGACGCGGCACAATCACATCCCAACTGCGCCGCTTGCGCAGCTCCTCGGCCAACGACATGGCGCTCGACTTTTCCCCATGCGTCAGAAAAACGCGATGCGGAGCCGGCAACGGCGCCAGCCAACGGAGCAGTTCGCTACGGTCGGCATGACAACTGAGACCCGACATCTCCACAATCCGCGCTCGCACCGGCACATCGGATTGATGGATGCGCAAGTATTTGGCCCCGCGCTGCAACTGTCGTCCACGGGTCCCCTCAGCCATGAACCCACCCAACACCACCGTATTCTTCGGATCGGGCAACCGTTGTCGCAAGTGAAACAAGATGCGACCGCCTTCCATCATGCCCGATGAGGAGATAATCACCGCCGGCCCGTCGTCGTCGTTGATACGTTTCGATTCCTCGCGCGAATGCACTAGCCGCACGTTGCGAGCGGTCATCGAATCTTCGACTCCGGCGGCCTGGACTTCCGATAGATCATGCTCGCCATGAAACGCCGCATAGATGCGCGACGCCTCGCTGGCCATGGGGCTGTCGATATAGACTGGAATTCTGGGCAGCTTGTCTTGCGCCATGAGCAGTTGCAGCAGATAGGTGAGTTGCTGCGCCCGGCCGACGGCAAACGCCGCGACCAGCAGCACGCCGCCACGCGCCACGCTATCGGTCACCACCTGCCTAAGCTGTTCCTGGATGTCCACCGTGGGATGCTCACGGTCGCCGTAGGTGCTTTCGCAAATCAGATAGTCACAGGCTGGCGGCGGCGCCGGATCGTGATACAACGGCGCCTTGTAACGTCCGACGTCTCCGGAAAACAGCAGTCGTAGCGGACGCGGGCCCTGTCGAACCTCGAGTTCGATCATGGTGGAACCGAGCAAATGCCCTGCATCATGATAGCGCAACCAGAACGGTTCGCACGGGCAGAACCAGGTCTCACGCTCCACCGTTTGAATCACGTCGACCGTGCGACGCGCGTCGTCTGTGTCGAACAGCGGCAGCGCTGGCTTGTGCTTCGTCAATCGCTTGCGATTGAAATATTCGGCGTCCTGCTCTTGATTCCGCGCCGCGTCGCTTAAGAGCAGGTCAGTCAGCTCCTTGGTCGCCGGAGTGGCATACACCGGCCCATGTAATCCCTGCTTTACGAGTCGCGGCAGATAGCCCGTGTGATCAATGTGGGCGTGGGTGAGGGCCACCGCATTGATTTCGCTCGCTCTTATCGGCAGCGGCGCCCAGTTCTTCTCGCGCAGTTCCTTCAGTCCTTGAAACAGGCCGCAGTCGATCAAGAGACGCGAGCCGTCGGCCTCCAATAAGTACTTCGATCCGGTGACTGTCTCTGCGGCGCCGAGAAAAGTAAGTTGAAGCATGTTATTCCGATTTATGACATCGACCGCGGCGAGCGTTACACCACCTATGCTGCGCTGAAAACAGACTCGTGACAAATCTATTCTTGCTCTCGGCCCATCGATCGGTCCGCCGCGATGGCCACTGCGAGCGCGTCATGACGAGGTGACAATTGCGATGCGCTCGCCGAGCCAAAGCCTTCGTAGGCGCTCGCAATGGCAAGATACAGCATCGCGACCACTAACAGCGCCGCGCCAAGCGGCATCGCGCGTCGCAATGCGCGCGGCACGAGCGCGCCAAGCGCGACCGCGACAGGAATTATGACAAGTACCGCCGGCCAACCCCAGAAAAGTCCAATCAACGTCGGTAGCGCATACCACTCTATGCGCGATGTCTGCTCTGGCTGCGAACGAGGCGGGCCAAATGGCTTGCCTCGCGCCGATCGCCGTAGCCATTGCGCAAGCGCTGCGACCAGCAAACCGTAGGCCGCGCCCAGCACAGTCGCATTGACAACCGCCCCGCGCGGTCCCCAACGAACTTCAGACATTCCAGTCAGGGCCAATCTCGGCTTCGACTCTGGCCACACGAGCGGCACAACGAGTCCAATCACCAGCGCCGGCAACAACAATCGACCGGGAATGTAGTTTCCATCCCATTGAATGAGCGCGACGCTGAGCAACGTCAGGCACAGCGCGGCGTCGCACGCCGTGCGCGCGATCCAGGCGGTGTCCGCGCTGCCGCCGCGACTAAGGAGCGCAAGCATTCCCACGATCAACACGATGAGCGCCGTGGTCGCTTCGACCATGGGGTAGCGCGCGGCGATCGGCGCCGAACAGTCGCGGCAGCGGCCCCGGAGACGTAACCAGCCCAGGACGGGCACATTATCGCTCCAGCGGATCGCATGGCCACAGGCAGGGCACTGCGACGGCGGGCGCGAAAGGCTCATGCTGCGCGGTAATCGATAGGCCACAACATTCAGAAAACTGCCGATGCAGGCGCCTAAGATTGAAAGCGCCACGACAATGAACACCAACTCTTGCCATTGCATCGCCCCGATTCTACTGTTCGGCAGTTGGTCGACGAACAGCAAATACGGCGTGCGACAAGCAGCCATGGTGTTCCCGATTTGGGAGATATTGTCTCTTTAGATGATGCCGTGCAGCGGTCCGCCTGACACCGCCAATTGGTCAACCCGCTTCACAACGTCCGCATCTTCGATCAACGGGGGAGCGTGATGCGGCTTACTGCGCGCGTCGATCACCAACGCTCCGCGGCACCCCCAATGCTTCTGCTCGACGAAGCTTTCGACGCCGTCGATGTCGGCCGCCGGATTCGAGCGCGTGAACGTCGTCCAGAGCAAGTTATTCAGATTGCGGGTAGCAAACTCGCTGTCGTCCACCAGCACCACCAGCGGAAAGCGATTGATCGCATCCGCTGCGCGAAAGGCCGTGCAAAAGCCCTCCAGGGCGTTGGACGTGTGCCGCGGTCCTTGCATGACGAGAATTCCCGGCAATGGAACCTGGGGCGATCCGTAGCCGCTGGGCAAGTGAAGCTCGCCGTCGAGCGTGCCTGGCAACTCGCGAATTGCCGGCCCGACCGCGGCCATGACCAACTTGGAGCCTTCATTGAGGCCGCTGCCCGAGTAGTCGAGCGTGTCGATCGTGGTGCAGGTTTGAAAATGCAGGTCGCGACGCCAATCGATGCGCGTCAATAAATGCCGAAAGAACTCGCTGATGTCGTGGATATCGAGGGCGGGATTGTCTTCGTGCGACACGATCAACAGATACTTGGCCAACGACATTTGTCCTTGTCCAAGAATGGCGTTGGCCTGCGTCAACAACTCTTGCGGTCGGCGCCGCTCGGCATACGGCGTGTACCGTTCGCTGCCGATGGCCAAGAGCAAGGGATGCACACCGGCGGCATCGACGGCATGAACCGCGCGAACACCGGGCACGACTTGCGGAATCACGGGACCGGTTAGCTCGTGGATCAGTTGGCCGAAGGTCGTGTCTTCTTGTGGCGGGCGCCCAACGGTTGTGAATGGCCAAATCGCGCCGCGACGATGGAAGACCTTCTCGACCCGCAAGACGGGAAAGGGATGCGCCAAACTGTAGTAGCCCAGATGGTCGCCAAATGGCCCCTCTGGCAACAACCGACCTGACTCAACGCTGCCGACGATGCAAAAGTCGGCTTCCGCCAGCACCGGCAGACCAGCCTCGCGCTTTTGAAATCGCATGCGATGCCCGGCCAGCGCGCCGGCAAAGGTCACTTCCGGGATTCCCTCGGGCAGCGGCATGACCGCGGCCACGGTTAGCGCGGGGGGACCGCCGACGTAAATATGCGCTCGCAAGGCTTCGCCGCGCCGCGTCGCGACGGCATGGTGCACGCCAATACCCCGATGAATCTGGTAGTGCAGGCCAACTTCGCGGTCGACCTGATATTCGCCACCCGATAATTGCACGCGGTACATACCGAGGTTCGACTTGGGCCAGCCGGGCCGGTCGGCGTCTTCGGTGTAAACGAGCGGAAGCGTCACGAACGCGCCGCCGTCATCGGGCCAGGACTTGATTTGGGGAAGTCTGCCGATGGTGGTTTCGGACTCGAACACCGGTGCGCTGCGGACGAACTTGGGCAGCATGTGGCTGGCGGTGCGCGCCGCGAGTATCGACTGCCAGGGCTGCTTGAACACGGCGGCCGGATCGACCTTCAGCGCCAACAGGCGTTCCACCGCCTGGAGCGTGTCGCGAAAGATGAACCGCGCGCGCTCGATTGTGCCAAACAGGTTGCTGACCATCGGAAACGAGCAACCTCTGACTCGCGCGTAGTAAATCGTCGGGCCGCCGGCGCTATAGACACGGCGCTGAATTTCAGCCGCTTCCAGGCACGGATCGACCTCGGTTTCGATCCGCACCAATTGCCCGCTGCGCTCCAGGTCGTCAATACATTCCGCAAGCGTGCGGTAGCCCATAGTTGACTCTACTCGTCGCAGTTCTTGAGATCGCCGCGCGTCATAGTGTCCATCCGTAACATCCTCGGCCGATCGATCATCCGCAATTCGTGCGAGCGCCAGTACTCAGAGCCAAATGCGGCTACGAACCTGTAAATCACTTCGGCAGTCTGGTAGCCACGCGGTATGCCGAATCGATCTCGTCCGGACTTGTGACCGTGACATCCATGTCGTTGATGATGCCGTTTTTAATGTGGTAAATCCATCCATGCACGGCAATGGGTTGGCCACGCTCCCAGGCTTCTTGCACCGCTGAGGTGTGACAGACGTTGCTGACTTGTTCAATAACATTCAATTCGCAGAGTCGATCCAAGCGGATCGACTCTGGCGCCGTCATGGAGAGCAACTCTTCATGCTTTTTGCGCACGTCGCGGATATGGCGGAGCCAGTTGTCAATCAGCCCCAAATGATGGTTCTCGCTGGCTGCCTTCACCCCGCCGCAGCCATAATGTCCGCAAACGATGATATGCTTAACCTTGAGTACCGCCACCGCGTATTCAATGACGCTCAAGCAGTTGAAGTCGGTGTGAACAACGACGTTGGCGATGTTTCGATGGACGAACACCTCACCCGGGTCGAGACCGATAATCTGATTGGCCGGCACGCGGCTGTCGGAACACCCGATCCAGAGGAATTGCGGGTTCTGTTTTTCGCTGAGCCGCTCAAAGAACTTTGGATCGCCTTTGGTCATGTCGTCGGCCCACTGGCGATTGTTCTGGATCAGCTCTGGGAGCATGCGCATCGTTCACCTCGAATCAGCGTTGGGTATCGTTACGGTGTTCTCGTCGCGTACAAGTGTCGCACGGCGCTTGAGATTCGATACGCGCGGGATCGACAAGCTACGACCATCCTGGAAATTGAGATCACCATCTTAGCGGCTGGACAGACGATTGAGATCTTCAATTCGCTCCCCTGTGAGGGCGATGCAGATCCCCATTAGAAAACTGCGCCGATGCGGCTCCAATCGCCGCGGCTACCGGCTGTGAGTCGGCTCGCCATCCGGCATGGCGTCGAAGCAGTCCGCCGCTCAACCTGTGCCGGATCGTATGGAGGACGCAAATGTCGGCAAGCCGCTAAGGCAGAGATTCCCGCGCCACGAATTGGAGTCATGCACGTTCGGACCGATTGAATTAGCGTTTGTCGAATTGGTGTGACACACAACCGAGGGTCGGACGAAATCTGTCCCATGTGCGTTCGGTATTCTGGTCTCGCCATCTGGTACTGACGTGCGACCATTCCCAAGGGCCGACGCGCCAATCGGCGCCGCGCGAGCCGTCTTAGCCGCCCACAGTCCCTTGATTGGGCCACTCGGCTTACAACTTCGCAAGCTTGGAACGCGATGTCCCAATTGTCGATATGATTTCCAGGCGGGCGTGCGCGTCGAGCCTGTGATCGAGGTTGTCCCAGCGAACGACGCCACACGGGCCCCCGCCTTCGACATGAAAAAACTGTGAGGCCGGCCGTGCCTAGTCAGCGTAAAGAATCGCCCCTCGATGCTAGCGCTGGCTGGCACGGCCCCTTTTCCATTTTGCCGTGATTGCCACCCTCAAAGCAACGTCCCGCCGATTTCCCTGAGAATATCCAGTCGGGACCACATACCAGCGACCTCGCCTGTCCCTGCCTCGACGGACGTTGAGCCGAAATGCGGGAACCGCTATTCTGCGGCACAACTTCCGTACTTTCTGGCTGGGAGATGGCAATGGATTGGTTCGCGGGAAAGAAGGGGCTTATCTTGGGTGTGGCCAATGACCACTCCATTGCCTGGGCCATTGCGCAAGAGGTCATGAGTGCGGGCGCCGTCTGCGGCTTTACGCATCTTCCCGACCGGCCAGACGACGAGCGGCAACGCAATCGGCGCCGTGTCTCCCAACTGACCGATCCGCAGCCCAACGCCAAGTTCCTGATTCCGCTCGACGTCAACAACGATGACCAGATTCGTCAGGTCATGGAAACGACCAAAAGCGAACTGGGAGAAATCGATTTTCTCATTCACGCGATTGCCTTTGCCCCGCTGGAAGACCTCAAGCGCGACACCGTGGAAACCAGTCGCGAGGGATTCCGCATCGCGATGGAAACCAGCGCATATAGCCTGATTGCCGTGACAAACGCGGCTCGCGCGGTGCTCAAGGATCGCGCCAGCGTCGTCACGCTCACGTACTTCGGCGGCGAGAAGGTGGTGCCGGGCTACAACATCATGGGCGTGTGCAAGGCCGCGCTCGATTCGATCGTGAAGTATCTGGCGTACGACCTGGGCCCGCGGGGCATTCGCGTGAACGCGATCAGCGCTGGGCCGTTGCGAACCTTGGCCGGCCGCGGCGCTGGCGTCGACGATATGCTGAGCCTCTATGAGCACATGGCGCCGATGGGCCGCAACATCTCGCACGAGGAAGTTGGCCGCACCGGGGCGTTTTTGCTGTCAGATATGAGCGATGGAATCACCGGCGAAATCTTGCACATCGACGCCGGCTACAATGTCATGGGCTCGCCCGGGCGCATGGTCGAAAAGTTCCGTCCCGACGCATAATTTTTCATTCGGTTCATGACGCCGGCCGAGATCGCCATCGCCGTTGTCGAGCACAAGGGACATTTCCTTGTGGGCGAACGCGCCGCCGGCGCGCCGCTGGCCGGCCATCGCGAGTTCCCTGGCGGCAAAGTGCGGAGCGACGAATCGCCTGCGCTGGCCGCGGAGCGCGAATGTTGGGAGGAAACCGGCATTCGTGTGCGCGCGCAAAGGGAATTGCTGGTCGTGGAGCATGACTATCCACACGGCGCCGTGCGACTGCGCTTCTTCAAGTGCCAGTTGGCGTCTGATGATCCGCCATGCGCGCCCTTTCAATGGATCGAGCGCCGACAGCTAGCGACGCTGCGGTTTCCGGAGGCCAACCGCGCTATTCTGAACATGCTGGCGGCCGACGAACATTCCTGAGTCAAAAAGTCGCCTTTTGCCACAGCGCTGCACCTCGCGTAAATTATCGAACTCCTCTAGGTGGCGATGGCGATTGTCGCTACTCTTTGCAAAGTTTTCCGGTCAGGCACGGCACTTTCGCGCAGTTTTCCCGCAAGTTTCCTAGCGTGCAAGGTCGTGTCTGACATGAGTTTGGCGTACTGAATCCTTGGCATTCGAGGCTCTGCAGCGAACGATTGGCCCGCCGCTTGCTCTCGCTCGCCGGCGATCTTCAATCGATCGTGGGCCACACGGATGTGGCTCTGAGCATCGTCTCTGACTCCAGGAGACCCACAAGAGCATGGACGCTCGCATCATTCGGGCTGCCCTCACCGTGGCGGCCTTCTTCGCGCTGGGAGCGAGTTATCGCACTCCCAACTTTGTAGTCACCGCGCCCTCTGGCGATTTTGCCAAGCAGGTGGGCGAATCGGCCGAAAAGTTCCGCCGCGAACTGGCCGTGCTCTGGATTGGCAAGGAACTGCCGCGCTGGTCGCAGCCTTGCCCGATCATTCTTGAAGTGGGTCCCAATCTCGGCGCCGGCGGCGCCACGACGTTTATGTTCGACCAGGGCGAGGTCTTTGGCTGGCACATGACGATTCAAGGCACGCCCGAGCGCATTCTCGACTCGGTCCTGCCGCACGAAGTGACGCACACTATCTTCGCCAGCCACTTTCGGCGGCCGCTGCCGCGTTGGGCCGACGAGGGCGCCTGCACCACCGTCGAGCACGAAAGCGAGCGTCGGAAGCAGCAACAAATGCTGATCCAATTCTTGCGCACCAATCGCGGCATTGCCTTCAGCCGCATGTTCATGATGCGCGATTATCCGCCCGACGTGATGCCCCTCTACTCGCAGGGGTATTCGCTGTGCAAATTCTTGATTCAGCAGGGGGGACGCAAGAAGTTTGTCAATTTCGTCGCCGACGGCATGCGCGGCGAACAATGGTCGGCGACGACCAAGCGCTACTACGGGTATGACAACCTCTCTGATCTGCAAAACTCTTGGGTCGCCTGGGTGCAGCAGGGCAGCCCCAAGCTGGATACTCTCCAAACGCCCGCCGACGAGAATGGCGAACTGTTGGCCATGGCCGATGCGCCCGCCGACGCCGAACCGACGTTTCGAGCCCAAAGCAGCGATCTGCCTGAGCCGGCCGACAATCCGCGGCAGGTAGCGAACGCGTCGCCACCGGTTCAACCGGCGGGCTGGCACGCGCGTACCGCCAGCGAGCAATCAGCGACCTCGGCGGCCTACCCGCGCGACGGCAAACCAGCCGCCGTCGCGGCGCCGCTAGTTCAGCCACCCAACACGCTGACTCCAAAACCGGCGCCGCGCCGCACGCTGCTCGAATGGAGTAGCCAAGCCGCTGCCAACACTGGCAATTCGGCACAAGCGCCTCGTCAGGCAGCAATGCTCGACGCGGGCCTTACGACCAATCAGCGTCTGCTACGTTGAGTTAGTTGGTTAATTACAACTTGTCGATCTGTCGCAGCAGGTCGATGTTCAGTTGTTCCAAGTCGCCAAAGACTTCTTGAAACTCTTGCAATCGCTTTTCCGGGCCGTCCCAAACCAACGGCGGCTTGGCGGCGAGTCGCTGCAGATAGGCCACGTACTGCTTGCTGCGCGCTTTCAGCAGGTAGTAGTTGAGCGCCCACGCCTCGGCATACGCCGCTGTGGCCTGCTTGATATCGCGAAAACGCTTGTCGTCGGCCACCAGCGTGGCAATGGAGTCAGCGGGACGAGAACCTAAATACTGGCGGAACTGCGCAAGCCGCAGCGCGTTGACGTTGCCGATGCCGCGCCAACCTTTGTTGCTCGTCAGGTCGGGCGTTTCAAAATAGACCGCAATGCCCTCGCTAACCCATAATGGAATGTCGGCGTACCGTGTTTGCAGACCGCAATTGAAGGCGATTTGGTGGGTCGCCTCGTGGACGACGGTCGCCACGTTGCGCTCGGCGCGCGGTTGGGACAGAATCACATTGACCTGCTCCGCTGTCGAAAGGCGCTCACTACGGTCGCGCATCGCCTGCGTGCCGGTCAGGTCGTACATCGTCATGCGGTTGGTTTCCAGACTGTAGTATCCGGTCACCGCCTCCGTGGCGCCCTTGAGAACTGGTCGCGCGTGCGCTTGATAGGCGCGCCGGTCGTCGAACACGATCGCCACGAGCGGGAACTCAGGATCGTGCAGTTCAAAACCTTTGTTCCGCCAGAAATTGGTGAAGCCGCGATAGAGTCGCTCGAACAGGCTGCCGCACCACTGCGCGTACTCGCGGGTGGTGCTGTAACAAATGACGTAGTGCGCGGTCTTGTAATACTCAAAACCCTGGGGCAGTTGCCGCAACACGTCCGCAGCCAGTTCATCGGCCGATAGCGGCGCGAAGGTCGTCTCGTCGCGCGTACGCTCTACCAGTTCGTCTGGCGGCACATTCCACAACACGCCATTGGGCGCCATCAGCAGCACGCCGCCATCCCGCGCCTCGATAAGGGTCTTGCCCGTAATGTGGGACTTTTCTCCCTCGCGCTGCACGGTCATGCGATCGACCGCACGGGCGATCGACGGACATACCGCGGCGCCAACAAGGGCGCAAACCAGAGCTTGGGCGACAGAACGAGTCATGGAGCGCGGCGGGGACAAGATGATTGACAACGGTACTTACCATTAAGCGGCAGCGCGTTCGCCAGGGCAACCCAAAATGGATGGCATTTTTCATGTTTTTGGCGGCGCAACCGCCGATGCTGCCGCCCCTTGCGGCTTAGTTGGCATTGACTACACTGACCGCTCCTACCGATTTTTCCTCCCCGAATTTGGCGCCTCTGGCCAATCTCTGGCTGACGCCGGCCTTTCAACTCGCTGACAGGAGTCCTGCCTGCATGGCCAAACCAGCCGACTACCGCTTTAGCTTTGGACCCTGGAACATTTCCATGGGCGCCGATCCATTCGGACCGGCGGTGCGCAAGGAGGTGGAGTTCGCCAAGAAGATTCGCGAGTACAAAAAGCTCGGCTTCAGCTACGTGCAACTGCACGACGACGATGTTGTGCCCGCCGATTGGGACGCGGCCCAAACCGCCAAGGGTGTCGCCAAGGTGAAAAAGCTGCTGGACAGCGAAGGGCTGACCGGCGAGTTCATTGCCCCGCGACTTTGGGAAGACGCGCGAACAATCGACGGCGGTTACACGGCCAACAAGGCCGCCGATCGCAGCTACGCCCGCGACCGCACGCGCCGTTCGGTCGACATCGCGCGCATGATGGGCATTGATCTAATGGTGCTCTGGCCCGCGCGCGAAGGAACTTACATCCGCGAGGCCAAAGATCCGCTGGTCGCCACCGGCCGACTGGTCGACGCGATCAACGAGATTCTGAAATACGACCCCCACTTGCGCGTGGTGGGGGAAATGAAGCCCAACGAACCGATGGATCAGGCTTACTGCCCCACGGTCGGCCACTTCATGGGGTTGGCTTATCGCACGGTCGATCCGTCGCGAGTGGGCGTGCTCATCGAGAGCGCGCACAGCATTTTGGCTGGCCTCGACCCCTCGGACGACATGGCCTACGCCCTCTGGCACGGCAAGCTCTGGGGAGTGCATCTCAATGACCAGAACGGGCTGAAATACGACCAGGACAAGACCTTTGGCTCGGTCGACCTGCGCCGCGCGTTCAACCAGGTGTGGGTGCTCGATCGCGCCAAATATTACGACATTGGCGTTGTCGGCCTGGATGTCAAGGCGATGCGCACCACCAAGCAGGCCGATCAAACCCGGCATCTCGCCAATAGCCTGGCGATGTTCAACCACCTACTGGCGCTGGTCCGCGCGGTCGATAGCGCCAAGGTAGAAGCCTTCCGCGCGGCGCGCGACTACGAAGGGCTGGAACTGTATATTCTCGAGCACCTGCTCGCCAACTGACAAAGCGCCACAGTAGATTGCCACCGCCCGATGCGGCGCACGGCCCGGAGTATTGCATGAGCGACATGAAACCCGCCGCAGCAACCGCGTCGGGACTGGAGATCGAAATCCGCCGCCCCGAATTTCGACGCGGCGATTTTCGCGCGGTGCTTTTCGACTTCGACGGCACCTTATCGCTCATCCGTCGCAATTGGCCAGAAATCATGATCCCGATGATGGTCGATGTGCTGGCGGCCACCGGCACACGCGAGTCGCGCGACGAGTTGCATGCGGAAGTCGAGGAATTCGTCATGCGGCTCAATGGTCGGCAAACGATTTTTCAGATGATGCAACTCGCCGACGAGGTGCGCGCTCGCGGGGGCGAACCGCGCGATCCCTTGCACTACAAACATCAATACCACGAGTTGCTCACCGCGCAGATCCGAGGGCGCATCGAAGGACTGCGCTCCGGCGCGATGACTCAAGACGAGCTGACCGTGCCCGAGTCGCATCGATTGTTGACGCGACTGCGCGACATGGGGCTGACCCTTTATCTCGCCTCGGGCACTGATCTGGTCTATGTCCGACAGGAGGCGGAGGCGCTCGGCGTGGCGGAGTTCTTTGGAGAGCACATCTACGGCGCGCTGGATGACTACCAGAACTTTTCCAAGAAGATGATCATCGATCGCATCATTCAGCAGACTGGTGTCGCCGGACATCAGCTCATCGGCTTGGGCGACGGATTTGTGGAGATTGAGGAAGTACATGGCGCCGGCGGGGTGGCGATCGGAGTGGCCAGCAACGAAGAATCGCGTCAAGGCGTCAACGAGTGGAAGCGCAACCGGTTGTTGCGAGCCGGCGCCGACATCATCATTGGCGATTACCGCTGCCAGGATCGACTGTTTGAAACGCTCGGCCTGAACTAGAACCAAAATGCCATGCCCTCCATACTGCCGCAATTCGATCGCAACCGTCTGCTGATAAAGCCGCTGCACGAGCGACAGCATGACGTTCCCTATTCGCATATGCTGGCCATCGACGACTTGCCCGGCGAACTGTCGCCCCAGGCCATGCAGGACTTGGGCATACTGGGCGAGCGGCTGGTGAAGGCGCGCGCGGCGGGGGGCGCTCGCTTGATGCTCATGGGGGCGCATGTGATTCGCGCGGGGGTTGGCCGCCAGTTGATCGACATGATGGAACGGGGCCTGATTACGCACATTGGCATGAACGGCGCCGGGCCGATTCACGACTATGAACTAGCCAAGATCGGTGCCACCTGCGAAAGCGTCGCTCGCTATATTCGTTCCGGCGAGTTTGGCCTGTGGCACGAAACCGGGCAGATGAACGACGTGGTCCGCCGCGGCGCCAACGAGGGATTGGGACTGGGCGAGGCGCTCGGCCGCGAAATCCTGCAGGGCGACTTTCCAAATAAAGACACCAGTGTGTTGGCCGCCGGGTATCGGCTCGGCATCCCGATCACGGTCCACATTGGCATCGGTTACGACATCTTGCATGAGCATCCCAACTTCGACGCGGCCGCGTTTGGCGCAGCCAGCTATCGCGATTTTCTCGCGCTGACCAGCACGGTCGACAAGCTGCAGAACGGCGTCTTTCTATGTTTTGGCACCGCCGTGATGGGGCCCGAAGTGTATCTCAAGGCGCTGGCCATGGCGCGCAACGTGGCGCACCAGGAAGGGCGGCAGATCGCGCACTTCACCACGGCGGCGTTCGACCTGATTGAAATCAGGGGGCATTGGCAGTCCGAGGCGCCAAAGTCCAACCCGCAATACTATTACCGCCCTTGGAAAACGGTGCTCGTGCGCACCGTCGCTGATGGCGGTGAAAGCTTCTATATTAGCGGCGATCACCGATCGACCGTGCCGCGTTTGCGCGCGGCGGCCCTGGCGGCGGAGGCCCAGTCGTGATCGCGCTCGACCGCTTGGAGCGATTGCTGGCGGGCTTTGGTGATCTGCGGATTGGATTGATCGGCGATCTGTTTCTTGATCGTTATCTGGAGATCGACGCCGAGCTGCGTGAACTTTCGATCGAAACCGGCCTCGAAGCCTATCAGGTCACCCGCATCCGCAATCAGCCCGGCGCGCTAGGCACCGTGATGAACAATCTCGTGGCCCTCGGTGTCGGCCGTCTTGTGCCAGTTACCGTGTTGGGCGACGACGGCCAGGCCTACGATCTGCTCCAGGCGCTGGAGCAGATGCCGGTGGACGCGGCGCATGTGGTGCGCGACCCGCATCGCAAGACGCCGACCTACACCAAACCGCTGCAAAAAGACGCCGCAGGCGCCTGGCGCGAACTCAATCGTCTCGATTTGCGCAATCGCGAACCGCTGTCGGCAGCGAGCGAACGGCAGGTTATCGAAAGGGCGACCGCCGTCTGGGAATCGACCGATGGGCTCATCGTGCTGGACCAGGTGAACGAGTCAGGCTGGGGTGTCGTCACCCCTCGCGTGCGCGAACATCTTGCCGAGTTGCAGCGCGGCCAGCCGAACAAGTTGATGTTTATCGACAGCCGGGCGTTCATTGGCGAGTTTCGCGCGGGCACGCTCAAACCCAACATCGCGGAGTGCTGCCGCGCGCTGGGTCGGCCCATTGACGAGCGCGAGTTTCACCAGCGCGGCGCCTCAAGTCGCTTGCAGGTCGCGCAGGCGGCGGCTACTGAATTATCACGCCGCGCCGGCCAGCGCATCTATTGCACGGCCGGATCGCTGGGCATCCTGGTCGTCGATGCGGCCGGCGCCGAATTGTCGGCGGCGCCGCCGGTCTCCGGCCCCATCGACACGGTCGGCGCCGGCGACAGCGCCACCAGCGGGATCGTAGCGGCGCTACTCTGCGGCGCTACCCCCGGTGAAGCCGCCGATGTCGGCAACTTGGTGGCTTCGATCACGGTGACTCAACTCGGCACAACCGGCACGGCCAACCCAGAACAACTGCGCCAGAGGCGCCAGCAATTGGCGAATGCGGTTGGCGCCACATAATTCGCGCGGGCGGCCAGTTCTAAGCGCAATCCCCGGCCAAAGGGGGGCATCTGAGTCGTTGACGACCCTTGCCGAGAATTCTACCATCTTCGGTATGCCGCTAGCGCCGAGTCGACGCCGATCGGGATTGGTCAGCAACCTTTGTGAGTGCTGTGTGTCCATGCAGGACGATCGAGCCCGCCATGCGCTTCTCTTTTCGCACCTCGAACGATTCCCTCTGGTGGGAGGCCAGTGCCATGCCGTTGTTTGAAATCGAGACCGAGTCGCACATCATCATCACCTGGGCTGGCGAGGAAGCCGGCGCCTCCAACGTGGTCAACGACGCCTATCCCGAGGAAAAAATCGTCCGCATGACGCGGCGCCCTCGCGACACCTGGGTGATCTCGAAATCGGCCCTAGGCATCTCCGGCGCCACCGATCCCTGTAATACGGCCCGCGACTGCCTGGCCAAGGCGGCTGGCGACAAGGTACACGCCATTCGCCTCTACATGCACGAGACCGGCTCTGATCTCGAGCGCGCCCGCAAGATCATCGAATCGAACATGGTCATGGGCTGGTGAGGCCAATCTAGCCCCACAAAAATTAAAAAACGGGCCGTTAGCGTTGGAGTCGCTAACCTGATCGGTCGAGCAAGACTGCTTGTTTTGTCGGGCGCAATGAACCATAGTAAGCGCCAAGCTTCAAGTCGTTTGACGCTCACTCTCCGTGTATCTGGATTCCGCCGTGGCGATCCGCGTAGCAATGCTGTTACTTTTGGCGCTGGCGCTAAATGTCCGCGTCAGCGAGGCGGCGACGGTTTCATTTGCATTTTCCGGACAGATCACTTCCGGTTCGGAGCCGGCGCTAGACATTCGAGTTGGCGACCCGATCACTGGAATAGTCACTTACGACAGCGAAGCGCCGCCCACGGAAATCGGTAACTCGCCGCTTTCGCTTTTATTCGCCGGCGCCACGGCCTACCAGCAATCGCCGAACATTCCCCATAGCGGTGTTCAGCTTGCCATTGGCGGCCAAGACTTTTCAAGCAGCCCTTCGCGCGGGTTGGTCGTGGTCGTGGGTGACGACGTGAGCGGCGGCGACGTTATTGGCATTTCCTATTCTCGTCCGCTCCCACCCAATGTGCCCAATGCCGCCGGCGACTCCGTGTACTTCATACTGCGGCTGATCGATTCGACCGGCGCCGCGCTATCCAGCGAAGAATTGCCGACCACGATTGCGGCCAGCGAGTTTGATCAAATGACGCTCGATATCGGCTGGCTGAGCCTGACCAAGGGCGCGGGATTCTCCGCGGTCATCACTTCATTTACCCCCGTGCCCGAACCCGCAACCAGTTTGCTCGCTATTTGCGGAGTTCTCCTGGCAACTTTGCCCGTGGCCACGATGCTTCGCCGCGCCGAGTAACTCGGCGATTGAGTCGCCGTCACCATGCTGGCGTTGGCCCGGTTGTCGGATTTTTCGCAAACCCTTATGATTCGTAAGCCTTGGCGAAGTAAGGTGCTGCGCGCTTGCCGAGGCGAATCGAGCCGTTTTACTCAGCGCAATCCTATTCGCGAGACCTGACTTGCCAGCAGAAGCGATTGTCACGGTGCCAGTTGGCTATTGGTTGGGGTTCGCCGCGCTGGTGACGGTGTTGCTGACGCTCGACTTGGTGGTGTTTCACCGCAAGGCGCACGAGCCATCGCTGCGCGAGTCGGCGATTTGGACCGCCATTTGGTGTTCCATTGCGCTATTGTTCAATGGCTTTGTTTGGTGGCTCTACGCCAATGTGCTGAACCACCCCAAGCCTTCGCAAGCCGCCATCAATTTTTTGACCGGCTATCTGGTCGAATGGTCGTTGTCAATGGACAACGTCTTTGTCTTCGCGGTGGTGTTCGGCTTCTTTGGCGTCCCCCGCAAGTATCAATACCGCGTCCTGTTCTGGGGCATCCTTGGCGCCGTGGTGATGCGGTTTATTTTTGTGTTTCTCGGCACCAAACTGATTCAGCAGTTCGAGCCGGTCATGCTCCTGTTCGGCGCCTTTCTGGTCTATACCGGCGTGAAGCTCGCCTTTCACGATGAGGGGGACGAGATCGACCCCAATACCAATTGGTTGCTGCGACTGGCGAAGCGCATGTTTCCGGTCGCGCGCGGAGATCATGGCGATCATTTTTTCGTCCGCGAGGAGGGTAAATTCACCATCACGCCGCTATTTCTGGTGCTGCTGGTGGTCGAGAGCACCGATGTCCTGTTCGCCGTCGATAGCGTCCCCGCCATCTTTGGCATTACGCGCGATCCGTTCATCGTGTTCACCTCCAACATCTTCGCGATCCTCGGCCTGCGCGCGCTCTACTTCTTGCTGGCCGGAGTAATGAATCTGTTCCGGTTCCTGCACTATGGCTTGAGCGCCATCTTGATCTTCATCGGCGTCAAGATGACTGTGAAGACGCTACAGCACCTGCAGCATGCCGACTGGTGGCCGGCGCCCGAACAAAGTTGGCTCCATTGGCCGCTGCCCGATTGGGGTTCGCTGCTTGTCGTGCTGGGACTGTTAGGCGCCTCGGTCATTGCATCGATCGCCATACGTCCTGCTGCCCGCGACGAGTCGTTGGCAGGCAGCGATGAGCCCGAACCGGTCGACACGCGGTCCTAGTCATTGCCAGTCATCACAGGCGCATCCTCCCTTGGCCGACGCCCCTCGCGAGATTCGATGCTTGGTGACTGGCGGAGCCGGTTTCATTGGCAGCCACCTTGCCGAGGCGCTATTAACGCGCGGCCGGCTGGTGACCGTCATCGACGACGAATCGACCGGCACGATCGCCAATTTGACCGCGGCGCGCCGCTCCGACCGATTGCGCTTTGTGCGCGGCGCGATCTCCGATGAGCCCCTGATGCGCCAATTAGTAAGTAACGCCGACGAGGTGTACCACCTCGCCGCCGCGGTGGGCGTGGCGCTGATTGCCGACGATCCAATTCGCACGATTGAAACCAACATCAACCCGACCGACCTGCTGTTGCGCATCGCGCGCGACAAGCTGCAAGGCGGTGGGCAAGTCCGCCTGTTCCTGGCCAGCACCAGTGAGGTATACGGCAAGAACCCCAAGCCAAGCTGGACCGAAGACGACGATCTGGTGCTGGGCCCCACCACGCGGCCGCGCTGGGCCTATGGCGCATCGAAGGCGATCGACGAGTTCTTGGCGCTCGCCTATTGGCGGCAGCAAAGTTTGCCCGTTGTCGTCGGGCGATTTTTCAACGTGGTCGGCCCCAGGCAGACCGGCCAATACGGCATGGTGTTGCCGCGCTTCGTCGACGCCGCGCTCGCCGGTCGCTCGTTGATCGTGCATGACGATGGCCGTCAGCTTCGCTGTTTCGCTCATGTGAGCGACGTCGTCGCCGCTGTGCTGGCGCTGATGGATTCGCAGGGCGCGGCGGGGCGCGTGTTCAACATTGGCAGCGACCAGCCGGTGAGCATCTTGGAATTGGCTCAGCGCGTCATCGCCGCCGCGCAATCTACGTCGGGCGTCGAATTTCAGAGTTATGCCGCGGCGTATTCAGCCGACTTTGAGGACGTTCGCTCGCGCGTGCCCGACCTGACCCGACTGCGCGACACGATCGGTTACGCTCCGCGCTACGATCTGAACGCGATTATCGCCGATGTCGTGCGCTGGAAGCGCGAATCGGCTAGCTAGCGCAGACGCTCCCCTGCGCGGATCGGCGAGGTTATCATGGCGCCGACCCTCCCCTTGGGGGATGATGACGTAACTGCTCGACTTCCCGCCTCATTGCCTCGCTTGGTTTCGCCGTGAATATCAGAATCTCCTGCTTGGCGTTCATAGTTTGTCTGTTGCAATTACCGCAGGCGGCGCACGCGCAAAAGGCGCCAGACAACTTTCGCGTTGAGCTCTTGTATCAAGCGCCTGACATCGAACACCCGTCGGTGGTGACGTGCGACGACCACGGCAACTTGTTTGTCGGCGAAGATCCGATGGACATGCGCGGCCCCACCACCAAGGAGTTCGATCGCGTCCTGTATATACAGTTCGACGAGCACGGCCAACCAATCCGCAAGACGGTGTTTTGCGATGGGCTGTCAGCGGTCTTCGGACTGGTGTGGCACGACGGCGCGCTGTATGTGATGCACGCGCCGCACTACTCCATGTTTCAAGACACCAATGGCGACGGCGTGGCCGACGTTCGCAAAGACCTGGCAGAAGGATTTGGACCGCCCGCGGGGGTGTTTGGCTTTAACGATCATATTGTCACCGGCACGCGCATCGGACTCGACGGATTGATCTATGTGTCGGTGGGAGACAAGGGCGTGCCGCTGGCGCGCGGCGCTGACGGCGGCGCCATTTCGCTCGAAGGGGGTGGCGTTGTCCGTATGCGCCCCGACGGCACACGGCTGGAGGTGTTTTCCAGCGGCACGCGTAACCACCTCGATGTGGCCCTGGACTCGCTCGACAATATCTTCACCTACGACAACACCGACGACGGCCTGGGCTGGTGGACGCGTTTCACGCATCACGTTCCGACTGGCTACTACGGCTACCCTTACGATTACCATCCGCATCCCGAGCGGCATCTTCCTCGGATCAGTGAGCACGGCGGCGGCTCGCCCGTAGGGGCGGCGTGTTATCGTGAAGCGGCTTGGCCGGCCAAATATCGCGACAGCGCGTTTCACTGCGAATGGGGCAAACGCAAGTTACAGCGATTCACGCCCAAAAAGTCCGGCGCGACCTTCGCGGCCGAAGTGGAGGATTTCATCGTGGCCGATGGCGCGGGCGAGTTCTGCCCGCAAGACTTGTGCTTCAGTCCCGATGGCCGCTACATGTACATCGCCGATTGGAACTACGGTGGCTGGACTCGTCCGGATGTCGTCGGTCGGCTGTATCGCGTCAGCTACACAGGGGGCGATGTGCCCCCGGAACCGGAGCGTGCTGTCGATGCCGATCCGCTCGATCGACAGATCGCGGCCCTAGCGCATCCGGCGCATAGCGAGCGGATGCGCGCACAGCAGGCACTTGTTCGCATCAGTGAGCCGGCGGTTGCTTCGCTCACCACGCTGCTCGCCGCCAGCACGGACAAGCTGGCCAAGACACACGCCATTTGGGCGCTGTACGCGATTGCGGATCGCACGCCCGCCGTTGATCCCGCGGCGCTCTGGACGCAAGCAATCCAAGACGCCGATGCCGATGTGCGCGCACAGGCCGCCCGCGCGATTGGCCAGCGTTTTGCCACGCGCAACCTGTACACGATTGCCGCGAGTCAGTCGCCCGCCGCGCGACCCGATGCATTCAAGTTGCCGAATCGAGACGCGGCCATCATGGCGCTGGAAGCGCGCTTGGCGGACGATGACCCGTCGGTGCGCATGTGGTCGGCGGTGGCGCTCGGACAAATCGCCGACCACCGATCGGTGAAGCCGCTGTTCGCCGCGTTGGGCGCGCCGGACGCATTTGCGCGTTTCGCAATGATCCAAGCGCTGCGCTCGATCAATCACTGGGGATATGCCGAAGAGTTTATCAACTCGCCTGATTCGCGCGTTCGCGAGGGGGCGGTGCTGGCGATGACCGGCGTCTACAGCGAGGACGCGCTATCGGTGCTGATTCGCGCGGCGTTTGCAGGGCAAGATCCGCAACTGCGCCCCAAAGCGCTCGGCGCGGTGGGAGAAGTGCTGTACCAGGCGGCGCCGTATCAAGAAGGTTGGTGGGGCACTCAGCCGGCGCGCGCCAAGTTCTCGCGCCCCAAGGATCGCGAGTGGGTCGGCACGATCATCGCCCAATCCGCGCTTGGTGCCGGCGTTGAGCATGCCGATCCCGCGCTCCGCCTGGCCGCGGCTGTCGCGTTGCGGGCAACCGGAAACGAGAATGCGGCCGAGCTGCTGCGTCGGCTTTTGGCCGATTCCGACGAAGCGGTGCGCCGCGAGGCGATTTTGGCGGTCGGCGAGCTGAAAGACGAGGAATCAATTGCCGGCCTGATCGACGCCGCCTCTGACACGAGCGCATCCGACGCGCTGCGTCAAGCGGCCGTGCAATCGATCATGGCCATTGGCTCCGCCGATGCGGTAGAGCAATTGATCGGCATTGTTGCCAGGCCAGAAACCTCCGACGAGCTTGCCGT
Organism: Pirellulales bacterium; assembly: GCA_019694455.1. Lineage (NCBI taxonomy): Bacteria > Pseudomonadati > Planctomycetota > Planctomycetia > Pirellulales > Pirellulales bacterium. The sequence continues at coordinate 246,824 of JAIBBY010000001.1, forward strand.
GGTGTCGATGCAAGCGCTGGCGCAGATGAAAGCGGCAGCCGCGGGGCCGGTGATTCTCGGCCGCTTTGCCAATGGTTCGGCCGCGGCGCGCGCGCAAGCCATCACCGCCTACGTAGAAATTGTCGGCGTTCCCGGCGCGCCGGCGATTGCCGAGCAGCTCGACGATGCGGAAGTCGTAGTTCGCCAAGCATGCATTACCGCCCTTGGCAAGTTGCATGCGTGCGACTATGTTCCCCAAATTATCAACGCCGCGAGCGACACGTCCTTGCGTTACGACGTGATTGCCGCGCTGGCCCAGATGCCCGATCGACGCGCTGCGCCGTTATTGATCGACGGCCTCGTTGACAAGAACGCGGACCTGCGCGAGGCCTGCCGCGCAGCGCTGGTGTCGCTTGGCCGCGCGATTGACGACGATTTGGTGTTGCTCCACGAGCGTGGCGAATTGAGCGGCCAAGCCCGCGCCGCGTTAAAAAGCGTCGTAGGAGAGCCGACGCCGATCACTCAGTGGAACGTGATGGGGGCGTGGCCCAAGGCGCAGCGGCCGAGTTTCGATCCGGCGGCCGCACCAGACACCGATCAGCGCGTCGCGTTGGGCGATCGCACACTCACCTGGCACAAGGCAGCTAGCCCGAAGGGTGGTGGGCGGATCCGCCTTAATGGGCTTCGACCAGAAAACGACGCGTGGGCCATTGCTCATGCGATCGTCGCTTCACCCACCGCCACGACTAGCGAAGCGCTGATCGGCAGCGATGACCAATTGACGCTGTACGTGAATGGCAAACAGGTTTATCAGCACGACACTTCGCGCGGTTGGTCGGCCAACCAAGACAGCGCGCCCATCGAACTCGTGGCAGGCGACAACCAGATCTGGGTGTTGGCCGGGAACGACAGTGGTCCGTGGGAGTTCAGCGTCGCCATCAAGCAGCGCGATCCGCGACTGGCGTTTCTCGATAACGTGGCGCCTCAAGCCACCGACCCGGCCCGCTATCGCGAGCGCGCGCTGGCCGAGTCGGGAGATGCGAGTCGCGGCCGCGCCTTGTTTGCCGATCGCCAAGGAGTCGCCTGCGTCAAATGTCACGCGGTGGGAGGAGACGGCGGGGGGCAAGTCGGCCCCGATCTGGCCGGCGTTGGCGCCAAGTATCCGCGCGAGGAACTGATTCGCTCCGTGCTGGAACCCTCGAATCGCATCTTGTCGGGCTATCAACTATCCGTCGTTGTCACCAGCGCCGGCGAGATTCTGCAAGGCATCATCAAGAGCGACGCCGACGACGCGATTGACCTGCTGGACGCCGAAGGACGCGTGCGCCGAGTGCCCGCGGCCGAGGTCGATGAGCGAGAAACGCAGAACGTGTCGATGATGCCCACCGGGCTCAAGGATGGGCTGACGCCCGCCGAGTTCACCGACATCATCGCGTATCTCGAAAGCCTCAAGTCCACGCCAGGCGAAAAGTAAACGCACGGAGACGGCCGATGTTCAGCTACCTGGAAGGGCATCAACAGCCGGTATACGCGGTCGCGTACACTCGTGACGGCAAGCACTTGGTGACAGGGGGCTTCGACAAAACGATCAAGATTTGGGATCGCGCGACCGGCAAGCCGATTCGCACGCTCGCCGACCATGCCGATCGGGTACTGGCAGTGGCCGTGTCCGCCGACGGCAAACAACTTGCCTCGTCGGGATTGGAAAAGACCATCCTTGTCTACGATTTGGTGGCGGCGGTGACAGCGCCGGCGGAGGGCGCGCCGCCGCTGGCGCCAAGACTCAAATTGGCAGGGCACACCGAGCGAGTCTATAGTCTTGATTTTTCTCCCGACAGCGTGCAGTTGGCATCAACCGGCGCCGACAAGACCATCAAGTTTTGGAATGTGAGCGACGGCGCGAACTACGCCAATGCGGCCGGGCATACAGCGGAAGTTTACACCGTCGCCTTTCGCCCCGGCGCTAGCGAGGTGGCCTCGGCCAGCGCCGACAAATCCATCCGCCGTTGGCAATCGTCTGACGGCAAACCGCTGCAGGAACTGACCAGCGGCGTCACGGATGGTCTCTATACGCTCTGCTGGTCCCCCGACGGCGCGCGCCTGGTCGCGGCGGGGCTTGCCAAGACCTGGCAATTGTGGAATGTCGGCGATGAACAGCCAGTCAAGACAGTTGCAGGCCATCGCGACTATATCTATCGGGCCACTTTCAGCCCGAGCGGTTTGCGACTCGCGACGCTGGGCTATACCGGCCAACTGATCGTCTGGGACGTCGAAACCATTCAGCCACTGCTACAAGAGAATCTTCCACTGCGCAGCGCGTTCAACGTCGCCTGGTCGCCGGACGGCGCCCAGCTTGCCATCACCGGCGCCGATCCGCGCGTGATGCTCGTAGCACTACCCGACAACGCGCGCTGATCGACTGCCCAACTCGGGCAAATTCCATTATAAAAACCTGCGCTGACCCACTAACTAATGCGGGTCCGCTCTCTCGGCTCTGTCCCTTCGCTTGATGCTTGGCGCGGCGGCGGGCGAATTGGGCTCTTTTTTTTTGATGGCTCGGCAAGGAGCGACATGCACGATTTTCCGCTGATTTCCACCATCGCCATGGCGTTCACCGCGGCATGGCTTTTGGGTTTGCTGACGCAGCGACTGGGACTATCGCCTATCGTCGGCTACCTCGTGGCGGGCGCCATCATCGGCCCGTACACGCCAGGCTACGTCGGCGATGTGAACATTGCGCATCAGCTAGCCGAAATTGGCGTCATTCTTTTGATGTTCGGCGTCGGCCTGCATTTCCACTTGAAGGACCTATTGGCCGTCAAATCCGTCGCCATTCCTGGCGCCATCGGCCAAAGCCTGGTCGCAACTCTATTGGGCCTGGTTGTGTGCGTCGCGTTCGGATTTTCGTACACCACGGGCGCGGTGGTGGGCATGGCCATGGCCGTGGCCAGCACCGTGGTGCTGATGCGGGTGCTGATGGACGCCGACATGCTCAGCTCACCACAAGGTCATCTTGCGATGGGCTGGCTGCTGGTCGAAGACATTCTTACAGTCCTGGTGCTGGTGTTGATTCCCGTACTTGGGGGTGAAGACGCCACCGCCGCGACATCCGGCGCGAGCCCAAATCTGGCAGTGGCCATCGTTTGGGCGTTCGCCAAGCTAGCGGTGCTCGTGGCCATCATCATGATCGTTGGCTCACGCGTCATCCCGTGGGTACTCGTTCAAGTGGCGCGTTTGCGATCTCGCGAGCTATTCACCTTGACTGTGCTGGTGTTCTCCATCGCCATTGCAGTCGCGTCGTACGCGCTGTTTGGCGCCTCGATGGCGCTGGGCGCCTTTCTGGCCGGCATGATGGTCGGTCAGTCACCAGTCAGTCATCAGGCCGCCGCCGACGCGCTGCCTATGCGTGACGCGTTCGCCGTGCTGTTCTTCGTCTCCGTGGGCATGCTATTCGACCCAATCTTTGTCTTACAGGAGCCGCTGTTGATCCTCGCCGCCTTGGCGATCATCTTGATCGTCAAGCCACTGGCGGCGCTCACAATTGTGGTGTTGCTTGGACAATCGGCCCGTACGGCATTAACGGTAGCGCTGGCGCTAACGCAAATTGGCGAGTTTTCGTTCATTCTTTCCGACGCCGCTCGCGCCCATCGCTTGATGCCCGACTCGGGTCATAACATGCTGGTCGCGGCCGCGATCATCACCATTACGCTCAACCCGCTGATCTTCCGCACATTGCTGCCGCTGGAAGCGTGGCTTCGCAAGCGGCCCAGGCTCTGGTCTCTGCTCAACGGTCGCGCCGAAAAGCGCGCGCTCGAGGTGAATCAACACACCGAGCATCAATTGGCCGCAGCGCCTCAGCAGGCGCAGCGATTGGCCATTGTCGTTGGTTACGGACCAGTGGGCCGCTCGGTCCGGCGACTACTGAGCGAAGCCGGCCTGACGGTCGTGGTGATCGACCTGAACATGGACACGGTGTCGGAACTGACCGCGCAGGGAGACTTGGCCGTCTTTGGAGACGCCTCGAACGAATCGATCCTGGAACAAGCGGGCATGCGCCGCGCATCGCATTTGGTGCTTACTTTGCCGCAATCCTCTGCCCGCGTGGCAGTTGTCACCGCGGCGCGCAACTTGAACTCGGACGCGCGCATCCTGGTCCGCGCTCACTATCTGCGGGAGCGAGAAGACTTGGAAAAGGTGGGGGCCACCGCGGCGGTGTTCGAAGAGGCCGAAGTGGCCGTGGCGTTGGCCCGCCTGGTGCTTGCCGACACCGGCACGCACCGCCACGCGATGGAAAGCAAGATCCGCGACCTGCGTTTGCAACTCATTCGCGAGAATATGACGAACATTCAATCGCGACGAGTGCGCGGGATCATGGTGCCGTGGACTCGCGTCCGCAAGCTGCCAACCTCGGCCAGCCAGCAAGAGGTGCTGCGCGAAATTGCCGAGCAGCGCTTCTCGCGCTGGCCCGTGACCGATGGCGCAACGGGGCGCGTGGTGGGATATCTGTTGGCCAAGGATCTGATTGCCGACGTATCGGCCAATGGAGACTGGACCCGCTTGGTCCGCCCCTTGCGATCGGCCCGCCCGGACGACGACATTGAATCGACCTTGTTGCAAATGCAAAGCCAGGGGGCGACGGTTTGCATTGTGGAGGACGCCGGGGCGCCAATCGGTATGCTCACGCTGGAAGACATCCTGGAGCAGGTCGTCGGCCGAATCGAAGACGAGTATCCGCATGAAGCCACCATGTCGCTGGCCGATGCCGTGCGCGCCGGCGGCGTTGTGCTGAAGTTGCGCGGAACCCAGCGCGAGGAGATCATTGCCGAATTGGCGGCCGCCATTTCGGCATCACGCTTGCCGCTCGGCGCGCGCGTCGCCGAACTAGCGCTGGCGCGCGAGCAGGAACTGTCGACCGACCTGGGAGTTGGCGTGGCGATACCTCACGCCCGCTGTCCCAACCTGGCCGAACCACTGGTGGTGTTGGGGCGTTCTGCGGAGGGCATCGAGTTTTCGTCGCAATCGCAAAAGCCGGTGCGACTCGTGCTGTTGCTGGTCACGCCACTCGAGCATCCCGATGTGCAACTGACGTTGCTTGCGCAACTGGCACGTCTGGCCGCCGACGAATCGGCGCGGCACGGCATCGCCGCCGCTGCCAGCGCTGAGGAGATCATCGACATTATCGCGGAGGATCGGCAGCCGATCGCCAGTTCGGAAATTGGTGCGGAGACCAATGCCGAGTAACCTGCGCGCAGACAGCTAGCTCGCGTCGTCACCCGAGGGACCGTACATGCCCGGCACTGGGATGTTGTTCAACCGCAGGTACACGCACAAGTGCGCGCGGTGGTGGATAAGGTGGTTCAGCACAAAGCTACGAATAACCGCCGCGCGCGGAATGGTGAAAATCGGTTTGCCCGCTTGCAACAACGACCACTGCACCCCCAGGTCTTCGTCTTTGACGGCGGCAATCGCCTTGCGCGCGGCGGCGACATTCTGATCGAAAAGCGCCAGCACCTCATTGCGCGTTTTGAGATCGGGCGACTGATACGGCTCGCCGCCGGCGGGCGCCAAATCCCAAGAAGTTTGCGTCAGCGTGCCCTCGACCCAGCCAGGAATCTCTGCCAGGTGATTGGCGTTCCAGCCGATGGTTCGAAATTTCGGATGCGCCTGCCAGGCGAACTTGTCGTCGGGAATCGTCGCCAACACCTTACGTGTGTTGGCTATCTCCTGGTCGAACTCAGGCAGAATCTGCTGCGCATAACTCATGGTCGTCTCCTTCAATGGCTGAACGCATGACATGTCCCCCGGCATGTCGCGCCATGAGCATACGCCATGTGGCTACGACGCGACAGAGGGCGCGCTTGGCGCCGCTGGCGGAGCGATGGGGAGCTTGATGGTAAAGGCGGTCCCTTTGCCAACGGTGCTCTCTACGCGAATGCGACCGCGATGAGCTTCGATGATCTCGCGGCAATGCGCCAGTCCCAGTCCAGTCCCTCCCTTGCCCGAATCGTCTGGTCCGCGCTTGGTGGTGAACAAGGGATCGAAGATGCGGCGCAGGTGTTCGGGAGCGATGCCGGTTCCCGTGTCGCGAACCACCAGATTAACCATCTGACCGTCGGGGTCGGGATGCAGTTTGATGATGAGCCGCCCCCCTTGCGGCATTGCCTGCCGCGCATTGATGAGCAGGTTGACGACGATCTGTTGAATTTGGTTGCCGCTTGCCAGGACCGCTGGCACGGCCTGAAACTGTTTCTCCACGGCAACTCGATACTTGTTCAACTCGCGTTCGAGCAGGAGCAGCGTATCGTCGACGAGTGCGGCCAGATCGGTCGGTTCCAGCGAGCCGGCCCGGTTGCGCGCCATGCCAAGGATGCTGCCCGTGATCTTGGCGGCACGAGTTCCGGCCGCAAGAATCTTTTCGAGCGCCTTGTCGCGGCTGGCATCGTCGCGATTGCGCAGGCCAAGCTTGGCGTAGTTGATGATAGTCATCAACACATTGTTGAATTCGTGCGCCGTGGTGCTCGTCAACTCGCCAATCGCCGACATGCGCTGTGCGTTAGCGAGCTGTTCCTTGAGCAGCGCCACCTGTTCGGCCAGCGACGGCGCCGACTGCGCGCTGGCGGGCGGCGGCGGAGCGTCATGACTCGCCGGCGGCTGATGGCTGCCCACAGAATTCGCCTCGCGTGTGCAGTTTGACATGCTTACCGTGTGTGCGCCGTCTGGCCCAATTGCCGAACGCGAATGTCTTAACTATTGATGCGATGGGACCTTGCGTAACCAGTAGACTTATCGACCGCTGCCGTACCCGACTCAAGGAGCGGCCGCTATAATCGCCGCTCGCCGCACTGAAGCGGCGCAAGTTAACCGGTCTAAGGAAAGCAGGGATGCTCACAGTTCAAGTGCTAGAGCAAGCGCTGGCGGCGCTGCGCCAGCTTGGGGTGGAACCTCGGCTTGAATGGCTGGCAGGGCAGGGGGGAGGGGAGTGCGAGTTTGGTGGGCGGCGCTGGTTGTTTCTCGACCTGGGGCAGTCGCCAAGCGAGCAATTGGATCTGGCGCTTTCATGCCTGGAGACTCAAACGGCACTTGCCGCCTTAGAACTACAGGCCGAACTGGCGCTGGTGCTCAACCGCCGCAAGTGCGCGACTCAGGAGAAGCTGGCGGCGAAAAAGTAAGCTCCGGCGCGCGATAGAGGCCGGCGACCTCGATGAACTTTTCGACGGCTCGCGGCGTGCGGTAGCGAATGCTTAACCCTTGGCTGACGCGCCGCCTTAGCATGCTGGCCGACAAGTCAACTCGCGGCATCTCGATTTGATAAGGTTCGAACTCGGCCAACCGCTCGCGGGAGACTAACTCGGACAACGTGTCCAGCCGGGCCCGCTCCGCGCCCGTGCGGCGGGCGATCACCAGCATGGCCAACTCGCAGATGCGGGCAGGCTCGCGCCAGGTGGGCAGGTCGATCAGCGAATCGGCGCCCAGTATCAAAAACAGCTCGCGCGTTGGCTCGTCGGCACGTAGTTGGGCCAAGGTGTCTACCGTGTAGCTGACTCCGCCGCGGTCGATCTCCAACGTGCTGATCGCAAAGGCCGAATTGCCGCCAATTGCCAGCTTTAGCATTTCGACGCGCCGCTGCGCATCGGTGATGGGGCGCCCTTGCTTATGCGGCGCCTGCGAGTTCGGCACGAACCAGACCTGGTCGAGGCGGCACTCTTCGCGCGCGGTCTCGGCCAGGAGCAAATGTCCGTAGTGAATCGGATCGAAGGTGCCACCAAACAGACCGAGCCGCATGCGATTGTCGCGAGACCGTGTTCCGGGTAGTGTAAATTAGTTCAGATCACTCGCCGCTGCCGGCGAGTAAGCCGTTATCGTATGCGTCATACCCCATTGTCTCCAATGGCTACCCGCGAGTCGCCGCCCCGTCACGGATGAAACAACAGCAGCACGCACTGTTCGAGGCCGAGCCTGACCCCTGGCGGCTTGACGACGACCCCATAGTGGTGGCCGATGTCGTCTTCGCTGCCGGGCCAACTGGGACGTATACCTACCGCGTGCCCGAGCGGTTGTTGAAATCGGCGGAACCGGGTCGGCGGGTGCGGGCTCCGTTTGGCCGAGGCAATCGGTTGGTGACTGGCTACTGCGTTGAGGTGGCGGCGCGGGCGATCGACCGGCGGCGGCTGAAAGACATCAGCGGCGTCGTCGACGATCAGGCGCTGCTGTCGCCAGCGATGTTGCGGCTGACTCGGTGGATCGCCGAACACTACCTTTGCGAATGGGGGCAGGCGCTAGAGGCGGTCTTGCCGGCGGGCGTGCGTGGCAAGGCAGGCACGCGCGTGGCGACCTTTCTGGAAATCTCCGATCAAGGTCGCGCCGCGCTGGCAACCGAAAAGCTGCCCAAGAAGCAGAAACAGGCCCTTGCCGTTCTGGCTGACGAAGCCCGGGCGCTTGCGCCCAACGAGTTGGCGTCGCTTGCCGGGTGTACTTTGGCGCCGATCGCGGCGTTGCGGTCGCGGCACTACATACGCACGGTACACAAGCGAGTGAAGACCGGGGAGTTGCGAAAACGCCCCACCGAGAAACCTGAAAAGCTGCATCTGAACGTCGACCAGCAGGCGGCGCTCGATTTGATCGTGGCGTCCATCCACGCGCGGCGACACGAGGTGATCTTGCTGCACGGCGTGACCGGCAGCGGCAAGACCGAGGTGTACATTCGCGCCATTGAGGAGGCGGTGGCATTCGGCCGCACGGCGATCGTGCTGGTGCCCGAAATCAGCCTGACGCCGCAAACCGTGGCGCGGTTTCGCACGCGGTTTCCGGGCGTGGCGGTCTTGCACAGCCATCAGACCGACGCCGAACGTCATTGGCATTGGGAAGAAATCGCCGCCGAACGCGTGCAGGTCGTGGTGGGTCCGCGCAGCGCGATCTTTGCGCCGATACCGCACCTGGGATTGATCGTGCTCGACGAAGAGCATGAATCGTCGTTCAAGCAAGAAACGACGCCCCGCTATCACGCCCGCGACGTGGCGCTGCGCCGCGCGGCGGACGAGAACATTCCGCTCGTGTTGGGCTCGGCGACGCCGTCGCTCGAAAGCTGGCATCGAGCGCGCGAGGGAGCGTATCGGCTAGTGGAGATGCCGCGCCGCGTGTTCGATCGGCCGATGCCCGACGTGGTGACGATCGACATGCTCAGCGCTCAACAAGGTCGTCCGCGCCGCAGCGCCTTGAGCGCCCCGCTCACCAAGGCCATGGAGCAGGCGCTCGACACCGGCGGCCAGGTGATCTTGTTGCTCAATCGACGCGGCTTTGCAACGCACATTCAATGCCCATCCTGCGCGCTGGTGGTGCGCTGCCCGCGCTGCGACATCGCGCTGATCCATCATCGGCAGCAAGAGATCGCCCTGTGCCACTACTGCGACTACCAGATTCCGCCGCCGACCGAATGCCCCGAGTGCCGGTTTGCGGGGATCGCGTATGGCGGCATCGGCACCGAGCGGTTGGAGGCCGAGGTGCGCACGCGCTTTGCCAACTATTCGTGCTTGCGGATGGACACCGATGCAATGCGCGGCCCCGGCGCGCACGAGCGGGCGCTGGACAAGTTCCGGCATGGCGAGGTGCAAATCCTGCTCGGCACGCAGATGATCGCCAAAGGACTCGACTTCCCGAATGTCACACTGGTCGGCGTGGTGAACGCCGACATCGCGCTGCACTTGCCCGACTTTCGCGCCTCGGAGCGGACCTTTCAGATTTTGTCGCAGGTGGCGGGGCGCACCGGGCGCGGTGAGAAAGGGGGGCGCGTGCTGGTGCAGACGCTCAATCCGCATCATCCATCGATCGAAGCGGCGGCGCGACACGATTTTCAAGGCTTTGCGACCGTCGAACTGGAAGGGCGCCGCGCGCTGGGGTACCCCCCGTTTGGCGAACTGATCCGGGTGATTGTGCGCGGTGAGCAGCAACCGCAAGTCGAGAGCTTTGCCGAGCACCTGGTCAGCGAGTTGACCGGCGCGCTCTCGGGGGAGGCGCCGCCGTGGCGCGTGCTGGGCCCCGCCTTGGCGCCGATCGCCAAGCTACGCGGCGAGTATCGCTACCATCTGCAACTGCAAGGCCACGATGGCGACGCGCTGCGCCGGGCCGTGCGGAAGGTCACAGCCGCCGCGCAGCCACCCGAGGGCATCTTGTGGGCGGTCGACGTCGACCCAACAAGCATGCTGTAGCCAACGGCTGCTCATCTGCGCTTGATTTGATCTTGGTCGGGCCGCTCATTCCCGCGTAAAATGGACGGCGTGGGCAAGCTGTGCGGTTTGTGGACAGTTCATGTCGTATCGCTCCTTCAAGCGCGTTCTCGGCGAAACGAGCCTCGAGCGCAAGTGCCGCTTCTTGTTCGGCGCTTGCCTCTTGTTGCTCATCACGGCCAGCTTTTGGTGGTACGGCGAGCAAACGGAAAAGCTGATCTACAAGCGCAACCGCACCACGGGGCGCGTGCTGGTGGAGGCGATCATGGGCCTCCGTCACATGGAGAAGCTGGAAACGCGCGAAGAATTCAAAGAAATGGTGCAGAGCGCAAGCGAGAGCCTGCGCAATCAGGAATACACTTGGAATTCGCTGCGCCCCGAGGCCAATCGCGCCCCACGCGACGCCATCGAGCGCGCCGTGCTGCAACGGTTCAAGAGCGGCCGCGCCGAGGAGCACGACGATGGCAGCGGCGTGGAGTGGACCGAGCGACACCTGCCTAAGCACGCGGTGTACGAATACTACCAGGCGGTGCGGGCCCGCGGCGCGGTGTGCGTCAGTTGCCACCAAGGGGTCGACCGCAATCCCGACTTGGCCGAGAACGATTTGATCGCGGTGATCAAGGTCACCATCCCCGACGCGCCGACGCAGGCCGATCTGAACTACAACAAGGCGGTGCTGCTCTCAACGGCGATCATCACCGTGTTTCTGGCGATGATCGCGGCCTACATCATTGTGCGCTATGTGATCGTCAAGCCGCTCAAGCACTTGCGCGACGTGAGCGACGCCATTAGCCACGGCGACATTCAGCAGCGGGCGGAGATTCGCACCGGCGACGAGTTCGAGGAATTGGGCCTGGCGTTCAATCGCATGTTGCGGCATTTGGTCGCCGCGCAAGACGACCTGCTCGAAGCGAACACCTCGCTTGACACCAAGGTCGACGAATTGGCCCAGCTCAACATGCGGCTGATGGAAATGAATCAGCTCAAGAGCCAATTTCTCACCACCATGAGCCACGAACTGCGCACCCCGCTCAACAGCATTATCGGCTTCAGCGACGTGCTCAGCTCGATCAAGTCGCTCGACGAAAAGCAGCAGCGCTACGTGCTGAACATTCAAAAGAGCGGCAAGATGCTGCTCGACATGATTAACGACATCCTCGATCTGGCGAAGATCGAGAGCGGCAAAATGGATGTGCGGCTGGCGGCGTTTCGCATCGAGCACGTGATCGGGGCCCAGTGCGACATGGCCAAGCCGCTCGCGGAAAAGAAGAACATCGACCTGGAAACCGTCATCGCGCCGCGGTTGCCAGAGCTATATCAGGATCAGGGCAAGGTGCAGCAGATCCTGAACAACCTGCTCTCCAACGCGATCAAGTTCACGCCCGAGGGAGGGCGAATCGTGATCAGCGCGCGGCAGAACGCCAGCGGCGAATTGGAACTGGTCGTCTCCGACACCGGGGTGGGCATCGCCCCCGAGGACCAGACGCAGATCTTTGAAAAGTTCCGCCAGGGAGAGACGGTGGTCCCCAGCGGCGACCCATTGACGCGCGAGTACTCGGGCACGGGGCTGGGACTGTCGATCGTGCGCGAGCTATGCCGGCTGCTGGGTGGCGATGTGACGTTGCAGAGCGAGGTGGGGCGCGGCAGCACGTTCACGGTGCGGCTGCCATTTGTCCTGGCTCGCAGCCCGCGATTGCAACTGGCGACTCCGAAAGAAGAGCTGGTCCGGGCGTTCGAGTACGAGCGCACGCAGTTGGCGGAGACGTAAGGGAGAGGCGGCATGTCGCGGCGAACGCTGCTTACGCTGATCCTGGCGGCAATAGTCGGCGGGGTGATTCTCCGGCAATGTGTCGAAACTCGCGGAGACAGGGAGCGAGTTGCTCAGCGTCTGCAGAAGCTTAGTGCGGAGTTCGAGAACAACCCAACAAACACCGCTCCTCTGGATGAGATTACCGATGTCATTCATGGTCGGTGGTCGTTTGCCAGAACGTACGCCTGCACCGAGCTTCGTCGTTTGGGCCAGCGCGCGAATGTCGCCGTTCCCGATTTGATTTCTGCGCTGGATTGCGGCGATCGATTTGTCGAGCGCGAAGCTGCACGAGCGTTACAGACAGTCGCAATTGGTGATCCGCGCCCGGTGGCTGCGCTCACTCGAAAGCTTGCCGTCGACTCACGCGATGCCGCATGGTTTTCGGCAGAGGCGTTGGGCAACATTGGTGCGCCAGCGTTAGTGGCGATCCCTGCTTTGGAAGCAGCAAGTCAATCGCCATGGGAATGCATGTCGTACAGCGCCCGAGAAGCCCTAGAAAAACTGAGACGCTTGGAAAAACAATGTGTTCCCGAAACGACTGAACAATGAAGCGCGGTCAAGTCTCAATCACAATCCTGCTGCGGCTATTGTTTTTTGCCAGCGTTGTAATGGCTAGTTGGCGATTCCTGCGATTCCCGTATGCCATCGCGGTCGCAAGCGCCGCGATGACTCGCGTCTATGCAATTATTCTCTTGGCTCGCTGGCTGGCGCGGCGGTTCAGCGGAACCATATAACCGCCGTACGAGCGCGGCGACTCGTGAATTCGCCAGAAATGTCGCCCCCCCTTACGCCGCTCGCGCAGGCCGCTCGGCGCACGGGGCAGGGGAGGGGGGCGTCAGCGGACGGTCGAAGCCGAGCGCTTCGCGAATCGCGTACGGCTGCTTTTGCTGCGACTCAAAGTAGGTGCGGGCGCCCAGTTCTCCCAGCATTCCGAGCACAATGAACTGCACCCCCGCCAAGCCGCAGAAGGCGGCCAGCAATAGGAGCGGATTGCCGGTCATGTCGACGCCGCCAGCCAGTTTCATCGCGATGGTGATTAGCCCGGAGCACAGGCCCAGCGCGACCGACGACAGCCCAATGCCGCCGAACAGCTTCATCGGACTGGTGAGATACTGAATCATGTACTTGACCGTGATCAGGTCGAGCACCACGCGGAAGGTGCGCGAGATGCCGTATTTCGATTGGCCAAAGCGGCGCGGATGATGCCGGGTGACCACCTCCGCGCAGCGAGCGCCGCGCCAGTGCGCCAAGATCGGAATGAAGCGGTGCATCTCGCCGTAAAGCTGTAGCTCTTGCGCGATTTCGCGACGCATCACCTTGAGCGTGCAGCCCAGATCGTGGACGGGAAAATCGGTCACTCGGGCGATTAACCGATTGGCCAGCGCTGACGGCAACCGCCGACTCAACAGCTTGTCCTGGCGATCCTTGCGCCAGCCATGCACCAGGTCAAAACCTTCGTCGAGCTTGGCCAGCATCATTGGGATGTCGCGCGGATCGTTCTGCAAATCGGCGTCGAGCGTCACAATCGCGTCGCCCGTGGCCAGGTGCAGCCCGGCGTTCATGGCGGCCGTCTGTCCGAAATTGCGGCGGAAGCGCACCACGCGCACCGCCGGATCGCGCGTGGCCAACTCGCGGAGCAGGTCGCTGGTGCCGTCGGTCGAGCCGTCGTCGACGAGCAGAATCTCGTATGGACGGCCGAGCGGCGCCACAGCGGCCGTGATCGCCGCATGCAGCGCGCGAACATTTTCTTGCTCGTTGTAGATCGGCACCACAATCGAAATCGAAGCCAAATCTGGCATGGCGGATTCCTGGCTGCCCGCGGCAAATTCTCGGAGCTTGTCTCTCGCCGCAGGCGTCATTGGGGTCGCCGCAGGCGGTCATGTGGCTGCGTGGCGACCTCGGCCGGACGACCAATCAACACAACATCTCCCTTGCGCAGGAAGCGGCGCCGGCGGGCAAGAATCGTCACGCTCGGCGGCAGGGCGGGTTCGACTTGCGGCAGGACTTTTTCGTGCGTGATCAGATACCCGTCGCGCGGATGCGCGGCGAAGAACTTTTCGACTTCTTCACTCGTGTGAAAGCGACCGACCTGTTGTCGGGCGTAGAATGCCAGACTGGGCTCAAAGTAGTCAAACGCGGCAATGCGAGGTCTTTCCGCCGATTGGCGCTGGGCAAGCGCGATGAGCGTCTCGCTGGTTTGGTGACGACTCGCCCGCGCGGCAACAAAGCCAAACAGCACCGCGCTATTCAGCGCGGCCATGATGACAAAGGCGGCCAAAGCGTGTTCCCAGCGCTGCTGCTTGAGCCAGCGCAGACAGACCAATCCGCCTACCAGGGGCGCCACGCCGGCCACGGCCAGCAGCCACTCTCCCGGCAGCAAGAAATAGCTGACGACCGGGAGCGCGATCAGCATGCCGATTCCGACTGCCGCCACCGTGCCAAATGCCAGCGCGGCCTGTGTCCAATGGCGAGTCGCCGGCGCGATGAGCCAATCGCGCAGCATGGCGCCGGTGGCCAGCGCCAGCGCGGGATAGGCGGGCAGCACGTAATTGGGCAGCTTGGTGCGCGCGAGAGTGAAGAACACCAGATAGAAGCCAAGCCAGCAGACGATCAGCAGATCGGCCGGACGATTGGCTGCGGACTCACCGAGGCGGGCCTTCCAGCGTGCAAAGCACGGCAACAAGAACACCGACCACGGGAAGAAGCCAATCGAGATGGCGACGAGATAATAGAACGGTGGCCCGGAGTGACCTTCCATGGCGCCCACGAAGCGGCCGACGTTGTGTTTGCCGAGAAAGCCCGCCAGCCAGGCGCCATCAGTCGCAATGCCAACCGCGATGTACCAAGGCAACACGATCAGTGAGAGCACGGCCAGCGCCGTCCAGGGTCGCATTGCCCAGGCGATCTCGGCGATTCGCCGCCAATGAAAGCAATCGCGACACCAGGCCAGCCAACCGCGCGCGCGAGCGGCCCATGAGTCACCTGCCGCGACTTGCGCATCTCGCGAGCCGACGACCAGCAGAAACAGGCCCATCACGCAAGATGGCAGCACGATGCCGGCCGGCCCTTTGGCCAGCGCGGCCAACCCCATGGCGGCATAGATCGCGACAAACCAGCAGAGATTACGCGGCACAAACGCCCGCCAATCGCGTAAGCTGGCGTCGCCGCGCGATTGATCAAACGCGCTCAGCACAAATATCAATATGCTCAAGGTGCAGAAGAAGACAAACGTCGAATCGGGTGTCGCCGCGCGAGCCACAACATCGAAGTTGAGACTGGTGGCGATGATCGGCCCGGCCAGGAGTCCGGCCAATGGTCCGTAAAGACGCCGTCCAAGGTGATAGGTGACCAGCGACGTGCCGACCGCCAAGAGGGCCGAGGGGAGCCGTGCGGCGAACTCGTTCACACCCAACAGATGGTACGACGCCAGCATCAGCCAATAGAGCAAGATCGGCTTGTCGGTGCGCAGGTCATGGTTGAACGTGGGCACGATCCAGTCGCCGCGATCGAACATTTCCTGTCCGCAGGCGGCGTTCTTGGGCTCGTCCTCGTCAAAGAGTCCGGCGCTGCCCAGATTGACAAAGGCTAGCACGCCGGCGACGCCCAGAACGATCAATTGATCTCGCACGAGTCGCTGCATGATGAAAGGTGGCGGCCGACGTCTGGTGTGATGGCGCGGCCTTAGCTGACGTGCGCCGCGCGGCGCGATACTGTAAAACAAGCCTCACAGGCGGACAACATGGATTGGCCGCGCTACCTACTTTCTCTTCCCTTACCGCGGATTGAGGTTGCCACAATCTGGCAACTCGCCAAGAATCGCCGCTTGCCTTGGGGCTACCAGTGCGCGCAAGTAGTGGATGCAGAAGTATTGCGAATGCCGAACTGCCATCGAGCTGAACCGCTAGCAAAGAGAGCGCCCAGCGCCAGAGGCGACGCTATTTGGCGCTGGTTAGCCATAACCGCGCTATTGATGCTAGCAGCCGGAGCCGCGTTGCCGCTCGATCTGGCGACTGCGCGTTGGTCGCTGCAAGAGCGTTGTCCTGATTTTCTGCGCGAACTGTTCGCGGCCAGCGAGGCGTTCGGCAACGGGATCGGCGTGGCGATCATCTTGATCGCCGTGTGTCTGTTGGACGCCAAGGGGCGAGCGCGCATGCCCCGCCTGGTTTGCGCGGTGCTCAGCGGCGCATTGACCGCAGACCTGGTCAAGTTGCTGATTGCCCGCACGCGACCGCGCGACTTCGTCATCTCCGGACAACAGATCGCGGATAGCTTCACATCGTGGTTGCCGTTTGGCGACACGCAGGCCAGCGGGCAGAGCTTTCCCTCGGCGCATACCGCGACAGGCGTGGCGTTGGCCTTGGCGCTGGCCTGGGCCTATCCGCGCGGGCGGTGGCTGTTTGTGGCGTTAGGCGTGATGGTTGGTTTGCAGCGGATCGAATCGGGGGCGCATTTCGCCAGCGACGTGGTGATGGGCGTCGCGGTGGGGTGGCTAGGCGCCCAAGCCATTCTGATTCCTGGGGCTTGCTGGGGTTTCTTTGATCGGTTGGAAGCAGGTCGCTCGGTTGCGACCGATGGCGGACAACTGCCGGCCCAGACGGCCAATCAGGCGCGTCGGGCGGCTTAACGGATGCCATCCTCCGCTTTGCGAAGTGACAGCCCCCCCTAATCGACATGGTAATATGCCAGTCGTGACAGGACCTGGTGACCAGTGACCGGGGGACACGACCATGTTCACGCGTGCTCGTCTGACGGCGATTGTGTGCGGCATTGCGCTATTCGGTTCGACGCGGGCAGAGGCGAACGACGTCGCGGAGTTCAACCGACTTGGCCGCGAACTTCGGTCTCAAACCGACGCGCGGCAGTACGCCCAGGCCGAGGCGAGCGCGCGCCAGATGGTGGCGCTGGCCGAAGGCTCCCTGGCCGATCACCCAGACGCGCTGACGCAGGCCCTGCATGGCCTGGGCTACGTGCTGGTGCAGGAGCGGAAGCACTCCGAGGCAGTCACTGTATTGCGGCGAGCGGCCCAGTTGCACGAGTCGGCGCCGGACCCCAAGACAGCTAACGCGTACTCCGTGGCGCTGCTTCTGGCCGAGGCATATTCAACTCAGAATCAATTCAGCGAAGCAGCGGCCGCTTATGGCCGCGCGGCGAGCATTGCGACCAGCGCCTTTGGCGCCGAGCACGACACGGTGGTCGACGCGCTTCGATCCCAAGGCATTGAGTCGTCTAACGGCGGGCAAGGCGCGGCGGCCGAAGAGCAGTTCGCCGCGGCGTTGGCGATGGCCGAGCGACTGCACGGCGCCAGCGCGCTGGAAGTGGCGCGCGTGCTGAACGACTTAGGGCATGCGCGCTACCGACAGCGCCGTAGTCGCGAAGCGATTGAACCGCTCGAGCGCGCGGTGCGCATTCTGGAAGCGGCCGACGATTCCGAAGCCATTTCACTGGCACGAGCGCTGCGCGATCTGGCGATGGCCGAGAGTCTGGTTGGCAAAATGCAGAGCGCCGAAGCGCATTTGACGCGAGCGCTAGCGCTATTCGAAAAACTGAGAGGCCCTGATCATTTGGACGTCATCGACACGCTCTATTCGATGGGCCGCTTGCTGCACGATCAGGGGCGCTACCGCGAGGCGGCGATCGTGCTTACGAGAGCGCTGAAGTCGGTCGGCCAGTCGGTCGAGGTCAGCGATCCATTGGCCTCGTACCTGCTTCGCGATTTAGCGCATCAGTATTGGCACGAAGGAAAGTACGCGGAATCCGAGCCGTTGCATCGGCAAGCGCTGGCGATGCGCGAGCGATTCCTGGGACCCGACGATCCCGCTGTCGCCGACAGCCTCATGGAAGTCGCCGATCTATTGATCATGCAAAAGCAGATCGCCGAGGCGCAGCGACTTGCGGAGCGAGCTCTGACGATACTTGAGCGTCACCACGGCGTCGATTCCCCGCGTTTGACCGATGCGCTCATTCAACTGGCGAAGCTGAAATTGGGCGACCAGCAATACTCGGCTGCGGAACAGTTGCTACAGCGCGCGCTGCGAATACAGGACGCCGCGAGCGACTTTTATGCGATCAATTCGATCAATATTCACACCATCCTGGGGAGAGTCCTGGAATTGGCCGGGCGATTCGAGGAGGCGGAAAAAAGCTACCAGCAGGCGCTTGCCTTCGCGACCGCGCTGCCTGGCGACACGCTCGACCGCAAGAGCGAGGTGCTGCGCGATCTGGCCTTGCTGTATTTCCGCATGGAACGTTGGGGCGACGCCGAGGCGATCGTCGACGACGTCGTGACCAACTACAACCGCGAAATCAACTCCCCTGGCGATCGATCGGTTTGTTATGTGCTGAGGGCGCAACTGGCGTGGCGCGCCGGCCGCAAGAGCGAGGCCATTGAAGATCTGCGCGAGGCACAAGCCCTGGCCGAACTGGCTCGCGCCCAGTTGCCCGGCAACGAGCAGGATCGCGCGGCGGGCTTCGAGAGGTATCTGAAGCCGTTTCAATTGATGGTCGCCTGGCAGGCCGAGGCGGGCAACCCAAGCGAGGCGTTCACGGCGGCCGAGCGCGGACGCGCCAGGTCGCTGCTCGACGAGCTCACCTTGGCGGGCGCCGACTTGCAGTTGGGGCGCCCGGCGGCCGAGCGGCAACGGCTGGCCGAGCAAGAACGTGAGTTGAAGACCCGTGTCGCCGATCTCGAGCGCCAATTATCGCTCGCCGCCAACGACGCGGAGCGCCGCACGTTATTGGCCGATCTGGAGCAAGCCCGCGGCGACTATTACGAATTTTACAACGAGCAGCGCACCAGCAGCCCATTGTTCCGCTCGCACTTGAGCGCCGGATCGGGCCCCCCGCGCTTGCGACAGATTCAACAGCGGGTCGTGCCTGAGCGGGGCCACATGCTGTTGTATTGCCTTGGCACGGAGAGCGGGCATGTGCTGTCGATTGGGCGCGACTCGGCCACGGTCGAGCCGTTGTCGATCGATGATGCCCAGGCTCAAGTGCTTGGCGTGTCCGCGGGGCCACTCACGATCGACCGGATGGAGGAGGCGCTGTTGAGCGATTCGGGCGGGGTGCTACGGCAATTGGCCAAGCCCGGCCGCGAGCCGCTGGTCATCGACAAACTCGCCGCGCTCTGGCAGGTGTTGGCGCCGGAGGCGACTCGTCAGGCGATTGCGGCGGGCGAAATCGAATCGCTGATCGTCGTGCCCGACGCGGCTCTGGCCAGCCTGCCGTTCGAGGCGTTGGTGCTGGAAGCGGGCGCCAACCCCAAGTATCTGCTCGATACCAGCGCCGCCGTGCGATACGCGCCCAGCGCCACCGTGCTCTTCAACCTGCTCATGGCGCACGAAGAACCGACCTCGGTCGTCGCCCAGCCTGTGTTGTCGGTCGGCAATCCGAATTATCGCCCGCGCGAAGCGACTTCATCCGCTCGCGAACAGGCGGCCACGGACGTCGCCACGCGAGCCGGCGGTGCGTTGTCGCAACTGCCGTATTCCGATCTGGAAGTGAACTGGGTGCAAGAGGCGTTTGACGGCAAGCCGAGCCGGACCATGGTGCTGCGTGGCGACTCCGCGACCGAAGCCCAGGTGCGCTCCCTGATCGCCGGCAAGCGGATTGTCCATTTCGCCTGTCATGGACTGGTCGATCAATCGCTGGGGAACTTCTTTGGGGCGCTGGCGCTCACGCCGGGCGCCAATGCCGCCACTGATCCGCGGGACGACGGCTATTTGCGGCTACCAGAGATCTATGAGCTCGATCTCTCCGCCTGCGAGTTGGCAATCCTCAGCGCATGCCAGACCAATTACGGGCCGCAGCAGCAGGGGGAAGGAGTATGGGCGTTGTCGCGGGGGTTCGTGGTGGCCGGAGCGCAGCGCGTGGTGGCCAGCAACTGGCTGGTCGACGATCAAGCCGCCGCCAGCGCCGTGAGCTACTTCTGCGCGGGCGTCGCGCAGGCTGAGAAAAAGGATCAAACACCCAACTACGCGCGGGCACTACAGGCGGCCAAGCGCTACGTTCGCCAGCAACCGCGCTGGCAAGACCCATACTACTGGGCCACATTCGTGCTGGTGGGACCAGAGTAGTGAAGGGGGGCTATCGGCGACGGTTCACTGCCCGCTAGCGACCAAACCCGCAGGCAACAGTTCCGCATCGCGGGTCGGCGCAGGGGTGACGCTTGGCTCCTTCTCGTTACGCTTGAGCCAAGCGGCGACGCGCGTGGCTGCACGAGCCGTCAGTCCACTGATATCGTCCCACAGCGAATAGGCCACCGGGGTAATCAGCAGCGTGAGCAACAGCGACAAGGTTTGTCCGCCCAGAATCACCTTGGCCATGCTGGCGCGACTGGCGGCGCCAGGACCTTCGCCCATGGCGATGGGGACCATCGCGGCCACCAGCATGAGCGTGGTCATCAAGATGGGCCGCAGGCGCGTGGCGTTGGCCTCCATGATGGCGGCGTCACGAGTCAGTCCTTGCCCACGCAGCACGTTGGTGTAGTCGATCTGCAAGATGCCGTTCTTCTTGACGATGCCAAACAGCATGAACAGGCCGAAGATGGCGTAGATGTCCATCGTGGTCCGCAACAGCACCAGCGACAACAGCGCGAACGGCAGCGTGAGCGGCAGCGCGAGCAAGATGGTAATGGGGTGGGTGAAGCTCTCGAATTGCGCGGCCAACACCATATACATAAAGAGAAAGCTCAGCCCGAACGCGACCAAGAAGTTGGAGTTCGATTCCTTGAGCATCTTGGCGCGGCCAATGAACTCGAACGAGTAATCACTCGGCAAGTTGAGCGTGTGGAGATAGGCCGATAGCTTGTCGACGGCGTCCCCCAGCGCAACGCCTTCCAGGTTGGCCATCACCACCACCTGCCGTTGACGATTGAAGCGGTCAATCGTGGCCGGTCCGGTCGCCTCTTTCAATTGGGCAACGTTGGAGAGTTGCGTCAACCCGACGCGCGAAGGAATCGTGAGCAGGCTGATCGCATCGGGATTGTCGCGGAAGGGAAGATCGGCGCGGAGCCAGACGTCGTACTGCTCGTCGAACTCCTTGTACTTGCCGACGATCTCGCCGCCGATCAGCACATTGAGCGTGCTGGCGATGGTTTGAATCGGGATGCCCAGGTCGCTCGCCTTTTCACGGTCGATGCGGACCCGCAACTCCGGCTTGCGGAGCGAGAGACTGGTGTCGACATCGACAAAGTGCCCTTGTTGGCGCATCCAACCGGTGATCTGGTCGGCGAAGACTTGCAGCTTGGCAAGGTCGGGACCGCTGAGATTGAGATCGACCGCCACTTGGCGGAAGCCGGACGACTGAAACGCCTGCACCTCCTGCACGGCGGCGCGCAGGTCGGGATAGTCCTTGAGAATTTCGCGGGCGTCGCGCATCACGTCGAACTGGGTGTAGTCGCGATCGCGCAGGTCGACCATGCGAACATAGATTTGTCCGCTGGTGACATCCCCCTGGCCCTTGGAAACACGGCCGGTCGTGTCGCCGATCACGGTGAACAGGTTGGTCACGCCGCGCAGCTTGCGCAGCCGCGCTTCCATTTCTTGAAAGACGCCGTCGGCCCGCTCCAGCGTGTAACCCTCCGGCATGGTGGCGACCACCTGGAACTCGCTCTGATCGTCTTGCGGCACGAACTCCATGCCAACCAGCCGAAAGATGGCGGGCGTGGAAAACAGCAGCAACGCCGAAACGCCCACCACGACCCAGCGATGCCGCAGCGACCAGCGAAGTATCCAGGCATAGGCGTTTTGGATCATCATCCAGAAACGGCCCGACTTGCTGCCGTGATGCTTTTCGTCGAGCTTGAGAAAGCGCGAGCAGAGCATGGGGGTCATGGTGAACGAGATGCACATGCTGAGAAAGACGGCAAACGCCACCACAAAGCCAAAGCTGTTGAAGAAGCGGCCGACACGGCCCGACATGAACGCCACCGGCACAAAGATCACCAGCAGCGAGAGCGTGGTGGCGACCACCGCCAGTGCAATTTCGCGAGTGGCGGTGCTGGCCGCCTTACGGGCGCTATATCCGTGTTCTTCCATGTGGCGGAAGATGTTTTCGTGAACCACCACGGCGTCGTCGATCACGATGCCGACGGCCAAGATCAGGCCGAGCATGGTGATGTTGTTGAGCGTGAAGCCCATCCAATCCATGAAGGCGAAAGTGGCCACAATCGAGGTGGGAATGCTGAGCGCGGCGATGACCGTGGTGCGCCAATCGCGAATAAACAACAAGATGGTCAAGCTGACCAGAGCGGCCGCCAGCACTAGGTGAAACTTCACCTCTTCGATCGAGGTCTTGATGAACCGCGATTGATCGCGGATGACATTGGTGGTGATGTCGGCGGGCAGCAACGGGCGAATCTGATCAAGCCGCGCCTTGACGGCGTCGACCACTTGCACGGTGTTGGTGCCCGACTGCTTTTGCACGATGAGGCTGACCGCCTTTTCGCCA
The DNA here is from genome assembly GCA_019694455.1 of Pirellulales bacterium. Lineage (NCBI taxonomy): Bacteria > Pseudomonadati > Planctomycetota > Planctomycetia > Pirellulales > Pirellulales bacterium. The sequence goes on from JAIBBY010000001.1 coordinate 269,279, forward strand.
TCAAGGCGCGAGAGGCCGCGCGGCTCTTCGTAAGAATCTTCCACGCGGCCGATGTCGCGGATGCGGATCGGGTAGCCGTCGCGGTTGGTGACGATGAGATCGGCGAAATCGCTGGCGTTCTCGACGCGCCCCATGGTGCGGAGCACCAGTTCTTGCGAACCTTCGTCCACGCGTCCGCCCGGCAATTCCAGGTTTTGCCGCTGTAGCGATTGCCGCACGTCGTCGATGCTCAGGCGATAGCCAGTCAGGCTGGCGGCGTCGATGTGTATATTGATCGCGCGCGGCTGTCCGCCGACCAAGATCACGGCGCCGACGTTGGGGACCGTTTCGAGCAGTTCCTTGATGCGTTTCTTGGCGATCTCGGTCACTTCGCGCAGATTGCGGCGCCCCGACACGGCGATCGTCATCACCGGCGCCGCGTCGAGTTCGAACTTGTCGATGATCGGCGGGTCGGTTCCCTCGGGCAGTTGCGCCTGAATCGTGGAGATCTTGTCGCGCACCTCCTGCGCGGCGGTGTCGCCTGTCTTTTCAAGCACAAACTGAACCACGACCTGCGAGATGCCCTCCTTGGTGGTGGATCGCAGCTCATCGATGCCGGAGATGGTGTTGACGATCTCCTCGATCGGCTTGGTGACGCCCGTCTCCATCTCTTCCACGCTGGCGCCGCGCAAGGTGGTGGTGATGACGACGACCGGCAAATCGACGTTGGGAAACAGGTCCACGCCCAAGCGCGCATAGCTGGCGATGCCGAGCACTACAGGCGCGGTCACCAGCATGCAGGTGAAGATGGGCCGCTTGATGCAAAGATCCCAAATGGTCATGGGCCGGTCCTCCGCGCCACGCTGGCTGGCGGCTGTTCGCGCAGTTGCACCGCCGCCCCATCGGCTAGTTGCGACTGGCCACTGGTGACGACCACACTATTGGGTTGGAGCCGCTCACCCACTTCGACCCAACCGCGCCCGCGCACGCCGGGAGAGACTTCGACTTCGTACGCGCGGCCATCGCGCACTTCAAACACCTTGGTGACGCCGGCAAAGCTGACCAGTGCTTCCAGCGGAATGGTGCGCGCCTGATTGTCGACGCGCGTGAGCACCGCGAATTTGGCGAAGCCGCCCGCCTTCAAGCGGCGCTCGGAGTTTTGGATCAGCGCCTCGATCTCAAATGTGCGCGTCCGCGAATCGATCGTCGGATTGACACGCGACACCTTGCCCTCGAAAACCTCCTCACCATACGCCTCGACCTGCAGTTTGACCGTTTGTCCGGTCGTGACCTCGGCGCTGTAGCGCTCCGGGATTGTGCCCGTCAACTTGAGCGGGTGGTCCATAACCAATCGCATGAGGGTGGTGGCGGCGGTGGAGCGAACCATTTCGCCTTCGGAGACGAGTCGCTCGGCGATTACATACTCGCCGGTGGCCGCCACATCGCCCGCCAGCTCTGGAAAGGTCGGCGCCAGGATCCGAGTGTCGTCCAGCCGTTGCCGCGCCATGGCCAGCGCTGCCCGCCGGAGGCGCGCGGCGGCGAGCGTGGCCTCTGCCTCCAGCCGCGTTTGCTGCAAATTAGCGTCGGCCACATTGAGATCGGTGAGCACCTGATCCATTTCCTGCTCGGTGGCCACGTTGCGCTGGCGCAAGCTCTCGACGCGCGTCTTCTTCTTCGCGGCGTTGTCGAGCAGGTACTGCGCCCGCACGACGCTGGGCAACTGCGCCACGTCGAAAGTGTCGTCTGGCGGCTGCTTGAGCCCCAGTCGGGCTAGCTCCAGCTCCAAGGCGCGCTGCGCTTCGTCGACCGCCAACTCGAAGTCGGTGGCGTCGAGTTCAATGAGCAGCTCGCCGGGGCGAACCCGATCGCCCACGTCGTGATGCAACCGCGTCACGCGCCCCTCAACCTTTGGGGTGAGGGTCACTTCTTCATACCCCAGCAAGGTTCCCACCGCGCCGACGGTTCGTTGCACGGAGCGCTCTTCCACGTTGGCGGTGGTGACGACCACAGGCGCCGGCTCGGCGGCGGCCTTCGATTGAGCTGGCGCGTCGGTATGTGAATGTGAGCAGCCCACGCAGGTGGCGATGAGCGCCCACAGGGCAGTCAGTCGGAGGGAGGCCAGAGTGAGATTCGATCTCATAACCAGGTCGTCGTTCTATTTAGGAGGGAGTCGAAGGCGGGAAGTCGTTTCAATTGCCAGCGGGCGCCGCGCCGCGTTCGGTATCGCTCAGAATGCCGAAGAGCACGATGTCCATAATGTCGCGAAATTGGTCGTCGACCGATTGTTCGCGGCCAGCGAAGTAGTTGGTGAACATGGCCCCGTACAGCAATTCGCCAAGCACGGTCACCAGTCGCTGTGGAGGGATATTGCGGATGCGCCCCCGCTCAGCAAGTTGGCGAGCCAGTTCGTGTCCTTTGCCATGATTGCGCTCTCGATAGATGAAGTAGGTGGGCTTCTTTCGATCACGAAAGAAGGCCCGCTCTTGTATGAAGAGTTCGACGATGTAAGGGTTCGCATCGAAAAACTCCAGGTACGCGCGCACTGCACGCTGCATGCCTAGCAGCGGATCGTCGGCAGAGGCGATCGATTGATCGATCAGCGCGTCCAACCGCTGCATGCCAGCGTCGACCGCGGCCAAAAAGAGCGCCGATTTCGAGCGGAAATAGCGATAGATGGTCCCTTTGGAAACGCCGATTTGCTGGGCGACGATCTCCAGGTCGGTCTTGGAGAAACCGCGCTTGGCGAAAATTCGCCCGGCGGCGTCGAGGATTTGCTCGCGCCTTTGTGCGCGCAGCGCCTGATCGCGTGGTCGGCCCGGTTTTCGCGTCGAGAGGGGGGGCATCGGCAGGCGCCTGACAATAAATAACTGACTAGTCCGTCAGCAAACCAAGGCATATTAGCCCGCCGTCAAAATAGGGACAATGCCACTTTTGGGGTAGGCATTCTGGTGCTGCTGTTGTTCGCCCCAATCTCGAATCGATTCAAGATGGCCAGCCGGTCAACATGCAGTAACGCCTCCGCGGCGCAATGCCACAAAGCAGGAATGTCAAAGGGGTTAAGAGGTGAGACTGGAATTCTGGGGTGACGCTGTCCGATCGAAACGGACTGAAGCGGTTCGCGACACGGTAAAGCGTCCGCTACGCCTCTTCCTGTCGGCGCGCCAGCGCCACGGCTTGGCCATTGGCCTCCGCACGACGAACAGCGGGGCCGATCAGCTCTTCCAAGTCCTTTTCCGCCAGCACCTCCTGCGTAACCAGCGCTTGGGCAACGCGATCGAGCTTGTCGCGAGACTGGGCAAGCATCGAGTGGGCTCGGTCGGCCGCCTCTTGCAAGATGCGCGACACTTCTTCGTCGATAAGCTTTGCGGTGTGCTCGCTGAACTCGCGCGGCTCCGCCATCTCTTTGCCCAGAAACGGATGCTCTTCGCCGGTGCGGAACGCGACCGGGCCAACCCGTTCGCTCATGCCCCAATGCGTCACCATCCGCCGCGCCAGTTGAGTGGCCCGCTTCAGGTCGTCCTCGGCGCCAGCGCTATACTCGCCGAACACCAGCTTTTCGGCGGCGCGACCTCCCATGATGAAAACCAAGCGGGCGTGCAGTTCGCTCTCGCTGATGTTAAGCCGATCTTCCTCCGGCACGAGTTGTGTGACTCCCAGGCCGCGCCCGCGCGGGATGATCGTCACCTTATGAAGCCGTTCTGCGCCGGGGAGCAACCACACCAATAGCGCATGCCCCGCCTCGTGATAGGCGGTCATCCGCTTCTCCTTGCCGTTCAGCACTTCCTCACGTTTGGGGCCCATAAGCACTCGGTCACGCGCCCATTCAAAATCTTCCATCTCCACCAGGTCTTTGCCTTGGCGGGTTGCCCACAGCGCCGCCTCGTTGACCAAGTTGCGCAGATCGGCGCCGGTAAGCCCAATGGAGCCGGCGGCGATCCGCTCCAGGTCGACATCGGGACTGAGTGGCACGTCGCGAATATGCACCTTAAGAATCGCCAGCCGCCCCTTGAGCGTGGGACGATCGACCGTCACATGTCGATCAAACCGGCCGGGGCGCAGTAGCGCCGGATCGAGCACGTCGGGGCGATTGGTGGCGGCGAGCACGATGACTGCTTCGCTAGGGCTGAAGCCATCCATCTCGCTCAGGATTTGATTGAGCGTTTGCTCGCGCTCGTCGTGGCCGCCCCCCAAACCAGCGCCACGGACACGTCCCACGGCGTCGATCTCGTCAATGAACAAGATGCACGGCGCGGCGTCCTTGGCCGTTTTGAACATGTCGCGCACCCGGCTGGCGCCGACGCCGACAAACATTTGAATGAACTCCGATCCGCTGATGGAGAAAAACGGCACGCCCGCCTCGCCCGCCACCGCTTTGGCGAGCAGCGTCTTACCCGTGCCGGGCGGACCCATCAACAGCGTTCCCTTGGGTATTCGCCCGCCAAGACGGCGGAATCGATCGGGGCTCTTGAGAAACTCGACGACCTCCTGCAGATCGTTCTTCACCCCCTCCAGTCCGGCCACATCTTCAAAGGTGACGCGTTTCGTCGAATTATCGTAGCGGCGGGCTGGGCTCTTGTTGAAACCGCCCAAGATGCCGCCGCCGAGCATTTGATCGCGCGTGCGGCGGAACATTAGATACATCACGCCCAGCACCAGCAGGGTGAGGCCCAGATAGGTCATCATCACCAGCGCCGTGCCGTCGCCGCGCTGATGAAAGCGCACGGGAATTTGCTTTTCGAGCAATATCTCGCGAACGTCCGGCTCGACCACGGGATGAATTTCGGTTACGAAATTCTGTTTCAGCTTGGGGCGAGTGCCGTCGTTGTTTTTGCGGTTGGGGTTGGGGTCGCGTGGCGGCGTGACAAAGCGGCCATAAACCTCCTGGTCGACAATTTCGACCTCGGCCACATTGCCAGCCAACGCCTGCTGGCGAAAGAAATCGTACTTGATCGACGATCGACTGGCGGGCGCCTGCACAAACCACATTAGCACCAGCGTGACGAGCATGAGCAGCATCAGCCACGTGGCAGGAGAATTCCAAGGCGGACGAGCCAGCGCTAAGGCGAGGCGATTTTTGGTAGGCTCCGCTTGCACTGGGACTCCTGTTGCGGCCACATGGAATGAACAGCGCCGGCGCTGGGCCCGGGGCGCATTGCGTCAAGGAATTCTACCGAGACTGATTCGTTTTTTCGATGCTGGCGCGCTGTTAGGCGCCCAGTAGGCTTGATTTCGTCTTCTGATGGCTATGACAAACGCGTTCGACGCCAATTCTGCCGTCAAACGCCGCGGTGCGGTCGCCGTCATCGTGCGCGACGAGCGATTGCTGGTTATTCGCCGTTCGCGGCATGTGCCGGCGCCTGGCCGACTCTGTTTTCCGGGCGGCGGAATCGAGCCAGACGAAAGCGAGGAAATCGCGCTCATCCGCGAAATTCGTGAGGAATTGAACGTGAGCGTCCGTCCGGTAAGGCGGCTGTGGAGCAGCATCACGCCATGGGGTGTGGCGTTGGCCTGGTGGTTGGCCGATTTGCCGACAGACGCTGCGCCGGTGGCGACCCCTGCCGAAGTGGAGTCGATTCACTGGTACACGATCGACGAAATGCGCAATCTGGCTGAACTGCTCGAGAGCAACCACGATTTCCTCGCCGCGCTCGCGCGAGGCGAGTTTTCACTCGGTAGCGAACCCTAATCCGAGGGCAGCGGCGCCGGCTCGGCGTCGGCTTCCGAATTGGTAGGCGCAGGTTTGCTCGGGGCGCCACGTGGCTTTTTGGCAGCGCGGGTGGCGGCGTCGCGCCGATCGAGTTCCATTCGCGCCGGCGTGCTGTACGTCGCCGGTTGCGCGGCAGAATCAATCGTTGGCTGGGCAGCGGCCGGCAAGTCGCGCGCGCTGCCGCGCCGATTACCGACGATCGGCTGCGCGCCGAAGATCATGCCCGTGGGGGCTGCAAGCGTCGCCGGCGTCTCGGCGCTGGCGACCGGCGACGGTGGCGGCAAGGCAACGCTGGCTGGCTTGCGCGAACTCGCCTCGATGGCGTCATACTGCGTCACGCGACTGATCCATTCAGCGAGTTGCAACAGTTGATTTTGGTCGGCTTCGCCGAAGAGCGGCAATTGGCTATCGGCATGAGGATTAGTCGCCGCCTGGATCAATTTGCTCCGCGCAGGGTCGCTGTGGTCGATGAATTTGAGCGCCGAATACAAATTGCGCTGCGTGATACGCGCGGCTTGATTCTTGTTAGACGGGGGACGCAACAGCCGCAAAGTCTGGTTACCTGAGAGACCATGACAGCCCGACGTTCCACACCGATTGAGGAGCATCGGTTGCACAACGTGGGCAAAATCCTCCGCCGTCCCACGCGGCAGGCTGCGAATCAATCGTTCCAACTCCTCGGCGCCAATGGTCCGTTCGCTGTCCGCTTCCGCAGGAACGACGCGGCGCGGCGCGTTGGCCTGCTCAAGCCGCCGTTTGACGTAAACTATCCGGCGATCGGTGGCGTCGATTTGTTCGGCCGTGGTCACCTCGCGCGCAGCGTGCTCCGTCAGTCCTTGGTCGATGCACCAAACAGCAATTTTGAGATGATGTTCGACGCTGGTGGCATCGCCACGCCCGGCCAGCAGGCGATAGGCCTCGTCCAGCGATCCACAGACAAATGCGACCTCGTCGCGGCGCAGACGGATTTCCCCGCTGTCCCGACGCACATGCAATCGGCCATCGCGCTGAGTGACCCGACCATGGAGGGTACGCCCATTGTTCAAGAGCACCACCTGGTCGGCGGTCAATTCGAGCGCGGGCGGGGCGGCCACCACTCCGCCGGCCGCCAGCAGCAGGCAGAAGATCACAGGCGCGCGACGGTATCGACGGAAAACTGCCATATCGGGGCGGGAGACTAGGACGGCCCCGGATGAGCGTCAAGGTCAGACGCGATGTGGCTTCAGTTGGCCAACAATGCGATGGTCAGATACTTTCCCATAACGCTCCAGGCTGGCTATCTTACGAAACAGGGGGCGAAATGGGGGACCCAGCGTGCGAGGCAAAATCAGGTGATTCAAAGCGCGACCGGCTCGCCAGGAAATCCTTCTCCCTGGACGCTGTTGCACGGCCAGGAGATCGTGATCGACCTTGCCAGCCCCTTTGTCTATTTGGGGCGATTAGTGGGGGAGGGGGGAGGATTCGTCGAGTTGGAAGGGGTCGACGTACACGACTTGCGCGACACTTCGACCACCCGCGAGCGCTATATTTTGGATTGCCGATTGCACGGGGTACGTCCGAATCGACACCGTGTGTGGGTCAGGCTGGCAGACGTGGTGGGCGTGTCGCGATTGGCAGATGTGGTTGTGGAATAGGCCGCATTGGCCGTGGTAGCCAATTGAATGAGCCATACCGAACGTCGCCGCGTACTGTATTATGGAAGGGTGCAGGGGGTCGGTTTTCGGTACACAGCCCAGCGGCTGGCAGGGCGGTTTGCCGTAACCGGATTCGTGCGTAATCTGCCCGCCGGCAACGTGGAGCTCGTGGCCGAGGGAGTACCGCTGGAGATCGAGCGTTTCTTGTCCGCCGTGCGCGAGCAAATGAGCGACGGCATCCAGTCGGAGCAGGCAGCCACGAGCGACGCCACTGGCGAGTTCCGCGGATTTGAAATTCACCGTTAGTTTATCGCATCCAGTTTGAGAATAAGTTGGCATGACCAGTATGTTGTCGCGTCCCCCAGTGCTGCTCGCGCAGCTCCCTACTTGGTTCAGCGCCACGGGCTATGTCGCCCTGGGGGCGGTAGCGGCCCTGGCCGCGTTGGTGGCCGCGTACTTCGCTTTGCGATTGGCGCTGCCGAAGGTGGCGGCGATCGCGCTGACCACCGGCAAAGCGGCGCTCGCGCATCCGTTGTTCTGGGTCGAAATCCTCGGCGCCGCGTTTGTGATGATCTTGTTCTTTCCGTTCACGCCGTACTACACGTTCGGCGAGGACATTAAGATGTTGAAAAGCTCCGGCCTGACGTTGATTCTTGTCATGTCGGTGATCTTGGCGCTTTGGACGGCCAGCACCTCGGTGGCCGACGAAATCGAGGGGCGCACCGCGCTCACCTTGCTCAGCAAGCCCATCCGGCGCTGGCAGTTCATCGTCGGCAAGTACCTCGGCATCTTGGGGCCAGTGTTTTTGATGTTCGTGATTCTCGGAGCGGTGTTTCTATGCACCGTTTCGTACAAGGCCTCGTACGACGCCTATGAAACGGCAAGCCCACAGCCGACGATTGAGCAGTGCCATGCCGAGATTTGGCAGATCACGCCTGGGCTGTTTTTGGCGTTCTTGGGCACGGCGGTGCTGACCGCGATCAGCGTCGCCATTTCCACGCGACTGCCGATGATGGCCAATCTGATGATCTGCTCGACCATCTACGTGCTCGGCAACTTGATCCCCACGCTCGTCGAGTCATCGATGGGGCAGTTCCAACTGGTCCGCTTCATGGGGGGCCTGTTGGCGACGGTCCTGCCGGTGCTGGACTACTTCAATATCGAAGCGGGCATCGCAGCCGGCGTCAAAGTTTCGCCAGCTTATCTGGCCTGGGCCACCTTGTATGCGGCGCTCTACAGCGGCGCGGCGCTGTTGGTCGCGCTCATCCTGTTTGAGGATCGCGATCTGGCCTAGTCTTTTCGGCACGACCGGAAGGTCTTGCCTAGCTTGTCGAGCATTTGCCGATTCCACGCGTTCTGGCGCTGGCATCGAGTTTTTCCCCCATTCGGGTCATGCCGATAAGTCCTTAGACACGGGTGGCGCCGGTTCTGCCGCACGCCCCGCGTGATCGTCTTCCCGCATTGGCGTTTCGACCCACCATGCACGATTTCTTGCGCACGAGCACCATTGCCTTACGCCGCTGCTGCGCGGCGCTGGCCATTAGCGTTCACCTTTCCGGCATCGCCGTGGCGCAGATCGAGCGGCTGCCCGACCCGGCCACCGAGATGCGACCCGCTGTGAACGAAGCCTGGTTCACCCAGCAACAATGGGGCGACCAAATCATTCACCGCGGCACGGCGATCGACGAGGTGTCGCCACACAATGCCGATGCCGGCCGCGTCCAGGAGGTGTGGCGCTGGCACGTATTGCCGGCGGGCATGATCTATCGAGCGTACCTGGCCGGCGAAAAAGAATCGCGGATGGCCGGCTATTGGAACTGGGAACAAGATGATGGCGCCTTGTGGGACATCACCTTGGGGGGACGCGCCGCGCTGTTGCGCTACGGCACCTTCGACCCCATTCTGCCACACGGTTTTGAAGTGCAGATCGAGGGCGCGGCGTTCCCGCGACTCGACCCCGATCGCAATCACGATTTGACCTATGCCGACTTTCGCTTTGGCGTGCCGTTGGTCTATAGCCACGGTCCATGGGAGTTGAAACTGGCCTATTACCATCTGAGTTCGCACGTCGGCGACGAGCAGATGATCCACAACAATTCGCTGTTCCGCGTCAACTATGTGCGCGACGCCATCGTTTGGGGGATGGCGTATCGCTGGACCCCCGATCTGCGACTGTATGGCGAAACTGCCTGGGCGTTCAACGCCGATGGCGGCGCCAAGCCGTGGGAGTTTCAGTTCGGCGCCGAATTCAGTCCGTTGACGCCGACAGGCATTCGGCCCGTGCCGTTCTGGGCGCTCAACGGCCACCTGCGGCAAGAGCACAACTACAGTGGCAACCTCGTAGCACAAATCGGCTTGCAGTGGCGCAGCGCGGCGACCGGCGCCCGGCTGCGCACCGGCTTCGAGTATTACAACGGCAAGAGCCGCCAATGGGAAATCTTCAATACGTTCGAACAACAGGCGGGGATCGGCCTGTGGTACGACTTTTGATCGCGGCGCTCGTTTGCTTGACCGACCGCGGCAGGCCGCTTAACCTGCATGCGACATGAGGCTAATTCTCCGCACCAGTGCAAGTCGCTCGTGAACTGAATCACCCGCCGCGCGATTCATTTCTTCCTCCCGACTTATCTAGGTGCATCCCTCATGTCGCTCCAACCATCTCATCGCGGCAGATATAGCGCCGCTTTTTTGCTGGTTTGCTATGCGCTAGTTCCATTGCGCTCCATTGCTGCGCCAACGTATTTTGTTGTTGGCGAGCCGCTGGGTTCGCAGAGCCACTTCGATTCCTACCTATTGCCGCTCGAAGCGCCCACAGACATCGCTGCCGCGCGCGACATGATAGCGAGCGGCGAGCACAAGATTGTCTTCGCGCGGATCGCCCCCGGTTCGGATGGCGTCAACCGCAACCAATATCCGCCCGAACAAATGTGGTCGTGGCACGTGACCGAGTTTCTGGGATTCGGCGACCTGGGCATCGAGATATACGACGGTTGGCCAACGTACGTCGAATCCGACGTGCCGGGTTGGATGGCTAATACGGGCGGTGTGGTTGGCTTCTGGAGCTACACCATCATTAGCGAGGTGCTCCCCGTGCCAGAACCGGCGACACTCCTATTGCTGCTCACCGGCGCCGTGGTCGCTGCTGGTTGGTGGCACTGGGCAACACGTTCATAGCCCCCCCTGCGGACTCGCGTCGCCACCGCTAAACTGAATAAGCCTTCTAAACAGCACACTACTTCTTGCAAGGAATATTCAATATGGCCACCGCCAGCGCACGTCATATATTAGTCGACAGCCAAGAAGCCTGCGACAAGCTGAAGACCGAGATCGAGGCCGGCGCCGACTTTGCCGAAGTGGCGAAGAAGCACTCCAAGTGTCCCTCCGGACGACAGGGGGGCGATCTCGGCAGCTTTCGGCCAGGGCAAATGGTGCCCGAATTCGACCGGGTGGTGTTCAAGGATGAAGTGGGCAAGGTCCACGGTCCGGTGAAGACGCAATTCGGGTATCATCTGATCGAGATCACCAACCGCAGCGGCTGAGAAACACGACTCGCCATGAGCACGCACGACGGATCGGGTGTCGCGTCAGAAACATCCGCGCCACGGCGCACTGGAGTGCGCTGGTGGCCGGCGGTATTGATCGTCGCGGTTGCCGCCGCGTTAGCCGCGGTGCAGTGGAACCGCTACGCCGACGTGCAGCAGTATCGCGTTCTGTGGGTGCTTTCGATCGCGGGGGCGACGGTCATTCTGCTGGCCGCCTGGGGGGCGCTGTTTTCGCGTCTGCCGGCCAAGGCGCGCGCGGCGATTGCGGTGACGTTTCTTTCCGTGGTGGCGCTCGGCGCCGCCACGCTGCGCATCGATGGTGTGACGGGCGATTTGCGGCCGATTCTGAAATGGCGTTTTGCCGCTCCGGAGACGATCGCCACATCGGGCAAAAATGTGGAGATTCAACTGGCCGGTACGCCACGCGACTTTCCACAATTCCTGGGACCCAATCGCAATTCGACTTTGCCAGACATCCGGCTCGACGCCGATTGGCAAGCACGGCCCCCCAAGCTGCTTTGGCGCCGCCCGGTGGGTGAATCGTGGGCTTCGTTCGCCATTGTCGGTGATTACGCCATTACCCAAGAACAGGCCGGGCAAGACGAGCAAATCGTTTGCTACGAGGCCGCCACTGGAAAGCCCGTGTGGCGGTATAGCTACCCAGCCGAGTTTCGCACCGTGATTGCCGGCACGGGGCCGAGAACCACACCGACCGTGGTGGATGGTCGCGTCTATGCCATGGGAGCAACCGGCATTTTGACCTGCCTCGATGGCAACACCGGCTCAAAAATCTGGTCGCGCGACACGTTGGCTGACGCCGGCGCGGAGAATCGCGAATGGGGCGTTTCGTGTTCTCCTTTGGTCACCGGCGAACTGGTGGTGGTGAGCGTCGGCGGACCGAACGAGGCGGCGCTGGCGGCCTACCAATGCCAAACCGGTGAACGCGCCTGGCACGCGGGCAAGGATTATGCGGGCTATAGCTCGCCAGTGCTCGCCACTCTCTGCGGCGTGTCGCAAATCTTGATCGTCAGCGCTCGCAGCGCCACGAGCCACGACCCCACAACAGGCCAAGTGCTCTGGGAGCGCGAATGGGGTTCTGGCAACGCCAACTGCGTCAACGCGATCCCAATTGGCGACAACCGTGTTTTTTTGAGTAGCGGCTACGGATTTGGCTGTGTGCTGTTGGAATTGACCAAGCATGGCGATGCCCTCGGCGTGGAGGAAGTTTGGCCTCACAATCGCAATATGAAGTGCAAAATCAGTAACCCCGTCGTGCATGGCGAGCACTTGTACGGCCTCGATGAAGGGGTGCTGGCCTGCCTCGATTTGCAAACCGGCAAGCGGCTATGGCGAGCCGGCCGCTACGGACATGGGCAATTGCTCTTGGTCGGCGATTTGATTCTGGTGCAGGCAGAATCGGGCGAGGTGCTGCTTGTGCGGCCCAATCCCAAAAAGCTCGAAGAAGTGGCAACCTTGCCTGCGCTCAACGACAAGACGTGGAATGTCCCGTCGCTGGCGGGCAATCTGCTCTTGGTCCGCAACGAACAAGAGGCGGCGGCGTTTGAACTACCATTGGCGCATTAATCCAGGCGGTTTGCCAACTCCTTTCCGGTCGAAATAATGAGACCATGTTGCAAGCTGCCGTCGAAACGCCCGGCCTGCTCCCCTTCGATCCCTTGGTGCGCGATTGGTTTGCGCGCCGTTTTGGCCAACCGACCGAGCCGCAGCGATTGGGCTGGGCCGAGATTATCGCTGGCCGTCACACGCTGATCGCGGCGCCGACCGGTTCTGGAAAGACGCTGGCCGCGTTTCTCGCCTCGATCGATCAACTCATCCGCGCATCGCGGCGCGGCGTGCTGCCCGAGACGACCCAAGTGGTTTATGTCTCGCCACTCAAGGCGCTGAGCAACGACATCCATCGCAACCTCGACGTCCCGCTGTCGGGCATTCGTGAATTGGCGGCACAGGCGGATGAACCGCTTGCGGAGATTCGCGCCGCCGTGCGGACTGGCGACACGCCGTCGTCCGAGCGGCAGAAGATGCTGCGCCGTCCGCCGCAAATTCTGGTCACTACGCCCGAGTCGTTGTACCTGTTGCTCACGTCGGCCAAGGGGCGCGAGATGCTCCGCGACGTGCGCACCGTGATTGTCGACGAGATTCATGCCTTAGCGCGGGACAAACGCGGCTCGCACCTGACGTTGTCGCTGGAGCGACTGGAACATTGGGTGGGACGGCCAATTCAGCGCATTGGCCTGTCGGCAACGCAGCGCCCGATGGAAGACATCGCGCGGTTCCTGGTCGGCACGCGCGATGTTCAAGCTGGGATCGCGGATTGCGCGATTATCGATGTTGGCCACGTGCGCGAACTTGATCTTACGGTGCAAGCCCCCCCCAGCGAACTTGCGGCGGTCTGTTCGCATGAGCAGTGGGACGAGATCTACGCGCAACTTGCCGACTTGATTGCCAGTCATCGCAGTACGCTGGTCTTTGTGAACACCCGCCGGATGGCCGAACGGGTGGCGCATCGACTGATTCAAGAACTCGGCCCAGACGCCGTGGCCAGTCATCACGGCAGCCTGGCGCGCGAGACTCGTCTGTCGGCAGAGGAACGGCTAAAGAATGGCCAGCTCAAAGCGGTCGTGGCTACCGCCTCGCTGGAGCTTGGAATCGATGTTGGCTTTGTCGACCTGGTGTGTCAGGTTGGCACTCCCCGTTCCATTGCCACGCTGCTTCAGCGGGTTGGGCGTTCTGGCCACGCATTGGGTCTCGTGCCGAAGGGACGCCTGCTGCCGCTGACGCGCGACGAACTGTTGGAATGTTTGGCGCTGGTCCGCGCGGTGCGGCGCCGGCAGCTTGACCGGATCATCATTCCCCGCGCGCCGCTCGACGTGCTGGCGCAACAAATCGTGGCGATGACCGCCTGCGACGAATGGTCGGAAACGGAACTATTGGAAACCGTGCGCCGTGCGGCGCCCTATCGCGATTTAACGCCGGCCGCATTTGCGGATGTGCTCAACTTGCTCACCAACGGCATCAGCGGCGCACGGCACGGCGCCTATCTGCACCGCGACGAAATCAATGGCACGCTCAAGGCGCGGCGCGGCGCGCGGATTGCTGCGACTAGCTCCGGCGGAACGATCCCGGAGACCGGCGATTTTCGCGTCGTGACAGCGAACGACCGAACCTTTGTCGGCACGCTGAACGAAGACTTCGCGCTGGAGAGCCTGGCGGGCGACATCTTCCTATTGGGCAATCAATCGTGGCGCATCCTCTATGTGCGCGGCGGCGAAGTGACGGTCGAGGACGCGCATGGCGCGCCGGCGACCGTGCCGTTTTGGCTGGGAGAGGGCCCGGGACGCACCAATGAACTTTCGGCGGAGGTTGTGGCGCTGCGCGGCGAAGTCGCCGCGCGTGTGGCGCTCGCCGGCGGAATGGAGCCCGACCTGAGCGAGGCGGTGGAGTGGCTGCAAACGGAGTGCTGCGCGCCGGTCGAAGCGGCCCAGCAGGCCGCGCGCTATGTGGCCGCGCAGCAAGCGGCGCTGGGAGTGGTGCCGTCGCAACAGCAGATCGTTTTCGAACGCTTCTTCGACGAATCGGGCGGCATGCAGCTTGTGATCCATGCGCCGTTTGGCGCTCGCGTCAATCGGGCGTGGGGCCTGGCGATGCGCAAGCGCTTTTGCCGCAGTTTCGATTTCGAACTGCAAGCGGCGGCCGACGACAACGCGATCCTCTTGTCGATCGGGCCACAACATAGCTTCGCGATCGATGCCCTGTTCGGCATGTTGTCGCCGCGCAATGCCGAAGAGCTCTTGGTGCAAGCGCTATTGGCCGCACCGATGTTTCAAACCCGCTGGCGCTGGAATGTGACTTGCGCTTTGGCCGTGCTGCGGCAACGCGGCGGCAAGAAGATTCCCCCTTTCCTGCAGCGTTTCCGTTCCGACGATCTGCTGGCGTCGGTGTTTCCAGAAACCGTGGGCTGTCTGGAAAATCACTCGGGAGACATCGAGATACCCGATCATCCCCTCGTCCGGCAAACGCTCAACGATTGCCTGCATCAGGCAATGGACCTCGATACCTGGATCGGCGTGCTCGGCAGCCGCGAACAGGGCGGCATCGAGTTCATCGCGCGCGACACGCGCGAGCCCTCTCCGTTTGCGCATGAGATCCTAAACGCCAACCCCTACACGTTCCTCGACGACGCGCCGCTCGAAGAGCGCCGCGTGCGGGCGCTGACGTTACGCAGGTCGCTGTCGTTCGAAGCGCTCTCTGATCTGGGGCGGCTCGACCCGGAGGCGATTGATCTGGTGGTCGCAGAGGCGCAGCCGCAGGTCCGCGACGCCGATGAGTTGCACGACGCGCTGTTGACCTTGACAGCGCTCTCGATTGAAGACTTTCGGCATTGGAGCGGTTGGTTCGATCGACTCGTTGCGGCCGGGCGTGCCACGCTCGTCGAGCGCGCGGGGGAAGGTCCGCTGTGGGTCGCCGCCGAACGTTGGCCCGCGGTGTCCGCCATCTATCGCGGGGCGCAAGCCCGCCCCAGCGTGTCGCTACCGGCGCATCTCGATCGCGCCTGGGAGCGGACCGAGGCGCTCTCACTGCTGGTGCGCGGTCATATACAATCGTCCGGGCCAATCACCGTGGAAGCTCTGGCAGCGCGATTGGGCCTTTCGACAGCGGAGGTCGGCGCGGCGCTCGAGGCGCAGGAAGGTGAAGGCACGGTGATGCGCGGGCATTATCGCGCCAGCGCTGCTACAACCAACGACAACACCGGCGCAGTCGAGTGGTGCGATCGACGCCTGCTGGCGCGTATTCACCGGCTGACGCTCGACGGACTGCGGCGACAGATTCAACCGGTCGAGGCAATCGATTACCTGCGGTTCCTGGCGGCGCACCAGGGAATTCTCGGCGAACAGCGGCCGCTCGGTGTCGGCGGCCTGCGCTCGACAATCGAGCAATTGCAAGGCTATGAGATGCCGGCCGGTGTCTGGGAAACGCGCGCCTTGCCCGCGCGCGTGTCGGACTACGAACCGGCGCTGTTGGATCAATTGGCGATGTCCGGCATTCTGGCCTGGGGACGCCTGCGCACGCCACGCCGCGATCCGGAGGATGGTCCCAGTTCGGCGGGCATGACCCGCGCGGCTGGCATCACGCTGGCACAGCGCGAAGATCTGGCCTGGTTGATTCCGCCCGATCGCGCGAGCGACATGCCTCTGCGTGGCAACGCGCAAACCGTGCTGGAACTTTTGGAATCGCGCGGCGCGCTCTTCTATCACGAATTACGCTCGGCGGCCGACTTGCTGGAGGCTCATTTGGACGACGCCCTGCAAGAGCTAGCCGCCGCGGGCCTGGTCTCCGCCGACACCTTTGGCGCGGTGCGCTGGATTGCCACGCGTGACCGCGCCAGCCTAGACCGCAAGCGGCGTCACGCGCGCCGTCGCGGCGCGCTGGCGGCATCGCCCGCCACCTCGGGGCGCTGGTCCCGGTTTCCGGGCGTTTTCAAACCGCCGACCGAAGAAGAGCGCTTGAACCGCTGGGCGCGGCAACTGCTTTCTCGCTGGGGGGTGGTGTTCCGCGACCTGCTACTACGCGAAAACTCGACGCCCCCTTGGGGCGATCTGGTGCGCGTCTATCGGCGCATGGAAGCGCGGGGCGAAATTCGCGGTGGCCGATTTGTGGCGGCAGTCGGAGGGGAGCAATACGCGCTGCCGGGCATCGTGGAGTCGCTGCGCCGCTTCCGCGACAAAGAGCTAAGTCGTGAGTGGTTCGTTGTGTCGGCAGCCGATCCCTTGAATCTGGCGGGCATCCTGACCGACGAGCCGCGCGTCCCTTCGATCCATACTTACACACTGGCGGTGCGGGATGGGAGGCTGATCGCCTCGCGCCAAGCAGGTGAGCTGCGCTGGCACGACGAAATTCCGCCCGATGAAGTGGCGGAAATTAGCCGACGCCTGCGGCGCAGCGTTTGAGCGCTCGTGCGAGTCGAAACGCGCAGCGCGCCTTGCTACCATAGTGCCTCGAACGTTGACCCGCGCATTCCCAGGAGCCGCATCATGCGTGTCGCGATTGCCGCCATTGTTCTGTTAGCTGCCTCGCTGTGCCGCGCGGAGGACGCCGCGGATCGCGCGCAATTGAGTGTCGGGGCCGCCGCGGTGAATATCCAGGCCGACGACTCCATGGTGATTGGCGGCGGCATCCACGGCGGCGCCGTACAGGGCCAAGACGGACAACTGCGAGCCGTGGCGGTGGTGCTGGAGAAGCCTGGCTCGCCGAGAGCGGCGATCGTTGCGTGCGACGTGTTGATGCTTAATCGCGACCTGCTCGACCCGGTGGTGGATCAGATCAGCAAGAAACACGGCATCCCGGCCGAAGCGATTCTGATCAACGCCACGCACACGCATCATGCGCCCAGTACGGTCACAGTCCACGGCTACGCGCGCGACGAGGAGTTTTGTCGCCGAGTTCAAGCGGCAATTGTCAGCGCGGTCGATGGGGCGGTCGAGCAACTCGCCGACGCCCGATTTTTCTTCTGCTTGGGCGAGGAATCGTCGGTGGGGCAGAACAGCCGGCTGCTGTTGGGTGACAACACCGTCTTCTGGACAGGCAAGTACGACGACGCCCTCCGCCCGACTGGTCCCTTCGATCCAGAACTGCCTGTGCTTGCTTTCAAAGGCCAAGACGGCAAATTGCGAGCGCTGATTTTCAATCACTCGACGCACACGATCGGCGCGCGAACCGCTGGCCGCTCCCCGTCGTTTTATGGTCTTGCCGCGCAAGAACTGGAGCAGGAACATGGTGGCGTGGTGTCGTTCTTGGAAGGCGCGTCAGGATCGACGCACAATTTGACGCTCAATTGCGCCGAGATGATCTTGCGCATCAAAGCAGCGGTGAATCGTGCGCTCGCGCTGGCCGAGCCGCTGCCGGTGGATCAAATTCGAGCGGCCAAGAGGCCATTCAAGTATCGAGTTCGCAAGTTCGACGAGGCGCAAGAAGAAGCGACCGTTGGCGCCTATTGCCAGCGCCGGATTCCTAGCGTTTGGGAGAGCGTGGCCAAAGTGTTTCGCCAGCAGCGCGCCGTCTTGGCGCCGCATCAGGGAGAAGAGCGCAGTACTTGGCTACAAGTGATCACGATTGGCGATGTGGCGATCGTGGGGGTGCCCGCCGAATTCTTTACGCGGCTTGGACAGGAGATCAAACGCCGCTCTCCTTATCGCTATACCTATGTGGCCGAGTTGGCCAACGATTGGATTGGCTATCTGCCCGACCGAGAAGGGTTTGAACTTGGCGGTTATCAAACTTGGACCGGGCTGCACAGCCTGGCCGAGCGCGGCACGGGCGAAGCCGTGGTCGATGCCGCAGTGGCCATGCTGAATGAGATGCATCATGAATAAATGGATCTGGCGTTGCCTCTTGTGGTCTTGCTGCGGCGCCGCCTGGGGCGAAGAGTCGCAGAGCCCGCTTGCCCCGGGGGATGAATTCCAAACCTTTCAGTTGGCCGACGAGCGACTGACGATTGAATTGGTGGCGGCCGAGCCAGATGTCATTGACCCGGTGGCCTGCGCTTGGGACGAGCGGGGAAACCTCTATGTCGTCGAAATGCGCGACTATCCCGAAGGGCCGGCGCCGGCAGGGCAGATCAAGTTGCTCAGAGATACCGATGGCGACGGTCGCTACAGCCAATCCAGCGTGTTCGCCAGCGAACTGAACTATCCCACTAGCGTGCTGCCGTACCGCGGCGGCGTATTCGTCACTGCGGCGCCCAATTTGTGGTATTTCAAAGACACCGACGGCGACGGGCAGGCCGACGAGCGACGCGTGGTCTTCACTGGCTTTGGCGAAGGCAACCAGCAACTGCGGGTCAACGGCCTGACCTGGGGGCGCGATGGCTGGATCTATGGCTCCAATGGACGGAGCGATGGCGAAGTGCGCCGGCCCGAGCAACCGTCGGAGAGCGCCGTCTCGCTGCGCCGGCACGACTTTCGCTTTCATCCTGAAACTTTGGCGTTTGAGCCGATGGCCGGCACAAGTCAGTACGGCGTGGCGGTCAACGACGCCGGCGATCACTTTCTCAGTTGGAACACGGTGCCGATGCGGCACATGGTGATCGCCGATGCCTGGCTGGCGCGACACCCAGGGTTGGCCGGCGCCTCGGCATTGAACATCTTGATCGATGCCAGCAAGACGGGGCGCGTCTATCCGCTGGCGCTGCCGCGGACTTTCAATCGCGAATCGATTCAGCATTTCAACGCAAGTTGTGGGCTGGCCATCTATCGAGGCGACGCGTTGCCAACCGAATACGTTGGCAACGCCTTGGTGTGCGAGGCGTTATTGGGCCTGGTTCATCGCCGAGTGCTCGTGCCCGACGGCGCCACCTATCGCGGCGAGCGCGGACCGCAAGAGGTAGAGCGCGAATTACTGGCGGCAAGCGATCCTTGGTTTCGGCCTGTCAACTTAACGACCGGCCCCGACGGCGCGCTGTACGTGGTCGACTTCTATCGCAAATGGGTCGAGCATCCGCAGTTTGTGCCGGAGGCGTCGCGCGGCGGCGTCGATTATCGCACCGGCGACGATCGCGGACGAATCTGGCGGATTCGCCAAAAGGATCGGCCTGCCGCGGCGGCCGCGCCCTGGCCAGACCAGTGCGATACCGCTGCTTTGGTCGATCGACTCGATCATGCTTGTGGCTGGCAGCGCGACGCGGCCCAGCGATTACTGCTCACGCGGGGCGACTCGCCAACCGTCGATCTGGTTCGGCGTGGATTGGATGCGACCCGCAGCGTCCAAGGACGCCGGTTGGCGTTGGCAACGCTAAATGCCTTGGACGAGCTACCTTCAGAACTGCTGCTGAAGTCCCTGAATTATCCGGAAGCGGAGATTCGGGAGTTGGCGCTCACGCTGATTCCCGAGCAGCGACGTCCTGAACCTCAGTTTGTCACCAGCGTATTGAAGTTGGCCACCGATGAGAGTCCACGCGTTCGATTGCAAGCCGCGCTGGCGCTCGGCGAACTCAAGCTGCCGGCGGCGCTCAACGCCATGGCAACCCTCGCCTCAGCGCACCCCGACGACAAGTGGCTGCGACTGGCGCTCTTGAGCGGACTGGCCGAGCGCGAGCTTGAGTTCGTCAGACAAGTCGTGGCTCAAGCGCCCCAGTGGCTGGCGGCGCCTAACGCCGCGCAGCAATCGGCGCTGCGCGATGTTGGTGAATTGTTGGGCAGACGTGGAGATCAAGCTGAACTGACCAGCGCGCTGGCGCTGGACGACAAAGGTAAACTATCGCCGGGCCAACTGGCCCTGACGACCGGCATTGGCACGGGATTGGAAACAACCGGCAAGCGTCTCGATATGGCGCTCGCCGGCGATTCGCAGGCGGCTCGGCGACTTGCGGCGCTGCTTGAGCAAGCGGTGACAATCGCCAGCAACGCCAATCAGACCGCGGAGCATCGCGCGTTGGCGATTGAACTGCTGTCGAGCGCAGCCCCCCGCAAGACGCTAGACGTGCTGTCGCTACTAGACGCGAATCAACCCGACGAAGTGCAGTTGGCCGCGGCACGGGCCATGGGCCGTTGGGCAGATTTCGAGCTAGCTCGCTCCGCGATGGAGTTATGGGGTCGGCTTTCGACCAAGACGCGGCGTCAATTCGCCTCATCACTATTGCGTACGCAGCCGATGGTGGCCGTCTTGCTCGATGGGCTGGAGGCAGGAACCGTCGCCGATGGCGAACTCGATGCGGCGCAGCGCGAGGCCCTCTGGCGTATCGACGACGGCGCGTTACGCGCTCGGGTGGGCAAGCTCATTGGCGAACCTGGCAAGTCGGACCGCTCCGCAGTGGTGAACGATTTTCAAGCCGCGTTGCAATTGCCAGGAAACGGTCCGCGCGGCGCCCAACTGTTTCAGCAGCATTGCAACACCTGCCACGCGATGGCAGGGCAGGGGGGGCACATCGGTCCCGACCTGGCTAGCGTGAAGTCGCGCGCTGCGGCGGCGCTGCTGGTCGATGTCCTCGACCCAAGCCGCGAGGTTCCGCCCGACTATATGAACTACTTGATCGAAACAGCCGACGGGCAACTCCTCGGCGGACTCCTGGTCGCGGAAGCGGCCAATGCGATCACTCTCCGTGGCGTCGATGGCGCGCAAGCCACCATCGCCCGAGAGCGGATTGAACGCTTTCAATCGACCGGCAAATCGTTGATGCCCGAAGGGTTTGAGCAGAAGCTGGCGCCGCAAGATATAGCGGATGTGCTGGCGTTCTTGACTCAAACCGAGAGCAAGGCGCCACCGAAACCACGGCCATAGCCGCTGCCAGGCGCCCTTCGCGCCACGAACGGACACAGCGACAATGTAGCGGTCGATCTCGACCACTCACCACGGACATAGATGCCCCACCGCGACGAGCAACCCAGTTCGGACGAAGCGCACGACCCGTTTTCGGCACTGCGCTTGGCCGACTTTCGCCGCTTCATGGGGGGCAATCTGGTGTCGGTCATTGGACTGCAAATGCAGTCGGTGGCAGTGGGCTGGGACATCTACGATCGCACCGGCGAAGCGCTCAATCTTGGCCTGGTGGGCCTCGTGCAATTCCTGCCAGTCCTATTCTTGGCGCTCCCGGCGGGACACACAGCCGATCGTGTGAATCGCAAGTCGATCTTGCTGGTCTGCATGGCGGCGATGACTACGGTGTCGGCCACCATGACCTGGATCTCGTACACGCGCGGGCCGATCTGGGGCATGTATGCGTGCCTGGGACTGGTCGGGATGATTCGCGCCTTTCAACAGCCGGCCAAGGCGGCGATTGTGCCGCTCATCGTGCCGCGTGAAAAGTTCGCCAACGCGGTGACCTGGAGCACCGGTGGCTTTCACTTAGCGTCGATTGGCGGTCCGGCGCTGGCGGGCGGTGTGATCGCCTGGGCCGGGCATGCTTGGACTGTCTATCTACTCGATGCGACTTGCGCCGCCAGTTTCATGGTCTTGCTTTGGCGCATGCGTGTTCCGCCACAACAGCGCGCCGAATCCGAGCCAGGTTGGGTCGCGCTGGCCGCTGGCCTGCGCTACGTGTATCAAACCAAAGTGATGTTCGCTGCGCTCGCGCTCGACATGGTGGCCGTGCTGCTGGGCGGGGCCACAGCGCTGATACCGATTTTTGCCGACGACATTCTCAAGGTCGATGCGGTCGGCTATGGTTGGCTGCGCGCCATGCCCGCGATCGGAGCGCTGCTAATGGCGTTCGCGCTGGCGGCGTTGCCTCCCATTCAAAAGGCGGGGCGCGCGCTATTGTGGTCGGTGGTGGGCTTTGGATTGGCCACTATCGTCTTTGGCGTATCGACCCACTTCGCGCTTTCTTTGGCGGCGTTATTCATGATTGGCGCGCTCGACAACATCAGCGTGGTGATTCGCCATACTCTGGTGCAAACGCTCACACCCGACGCGATGCGCGGCCGCGTATCCGCGGTGAACAGCCTGTTCATCGGCGCCTCCAACGAGTTGGGCGGCTTCGAGTCGGGAATGGTGGCGCACTATTTCGGCCCCGTGTTGTCGGTGGTCACCGGCGGCGTCGGCACGTTGATCGTGGTGGGTTTGACGGCGCTGGGTTATCCCGAGCTACGACGCTACGGTCGACTGGGGGGCGTGATTTCGCCGCCGGAAAAGGTCGACACGCCTGCCGACGTCGAAGCGGCGATCACCGACACCGAAGCTACGACGGTTTGAGCCGTTGCCTGCCGTGAGCGCTGCGGATGGCAAGAACGACCACCAGCAGCGCCTGCAACAGCGCGCAGAATATGTAGAGGTAGGCCGTGCGCATAACAAAGCCGCCCACCAGAGGGCGTTTGTCGTGCCCCCACTCGCAGATGATCCGGCCGGTGAACGGGATGTCCCAGATCCAGAGCGAAAAGGGAACCCACGCGATGAAAAACGGCGCCACGGCCAAACGCACCAGCCAAAGGCGCTCGCCTAGCCAGTACAAGAGGCCGGCATAAACCAGCGCCCACGCCAGAGAAGGATCGCGAGCGATCCAGCGGGCGACGACATCCAGCGTATAATCGGGCCCAAAATCATTGAGCATGCAGCGCGGCCGATAAAAGATGCCGTGATGCAACTGCGCGGTGAGCGGGATGACCGCAAGGAGGCACGTTAGCGCCCACCAGACGCGCTCCGTGTGGTCACTCGGCGTCGATCGCTCTCCCAGCGGCGCCGACAGCGGAAAGAGCACGCCCCAAAGCGCGCGGCCGAGTGTGAACATCGACAATCTCTCCGCAGGGCAGGGGGGTCAAATTCGTTCGAAGTACCGCATCAAGTCCCAATCGGTGACCGCGGCGCGGTAGGCCTGACATTCCAGCCGCGCCGTGTGGACATAAAAATCGATCGCTGCGTCGCCCAGCGCCCGCCGCGCCATCTGGCTGCCGTCGAGCAGATCGGCGGCTTCGTCGAGCGACTTGGGAAGTCGCGGCAATGAATCGTTGATGTAGGCGTTGCCGGCGTACGGTTCGCCGCAATCGAGTTTTTCTTCGATGCCTTGTAGGCCGGCCACGATGGTGGCCGCGTAGGCAAGGTACGGATTCGCGTCGGCGCCCGGCGCGCGATTTTCGATGCGGAGCGATGCGCCATGTCCCACCACGCGCAATGCCGTGGTCCGGTTATCATGCGCCCACACCAGCGAAGTCGGCGCCCAACTGGCCACCTGAAATCGCTTGTAGCTGTTGATCGTCGGCGCGAAGAAATATGACATCTCACGGGCGTACTTGAGCAGTCCGCCGAGAAACGCGCGGAATTCACCCGTTGGCTGGTCGCTTTTGTCGACGAATCGCGAGCGATTGCCCTCGGCGTTCCAAAGGCTGGTATGCAGGTGAAAGCTGCTGCCTGCCTGATCGCTGGCCAACTTGGCCATGAAGGTGATGGCGCGCCCCTCCTGCGCGGCGATCTCCTTGGCGCCATGCTTGAAGATGACATGGCGGTCGGCCATTTGCATCGCCTCGGCATAGAGCAAGTTCAGCTCGTGCTGGCCGCGTCCCCATTCTCCCTTGCTGCCTTCGACCGTGATGCCCGCCTCGTGCATTTCGTTGCGGATGCGGCGCAAGACGTTTTCATCGCGACCGCATTGCAGCACGTGATAGTCGATCAGGTAGTCCGACGAAGGCGCGAGCTGCTGATAGCGCTTTTGGCCGGCCGACTCATAGCTGTCGTGAAAGAGATAAAACTCCAACTCGGAGGCCATAAAGACCGACATATCCTTGGCGGCCAGACGCTCGATCTGCGCCTTGAGGATCGAACGCGGCGCCTCGACAATTGGACCTCCTGCTTCGTGCTCCAGGTCGCACAGCACCAGCGCCGTGCCGCGGCTCCAGGGAAGCGCGTGCAGCGTGCCCAAGACCGGCTTGAGATGAAAATCGCCGTAGCCTTGATCCCAGCTCGCCAGGCGAAAGCCATCGAGCGGGTTCATCTCCATGTCCACCGTCAACAGATAGTTGCACGCATGTGTGCCGTGTTTGACGACGCTCTGCAGAAAGTGGCTGCGGGTCATCCGCTTGCCCATGAGTCGCCCGAAGACATCGGGGAAGGCGACGACGACCGTGTCGATCTCTTCAGGACTGAACCAGGCGGGGAGCCATGCCAGGGCTTCTTCGGTATTGCTCATCGCGAGGTTCCTGTTGGCGAAGAAATCTTTTGTCGTCAAAAGCCGGGCACGCGCACAAAGACATTGCGAGTTTCGGTATAGAGCCGCATCGCTTCCATGCCAAGGTCGCGCCCGAAGCCACTGCGCTTGAATCCGCCAAACGGCGCTTCTTGATAGACGCTGCTGTTGGTGTTGACGCTCAGTACGCCGGTTTCGACGTTGCGGGCGACGCGCAGCGCGCGTTCGACGTCGCGAGTCCAAATCGATCCGGAGAGACCATACAAGGAGTCGTTGGCCAGTCGTACCGCCTCGGCTTCGCCCTTGAACGGGATGACGCACGCGACCGGGCCGAAAATCTCCTCCTGGCATACACGCGATTGATTGGGGAGCCGATCGATAATCGTGAGGTCGAGATACCAACCGGTCGAATGAGGCTGCTTGCCGCCAGTCAGCACGCGCCCGCCTTCGCTCTTCGCCAGGTCGATATAACTCTCCACATGTCGCCGCTGGCCTGCGGAAACCATCGGCCCGACTTGCGTCGAGTTTTGCAGTGGATCGCCAACAATAATCTTTTGAGTGGCGGCAACAAAGGCTTCTACAAAGCGGTCGTAGACTGTTTGCTCAACCAGCATGCGGCTGCGGGCGCAACAGTCCTGGCCCGTGTTAGCAAAAACCGAAAGCGGGGCCGCCTCGGCCGCGGCTTCGATGTCGGCGTCGGCAAAGATGAGGTTGGGGCTCTTGCCTCCCAATTCGAGCGAGACCCGCTTAATGTCGTCGGCGGCGAGCTTCATGATCCGCGTGCCGGTCGTCGTCTCGCCAGTAAAGGCGATCTTGCGCGTGAGGGGATGGCTGACCAGAAAATCGCCGATCTTGCCCCCCGGGCCGGCAAGCACCTGTAGCACGCCGCGTGGCAGACCGCTGTCGAGCGCGAGTTTGCCCAATTCCAGGGCTGAGAGCGGAGTCAGGCTGGCCGGCTTGAGCACCACCGAATTGCCGGTCGCCAAGGCGGGCGCCACCTTCCAGCAGGCCATCAAGAACGGAAAGTTCCAAGGAACGATCGCGGCAACGACGCCCACCGGAATGCGCAGCGTGAAATCAAAACCTTCGTTACGAGTCGGTATCGTTTCGCCCGTGAAGGCGTTGATCACGCCGGCGTAGTATTCAAAACAACGTGCGCCGGCGTTGATTTCCCAACGGGCGTCCTCGATCGGTTTGCCGACATTGCGCGCCTCGATGGTCGCTAGGCGCTCGGCGTTTTCTCGAATCAGCGCCGCGATGCGCAGCAGAGTCTCGCTGCGCCTGGGCACCGTCTGCTTCTGCCACAGTTCTTCTCGAAAGGCGCGTTCAGCGGCCACCAGCGCCGCCTCCACCTCGGTCTTGCCAGCG
This sequence comes from Pirellulales bacterium, assembly GCA_019694455.1. Lineage (NCBI taxonomy): Bacteria > Pseudomonadati > Planctomycetota > Planctomycetia > Pirellulales > Pirellulales bacterium. Next base: position 295,130 of record JAIBBY010000001.1, read on the forward strand.
GCGGGCACTTCGCACAGCGGCTTCTCGGTAGCAGGCTCGGTCAACTTGATCGTGCCGCCGGTGGCCGACTCGCGCAGCGCGCCATCAATGACCAGAGCGCTGGGGAACTGCAATGAATTAGTCTCGGTCATGGTTCGTTCACCAGGCGGCTTGATAGAGGCGCAGCATGTCGGTCACGGTGCAAGACCGTGGGTTAGTCAAATGGCAGCCGTCTTCCATCGCTTTCTTCGCCAAATAGGGAAGCCGTTCCTCCGTCACCTTCACCTCGCGAAGCCGTGGCGGAATCTTTAGTTCGGCATTCAATTCGGCAAGGAATTGCGCCACCTGTTCCGCGGGGTCCTTGCCAGAGGCCAGCCCTAGCGCTTCGGCAACGCGGCCATATTGCTTGCTATCAACTTCGCCGTTGAATCGCACCACATGCGGCAGCACGATGGCATTGGCCAACCCGTGATGGACGCCGAACTCCGTGGACAAGGGATGCGCCAGCGAATGCGCGGCGCCAAGGTCTTTTTGGAACGACACGGCGCCCATCGCCGCCGCGATGAGCATGTTGCCGCGCGCCTCCAGGTCTTTGCCGTCGCGGGTGGCGCGCGGCAGAAAGAGGCGCACCAGTCGCACCGCTTCCAGCGCGATGGCATCGCACATCGGGTGAAACACGGGGCAGACGAACGACTCGATGGCGTGGGTCATCGCGTCCATGCCGGTGGCGGCGGTCAGATGCGGTGGCAAGCCCACCGTGAGCTCGGGATCGAGAATCGCCAGATTCGGCATCAGCGGTGGGCCGCCGAACACAGCTTTGCGGTTCCAGCGCTCAATGGTGATGACGGTGCTGCGCCCCACTTCGCTGCCAGTGCCGGCGGTGGTGGGAATGGCGCACATCGGCGTCAACCACGCGGGCAGATCGGCCATCGGAGCGTCGGCCAGTTCGCGATCGGGAAAGGCGGCCTTGATCCGCACCGCCTTGCCGCCATCCAGGGCACTGCCACCCCCCACGGCCACAATGGCGTCGCACTCGGCTTCGCTGTAGACCGCCCAGGCGCCATTGACATCGGCCTCGACCGGATTGGGATGCACCTCGCTAAAGGCGCACCACGAACCAGGCCAGACACGATCCATCTCGGCCGCAATCAGCCGATACGCTTCGGTCTTGGTCAGGCCGTTGTCGGTCACCAAAAGCGGGCGCTTGGATTGGTGCGACTGCGCGAACTCCTCGAGCGCGCGACGCGCGCCGGCGCCATAGCGGATGAGCGTGGGAAAACTGAAGGTCGTCAATGCAAGCGGCGAGGCGCCCATACGCGGCCCGAGTGTGATTGGCAAAGATCCCGGATGCTTAAGTCCGGCGAGTCTACGACGCCGCGCCGCCTGGGGTCAAGGAGCGAGAGGTTACCGCCCGGAAAGAACCACCTCGCCGGCCGCGCTTGCCAGAAGTCCCCAGCGCTGCCGGCCCAAGGACGCTGGATCAGGGGCCGTGGAAATTGAGCTTGCCTTGGGCGTCAATTGGCCCTTGCCCCCATGAGGCATCAAAAGTTGGCAAGCAAAAAAACAAAGCCGGCGGCGCGCTCGCGCGCGACGCCGGCTTTTCCATCACCCGAGTTCAACGGGCCAGCGGCAAGTTTCCGCGCCCTGTCAGACGCTTACGATTCGTTCGTCTTGACGTGAATCTGCTTGGGACGCGCGCTTTGCGCCTTCGGCAGCTTGAGCGTCAACACGCCATGCTTATATTCCGCCGCAACTTTCTCCTCGTCGACCGCGGTGGCCAACGGAATCACGCGACGGAACTGCCCGTAGTACCGCTCCATGCGGTGCCAGGTCTTGCCTTGTTGCTCTTCCTCAAACTTCTTTTCTCCGGTGACCCACAACTCGCCCTCCTTGAGCTCGATATGAAAGTCCTCGGCCTTCATGCCCGGCAGCTCCACCGTGACTTCGTAGTGGTCTTCCGCCTCGCAAAAGTTGGTGCGGGGCGCAAATACCTGCGGCGCAGGCGCATCGGAGCCGCCCTTGAAGAACTGATCGAACAAGGTGTCCACTTCGTGGCGCAAGTCGACCAGTGGACGAGAGAACTCGGTCCAGGGAACCAATCCACGTACCATGATGCAACTCTCCTTTCCGTTTCGGTTCTATACGTGCGAGGGACACAAATGGTTCGCGCGTCGCGCTCGATTCTTACTGATTCTTCAGCGTCATTTGATCGTCTCGCCGCTACCAACCACGAACGCATTTCAGGCGCCAAACCATTGTCGCCTCGCGGCCATCACGCCAACCGCAAGCGCAACTGGCGATCGCGATTCGGCTTTGGACAATGACGGAGTAATGCGAGTCCAGGACCGCCGCGCAACGGGCGGCTACCTTTTGGCGCCAGAACGGCAGCGTCGCCCTGTCATTGCGGCGCCAGCGCAAAAAAAAGAGGCCGCGCCGGTAACTTGAGCACGACCTCTTTTGCTAGCAGCGCTGCTGATTTCGCCCTCATTTAAGCGTGGTCAGCTTGTCCTCGGGAAAGGTTGTAAGAATCAGGTTTTTGAAGTGGATTTCCTGCGGCACGGTGTTTGAGTGCAGTTGCAGACCGATCGGACCTTCCTTGACGCGATCTGGTTCCGGGTCGCGCCAGTCGACCACCTGCGTGCCATTCACCACCACGCGCACGCGGTTGCCTTGAGCGAGGATTTCCAGGTCGTTCCAATCGTGCTGCTTGCCAACCGCCATGGCCGGCTTGCCATCGACCGGCAGGCCGTTGCGGCCAAACAGGTCGTACATGCCCCAGCCCGAGGGGAACATCACCAGATGGCCGGCGTAAGTGTATTTATCACCGTGCTCAGGGGCGTTGCGGCCCCACATGGCAATGCCGGAGTGCATCTCGGATTCAACCAGCTTGACGGTGGCTGACAGCCGAAAATCGCTGAACTTGCGATCGGTCAACAGGTAAGTGCTCACTTTGATCGGGTCGGTGTTCTTGGCGACGATCACTCCGTCCTGCACCGACCAAAGATGAGGATGCCCGGTCCAGCCAGTCAAATCCTTGCCATTGAACAGTTCTATAGTTTCCGACTTTCCCTCGCGCGGCGGAACCACGGGGGCTTCGTCGGCCGCGCGCAGCGGCGCAAATGACAGCAGCAGGATCAGCGAGAATAAAACAGCGACGCGCATGGTCGTCCTTTCGCAGCGGCGATTGATTTCATAAAAACGCGATGGGCATCGTAAATCGACGACCGGCAGCAAGCAACAAATGGCGCCGGAATCGTGCGCGATACCCAGCTATTCCGATCCGCGCCACACCCTAGCGTCCAAATAGTGATAGAGCTTGCCGCAGCAGATCGGTCCGGCGGCCAGTCCCGCGACGATGCCGATTGCGAAAAGAGGATAAACGAGCACTGCGAAGCCCAACTTGGCCGCAGCGACTCCCAGCGCGGCTCCAATGCTCATGCCGATAATTGGACAGCCAATCATGAAAATCGGGGCCAGCAGCACTGCTAAAGCACACCTTAACGGCACTTTGAAACGCGCCCTTCGCATGCAGGAATTGTATCGTGCTTGCTACGGGTTTCTGCCACGCACCGCGATTTGCTACGTGAATCATTGCTCCGCTGATCGCTGGGCCATAAATTGCAAGGGCAGGGGGCGCCGCGCTAAGGAACATGCCATGCGATGGATACTCATCGCCGCATTCACCGTCGCGATCGAGGGCGCCGTTGCTCTTGGGCAGCAACCCACTACGGTGCAGCTACCCACCTTCTCGTCTTTCTCGGTCGACACCAGCGTCTCTGTGCCCGATAGCGGCGCCGGCTTCACTGAAGCCGCCCGTCAAGCCCGCAACCGATATCACACGGGACTAAAACCCGCCGGCGCGAAACTCGGTGGCATGCAGCGCGGTAGGGAAGGGCAGGGGGGCGCAGGGCCGATGAGCACAGTGCTAAGCGCCGGTAGCGCCAGCGTCCATGTGACGATTCACGAGCCACCGCGCGATTGGCCGTCGGCAGCGCGGCGCGGCGCCACTGTCGATCTGGTCGCGGAGTTCGCACGAGCCAAGGAGAGTTCGGCTGGCCGCCCGGCCATGAGCGTGCCGCGAGCGCGGCAACTCCACCTCGCGGACGAGCTGACGGCGCGCGGCGACCGGGCTAAAGCTACCGGCAATCAGGCGGCGGCGAAGGTGTACTTCGAAAGCGCCGTACGCCAAGGTTACAAGCGCGCGGCAACGCCCTGATGACGCGGCTCAAGTGGCGCTGGCCATCGCCGCCAGTTGTACTGTGGCCCGGCCGTGCTCCTTCTCCAGGTATTGCCGACCTTTTTTCACATTCAGATGGTCCCACGGCAATCGGCCATCCACGGCGTAGGGGCGATGCAGCGCCGCTTCGACGTCGACGCCGTCGTCGCGCAGCGCTTCCCACCACAGATCGGGCTTGGCATGTTCCGTCCAACCATCGAGACGCGCGCCACGCCGCCAGGCTAGTTCGATCGCTTCTCCCACGCGGCGGTCGCCACGGCTGACGACCCCTTCGAGCAGGCTGGTCTCGACGCCGTGACATTTGACGCTCACCGAGCGCATTCTGACCCGGCTCCTGAGATACCGGTGCGCCCACTGAAAATATTCGCGACGCTGCATCTCGTTCCACTGGTAAGGCGTGTGCGCCTTGGGGACAAAGTTCGAAACGCTGGCGGTTACTTGCGCCGGCCGGCCCATCACCTCGCGGCCGATTTGCGAGATGGTCTCCGCCATGTCGATGATGCCATCGAGATCGACCGGTCGCTCACCCGGCAGCCCACACAGGAAATAGAGCTTCACGCGATGGAAGCCATGCTTGAAGGCCTCACGGCAACCGTCGTACAGATCCTGGTTGCTGATCTTTTTGCGGATCTGCTCGCGCATGTCGTCGCGCGCCACCTCCGGAGCTAAGGTCAGGCCGCCGCGTCGATCGGTGGAGAGCATCGTCGCCACGTTCTTAAGCTGCTCGTTCACTCGCAAACTGGGGACCGAGACGTTCACTCCCAGCGGCGTGAAGACCTCGCTCATGCGGCGCATAAGCTCTTCGAAGTGCGGATAATCGCTAGTTGAAAGCGACAACAGCGAAATCTCGTTGTAGCCCGTCGCGTGATAGCTTTCGAGCGCGGCCTGCACGATCGTCTCCACCGTGCGAAAGCGCAGTGGTCGCTTGATGACCGTGCTCTGGCAGAAGCGGCATTGCCAAGGGCAACCGCGCATGATCTCGATGGCGATGCGGTCGTGGACGCACTCGATATACGGCACGATCGGCCGCGTGGGGAGCGGCATCGCCTCCAGGTCGCCAATCACCGCCGGTTCGATGCTGTCGGGCACGTCCGAGCGAGTGCGATTGAGCGCGGCCAGCCGACCATCGTCAAAATACTCCGGCTCATAGAAGCGCGGCACATAGGCGAACGGAATCCGCACGGCCAGTTCGGCCAGCAATTCCTCACGCTGCCGTCGGCCAGCTTCACCGCTGGCGATCGCCCCTGCGGCGCGCAGCGACTCGACGCGCGCCAACCACTCGTCGCAGATGATTGGCAAACTCGGCTCGCCGTCGCCCGTGACGAACAGATCGATAAATGGCGTCAGGGGCTCGGGATTCTGGGCACACGGGCCGCCGGCAATCACCAGCGGATGTTCGAGCGTCCTCTCGGCGGCGCGCAGCGGCAGACCGGCCAGATCGAGCATGGTCAGGATGTTTGTGTAGCCCATCTCGTACTGGAGGCTAAAGCCGATCACATCGAACTCGGCCAGCGGCGTGAAGGTTTCCAGCGAGTACAGCGGCACGGCGTGCTGCCGCAGTTGAGCTTCCATGTCGGGGAGCGGCGTAAACGACCGTTCGCAGGCCCAATCGGCGCGGCTGTTCATCTGGGTATAGAGCACCTGCAAGCCATGATGGCTCATGCCAATGATGTAGGCGTCTGGAAACGCCAGACATAGCTTGCCGCGGAGTCGACCATGATCCTTGACGACCATGTTTAATTCGCCGCCCAAGTATTGGGCTGGCGTCTGCACATGGCAGAGGATTCGCGAGGCGACAAAATCTTTGAGCTTTTCGTTCAACATGCGCGCACAAAGGCCCTGGGCGATTCCCGTTTCGACTACGACCCGGGCATTATCGCAAAATGTGGCCATTTGGGCGAGAGAAGCCGAGCGAACTCCAGACTCGCGCTTGTTGTTTGGCAAATCTGGGTGGAGCGTGGATTAAAATTGCATTATGGTTCGCGCTTGCACGTCGCGCGCCGCTTGAAGCCGGAGGAGACATGAAGACCGCGCCATTGCTTAGTCGCCTGCTTCCCCTCATTCTCATTCTCGTTTTGGGATCGCCAGTAGCAGCTAGCGCGGCGCCCAGGCATCCCTTTGCCACGTCACGCAACCGCATGGTGGACGAAGACGTAGTGGCGGCTGGTGTGAAAAACGAGCGCGTCATCCAGGCGATGCGCGACACGCCCCGGCACGAGTTCATCCCCCCCGACCAACGCGCGCTGGCCTATTACGACATGGCGCTGCCGATCGGTGAAGGGCAAACCATTTCGCCGCCATTCATTGTGGCCTACATGACCGAATCGCTCGATCCGCAACCGACCGACAAAGTGCTGGAAATTGGCACCGGCAGCGGCTACCAGGCGGCGGTGCTTAGCCCTGTTGTGCGCGATGTTTACACGATCGAAATTGTTCGGCCGCTTGGCGAACGCGCCGCCAAGACGATTAAACACCTGAATTATGAAAACATTCACACACGCATTGGCGATGGCTACAAGGGTTGGCCGGAAGCCGCGCCGTTCGACAAGATCATCGTCACCTGCTCGCCCGAGAACATCCCCCAGCCCTTGATCGACCAGCTTCGAGAAGGGGGCCAATTGGTGATTCCGCTTGGCGAGCGCTATCAGCAGCGACTCTTCCGCTATCGCAAGCAAGATGGAAAGCTGGTGCAGGAGGCGCTATTGCCGGTGTTGTTCGTCCCGATGACCGGCGCCGCCGAAGAGCGACGTCAGGTTCTGCCCGATCTGACCAAGCCCGAGATTCTGAACGCCGGCTTTGAAGAGTTTTCAGAAAATCCGCCCAAGGCGAGCGCTTGGCACTACCAGCGGCAGTGTCGCTTGGTGGTCGATGAAGAAGCGCCGGAAGGGCGCAACTACATGCTGCTCGCCAGCCCGCGACTAGGGCATGGCTGCGCCGCGTTGCAAGGCATGCATCTCGATGGCCGCTACATTCGCGAAGTGGAGTTCAGCGCGCAGGTGAAGACTGCGGCGATTCAAGCGGGCCCCGTTGCGTCGCAATCGGCCGACGCGGCCATCATGCTCTATGATCACCGGCGCGACTTGATTGGCGAGATCGCGCTTGGACCTTGGTATAGCGACATGCCTTGGAAAAAAATCTCGCGGCGATTTGTCATTCCCAGCGAAGCGCGCGAGGGCATTGTGCGCATCGGGCTATTCGGTGGGGCAGGGGAGTTGTCGATCGACGATCTCCAGCTCACGGTCTTGCAGCACACGTCGGCTGCCCCCCCAAAGAAGCCATAAGCGCTAGCACGATCAAAGACCGCAATCGCTGACGCCAGTTCCGGCATTGCGCCGCGAATCGCCAGATTGCACTTCTTGTGCGCTTCTTCATGTCATAAGGCGGTAAATTCGTCCTGCCACTCTCGCACGGCTTGCGCCCGCCCCCGAGCGTCGAAGTGCGGCGTCGCCAAACCACTACCGGCCGTGCCCTACCACCGTTAGATTCGCGCCTAATGGTATGAAATATTCACCTTATTCCGCCCCGAATGTATATTTTTTGCATCCTTCGCACCCCGAAAAGTCACCGCAGTTTCTTGAATTGCGTGCTACTGTTGGTATGTTCTGAAGTTAGAACACGTCGTTTAGGCAACCTTTTCGGGGAGCACCACACTGATGTCTGGGAATTTCAAGAAGTTACCGTTGATCGCGGGGCTCGGCCTCGCCGCTTGGCTATTTATGGCCGCCGACGCCCACGCCTTCTGGGGCTCTTGGGGTAGCTCGGGCGGTTCGTGGGGCGGATCGAGTGGTGGCAGTTGGGGTAGCTCGGGTGGTTCGTCGGGCGGAAGCTGGGGTTCCAGCGGCGGCTCGTCGGGCGGCTGGGGACGCCATCATCATCGTTGGTTCCGCAAGCATCACCATTGGGGTGGTTCGTCGGGTGGAAGCTGGGGTTCCAGCGGCGGCTATGCCTATGCCGGTGGTTCGTCGGGCGGTAGCTGGGGTTCCAGCGGCGGCTCGTCGGGCGGAAGCTGGGGATCGAGTGGTGGTTCGTCGGGCGGTAGCTACGGCTCCAGCGGTGGCTCGTCGGGCTACACCTCCGGTTACGAAGTTCAAGACGTGATCGAACAACCTGCCCCGCCGACCGAACCGGGTTCGCCGAGCGACGCTCCGGCCGCTCCGGCGCCGGCCGCTGAAGGCACGGCCCCGGCTGAAGGCAGCTCGGCCTATATGCCGGTCGATGCCGATGCGGTGCTGCTCAATGTTCAGGTTCCGGGCGATGCCAAGGTGTTCGTCAACGGCGCTGCGACCAACAGCACCGGCGCCGCGCGGCACTACGTTTCGCGCGGGCTGAAGAACAACGCCAGCTATGCCTACGAGATCCGCGCCGAGGTCATGCGTGACGGCGAGACCGTCACCGAGACCAAGCAGGTAGTGGTGGTCGGCGGCCAGCGGGCCAACGTCAAGTTTTCGCTGGATGGACGGGAGACTGATCGCGTCGCTCGTCAGCCAGTGAAGACGACCCTGCTGCTGCGTGTTCCGGCCGATGCCAAGGTGTATCTGTCGGGCATGGAGACCAAGAGCACCGGCGAGCTCCGCGAGTTCTCGACGGCGAAGCTGACCGACGGTCAAACCTGGTCCGATTATGCCGTTCGCGTTGAGTTGAACCGCGATGGCCAGACTCTGACCAAGGAAACCAATCTGTCGCTCATCGGTGGCGAAACCCGTGAGCTGTCGGTTGATTTCGACAACACCGCGGTCGCCCAGCGCTAGTCGCCGAGCGACTCCTAGTGCGACTTCCGAAAACCCTCGCAAGGCCGCAGCGCCTTGCGAGGGTTTCTTTTTTTCCGCCTGCGGCCGTCTGGCGAGGTTTGGCTTGCGTGTTGGCCTTAGACGGCCGATAACAAGACCAGTTCGTCCAACTTTGCTCCCATTGGGCGCGGGTCTGCGCCGCGCCGCCCGACAATGGCCATTTCGACCACCGATGCCGCTCAGGCGCCAATTGGTCCCAGATTGTCACGCGGCTGGAAGCTCGTGATCTCCGCGCTGTTGATCGTTCACGTCACCGCGGTGATCGTGTGTCCCTTGTCGATCGAAGGGTCCCCCATCGCGGGGCGACTTTGGCTGCTGCTGCAGCCATATGTGCAAGCCGCGTATCTGAATCACGGCTACCACTTCTTCGCTCCCCAGCCGGGCCCTAGTCATCTGTTGAAGTACGAACTCGAGCTAGCGGACGGTCGCAACGTAACCGCGACGATTCCCAGCCGCACGGCGAATCGCCCGCGACTCTTCTATCACCGGCACTTCATGCTCACCGAGTTCCTCAACATGCTGCACGAGCGCGCCCAAAGCAGCGAAGATCCAGCCTCGCCGCAGCGCCGCGTGTTTGAGCAATACAGCAATTCCTACGCCAACCATCTCCTCAAGAAGCACGACGCGCGCCGTGTCACGCTGCACCTGACGCGCCATCTGATTCCTTACCCGGAAGAGGTACTGCGCGGGCGTCCTCTGAACGACCCCACGCTATACCAGGAGCTGTACACACGCACTTACGTGGCGGATTAACAATGAAGCTAGCCGTGCAATACCTCCGCGAATTGTACAAGGCGTGCATGGCCGGTTGGGATCGGTTTTGGTTCGCTCCCAGCGACCCAGCGACCTATTCGCTGATTCGCATCCTGGCTGGCGCCATGATGTTCTACACCCATCTGGTGTGGACGATTGGACTCGATGATTTCTTCGGTCCCAACGCGTGGCTGTCAAACGCCGCGGTAAACGCGTATTACGATTCGCCCTACCCGTGGAGCTATCTCTGGCACACACAGTCAACCGCCACCTTGTACGCCGTCCATCTTGCCGGCTTGGTGGTGTTCGCCTGCTTGACGGTTGGGTTCTTTAGCCGCATGGCGTCGGTGCTCTCTTATCTCATCGTCGTGGCATACGTCAATCGACTGCCCGGCGCGCTGTTTGGGCTCGATCAACTCAACGCGCTGTTGGCCATGTATCTGATGGTGGGGCCTTGCGGCGCTCGCTACTCGGTCGATCGTTGGCTGGCCAAACGGCGTTCGGGTAGAGCGAGCGAAGTGGCGCCGAGCGTCGGCGCCACGATCGGTATTCGCCTCATTCAACTCCACATGTGCGTGATTTACTTTTTCGCCGGTATTTCCAAATTGCAAGGTCCGGCTTGGTGGGATGGCAGCGCGCTGTGGGGCGCGGTCGGCAACCTGGAATACCAATCGATCGACATGACTTGGCTGGCCGGCTGGCCGCTGGCAATCGCGGCGATGACGCATGTCACCGTCTTGTGGGAACTAAGCTATCCGGCGCTGGTTTGGCCCCGACTGACGCGGCCGCTGGTCCTGGCGCTGGCCGTGCCGCTGCATTTGGGAATCGGACTCTTCTTGGGAATGCCGACCTTCGGCCTCATCATGCTGGTGGGCAACCTAGCGTTCGTCTCGCCGTGGCTGGTGCGCACAATCGTCGAGCGTCAGGCGCCCCAGCAATCGGAACCGGAACTGCTGCCGCTCGACGTGCGCGGCGGGGCAGGGACCCCGCGCCAGCGGAAGAGCCGCGCCGGAGAAACCTCCGCCGTGGCGTAGCGGAAGGCCGCTAGGTCGCTTCTCTGATCTTGGCGCCAACTCCCTTGAGTCGGAACGCCAGCATGATTTCGACGATTCCCAGGCCAATGGCGAAGCAGCCGACGAGCCACATGAGGCTCAATAATCCGGCGCCCGGCCAGGCGAACAGCATCACGCCAAAGGCGATCGAGATCAAACCTTCGAGGGCCTGCGCCCATTCGTTTTCGATGTGCGCGCGAAGTTGAATCGCCGCGATGATCTCGAACACCCCGCGTACAATCGCCCAAGCGGCGATTACACTCAACATCATGACCGCCGTCAATCCGGGCCAGAGGATCGCGCCCACGCCGGCAATGATGCTCATGATGCCGACGACCAATAAGCCCCACAGCGTCCGACCGGGAGCGGCAAACGCGAACCAGGCGGCGGCAATGCCGTCCGAAATCGCATAGATGCCGAATAGCAGGATCACCACTTTGAGCGTGACTCCCGGCCAGATCCAAGCCAGCACGCCAAAAACGATCGCGGCAACGCCGCGGATGAGCAGCACCCACCAATTTTTTGCCAGCGCGTCTAACATAGTTTGACCCTCTGTATTGGACCAACTGCAAGTGTTTCCCATGGCTCATCGGCGCACCGCTGATTCGAGCAGGCGCCGACTGGCAATTCAATCCAAGTTTTCTCGTTTTTGACTGGTGCCGCGGGGTAGGGGAGGGCAGGGCAGGGAGAGGCGCCTCGGATACCAGCTCCGCCTTGGCCGAACCCGGGCTTGCCACGAATTGTCTGGTTCGAGGCTGCTGGTTTATACTGTCCGATTCGCCGGGTCGATCGCGGCCCGGCTGTCAGCAATACGGAGAGTCAAGGTGTTCGAGTCGATTGCCGTCGTAGGCGCCACCGGCGCCGTGGGCCGGATCATTCTCAAGCTGTTGGAAGAACGCAACTTTCCCGCGGAGCGCGTCAAGTTGCTGGCCTCCAAACGATCCGCTGGCTCGAAAATCATGTTTCGAGGCCAAGAACAGGTCGTAGTCGAAATGACTCCGGAGGCCTTCGAAGGCGTGGATTTGGCCATTGGCAGCACGCCGGACGAGACTGCCCGCGACTTTGTGCCCTGGGCGGTCGCACGTGGTTGTGTCGTGGTGGACGAAAGCGGCTACTGGCGGATGGACCCCAAGGTGCCGTTGGTGGTGCCCGAGGTAAATGCGGACGCCATCGAGCAGCATCAAGGCATCATCGCCAGTCCCAATTGCTCCACCACGCAGATGGTGGTGGCGCTCAAACCGCTGCACGACGCCGCGCGGGTGCGCCGCGTGGTGGTGAGCACCTATCAGGCGACCAGCGGCGCCGGCCTGGCCGGTTGCCGCGATCTGGAAGACGGCACCCGCGCCCACCAAACGGGCAACGAGTTCCGCTACGAGACGTTTGCCCACCCGATTGCCTTTAACCTGATACCGCAAATCGGCTCGTCCAAGCACGAGGGCTACACCTCGGAAGAAATCAAAATGGTGCATGAGACGCACAAGATCATGGGCGACGACACGATTGCTGTCTGTCCCACCTGCGTCCGCGTGCCGGTGAGCAACTGTCACAGCGAGAGCATTCTCGTGGAGACCGAGCGCAAGATCACAGTCAAAGAAGCGCGACGCCTGTTTAGCGAGTTTCCGGGCATTGTGGTGGTCGACGACCTGGCGGCCAAGCAATACCCCATGCCGCTCACTTGCGACAACCGCGACGAGGTGTTCATTGGCCGCATTCGCGAGGACTTGTCCAGCCCCAATGGACTGGCGTTCTGGTGCGTCAGCGACAATCTACGCAAAGGGGCGGCGACGAACGCAGTGCAAATCGCCGAGGTGATCGCCCGTACCCGAGGCGCCCAGGTCGCCGCGCGCTAACTTTGCGGCGATTGGCCACTAGCGGATTGTTGCCAACAATAGAGTGACGGCCCGCGCGGGCAGGGCAGGGGGCCATGCCGCGCGTCGCCCGCTGAAACACGAATCGCCAATTGCGCACTATTCAACTCACGATCGCGTACGACGGCGCCGCCTACGCGGGCTGGCAGGTGCAGGCTGAGCAGCCCACCATTCAAGCCGCGATCGAGTCCGCGGTTCTTAAAATCACCGGAACACCGACGCGGGTCATCGCCAGTGGCCGCACCGACTCGGGCGTGCATGCACTGGGGCAAGTGGCCAGTTTCGACACCGAGAGTCGATTGACCGCCGGGCAGTTGCAGCGCGCCCTCAATGCTGAATTGCCGCATGACATCGCGGTGCTGCGCGCTGTCGACGCGCGGCCCGGTTTCCACGCCATTCGCGATTGCATCGGCAAGCGCTATCGCTACGTGCTGCACGACGGGCCCACGCGCGACGTCTTTCACCGTCATCACTCATGGCATGTGCGGCAACGCCTCGATGTCGGCGCCATGCGGCAGGCGGCGGGGGCGCTAGTGGGCTCACACGATTTTCGCAGCTTCGAGACCCAATGGCCCAACCGCGAGTCGAGCGTGCGCACCGTTCGCGAGATCGCCATCGAGCGGCGCACTGACCATCCGTCGTTGATCGACTTCGAAATCGAGGCCGACGGGTTCTTGTACAACATGGTGCGCGCCATCGTCGGCACGTTAGTTGAAGTGGGGCGTAGCACGCGATCGATCGATTGGCCCACGGCGGTGCTCGCCGCGCAAGATCGAAGTCAGGCCGGCGCCACTGCGCCTGCGCAGGGTCTATTTCTGCTGCGGGTGGACTATCCTCCCGATGTATTGTTGCTGGTCTCGGATCATGCCGCAGCCGAGGCGACGCGGGGTGAATAGCCATGCGCGTGGCCCACATCATTACTCGTTTGATTCTGGGAGGCGCTCAGGAAAACACGGTCTACAACTGCGCAGACCTGATACACCGCCACGGCGACGAAGTGCTGCTCATCACTGGTCCGCCGCTGGGCCCCGAAGGAAGTTTGATCGAGCGGGCCAAGGCGGCGGGCATCCCTTTGGCGATCGTGCCGCAATTGCGCCGCGCGATTCACCCCCTGCGCGACGCGGTAAGCTATCGACAACTCAAACGCCTGCTGCGCGACTATCGCCCCGATGTGGTCCACACGCATAGCGCAAAGGCCGGAGTGTTGGGACGAATCGCCGCACGGCGCGCCGGCGTGCCGGTGGTGGTGCATGGGGTTCACGGCGCGCCTTGGCATCCGTATCAAAGCGCCGCCGCCCGCACACTGTTCCAGGCATGCGAACGCTATGCGGCGCGCTCGTGTGATCACTTCATCTGCGTGGCCGACGCCATGCGCGACCTGATGGTGGCAGAGGGGATTGCGCCTGCGGAGCGATTCACCACGATTTATAGCGGGATGGAAGTGGCGCCATTCTTGGCGGCAGATACGCAGCGCGATCGCGTCCGCGCTGAGTTAGGATTCGCGCCAGAGCATGTCGTGATCGGCAAGATCGCTCGGCTATTTCATCTTAAAGGGCACGACGATGTGATCGCCGCCGCCGAACAGTTGGTGCGCTCGGCGCCGCAGGCGCGGTTTCTCTTTGTGGGCGACGGCGTCTTGGCCGCGGAATTGAAGCAATCGATCCACCGGAGCGGACTCGACGAGTATTTCCGCTTCACCGGCTTGGTTCCGCCCGAGAGGATTCCTGAATTGATCGGCGCCATGGATGTGTTGGCGCACGCCAGCCTGAGAGAAGGGCTCGCCCGAGCGCTGCCGCAGGCGCTGATCGCCGGAAAACCCGTTGTCACCTACGACATCGACGGCGCGCGCGAGGTGGCGATTCCAGGGGAGACGGGCTATTTATTGTCTCCACGCGATGTGCCTGGCATGGCCCGCGCGCTGCTGGAACTGGCCGCCGATCCCAAGCTGCGCGAGCGACTGGGGTCCGAGGGTCGCCGGCGCTTCGCCGATCTGTTTCGTCACGAGCGGATGACCGAGGAAACTCGCGCCATCTATGAGCGACTGCTGAACGCGAAACGATCGCGCGCAGGATAGGTTGTGGGCGCGGTGGCCGACGCCGGATTTTCTGGTCGCGCCGACTTGAGCCGACCGAGCCAGCGCCACCGCGCCCCGCAGTGCTACCAGCGGAACCACCACCACGACGTTTGTTGCGGCGGGGCGTAGTACGGCGCTGGAGCAAAGCCGCCAAAGTACGGGTTGGCCATCATAGGCGGGGCGCCCTGCGCGTCGATCAGGGTCGCGCCCCCCAAGGCCGGCAGGTGCATGTAGGTGTAGCTGAATGGCTGCTGGCGATGATGATGCGGATGCCCCCATTGGGCGCCGGCTGGCGCGGCGGCGCCAAGGGTCAAGGCGAGTGCGATCACGATGGTTTTCATGCTGCGGCCTTCTTTCGTTCGCGCGACTGCCGCTTGATGCCTTCGAGCAATTGCAACAATCGCAAGGTCTCCGGATCGATTGTACTCCGATTCTCCGGCGAGACAAAAAAGCCGTCCGCCGCGCCCGGTTGATTCAATGTGCAATGTTCAGGCAATGCTGCGGGGCAGGGCAGGGGGGGTAGGCGAGTTGTCCGCCATTTCACCAGCTTGATGTATCCACATCGATCAGAATCTTGATCGGGTTGTCGCGCCGCGCGACGGCCATCTCGAAAGCGGCCTGCGCGTCGGCGAATGGCAGCCGATGCGTGATCAAGGGCGACACATCGATCCGCCCTTGAGTGATCATATCGAGCGCCAACGGCAGATCGCGCTCGACCCAAGGATGGATTGACGCAATCAAGCGGATGTTTTTGAGCATCAACTGCCAAACGGCGAGCGGATAATGCTCCTCGGCCGGCACCCCAAACATCAGCGCCGTCCCTTCTTTGCGGCAGAGGTCGATCGCCAGATTGATTGTTTCGGGTTGATGCCCCACCGCCTCAATCACCACGTCGGCGCCGCGCCCGGAGGTGAGATCGGCGATCACGGCGCGCGGATCGTCGCGATCCACGTTCACCGTGTGCGTGGCCTTCATCCGGCGCGCAGTCTCCAGGCGGTAGTCGATCTTGTCGAGCGCAATCACGCGGCGCGCTCCCATATTGGCCAACAGATGATCGAACATCAGGCCAATGGGGCCTTGACCAATCACTACGACGTCTTGATCGAGCAAGTTCGGCAACTTGCGCGCGGCCCACAGAATGGTGCCGAGTGGCTGACCAAGGATCAGCAGTTCTCGCTGAGGGAAACTGGGCAGCGACGCCGCCATATTGCCCTCGGTGACAAAGTACTCGGTCAGGCCACGTTGGTCGTACGGTATCGCCAGCACCAGATCTCCCTCGCGAAATCGCGGCGAGCGACTGGCGACGATCTCTCCCACACATTCGTGCAAGCTGTCTCCCAGCGGACGTGGGAACGCGACATTGAACTCGCCGCCCGTCCAACGCGGAAAATCGGAGGCGCACAGCACCCCGGCATGCAGCTTGACGAGAATCGGCTCGCCGGGCAGTCCATCGAGCGTGGGAATCGGCGTCTCGACGAACTCCAATTGCCGAGGCGCCACGATCTGCGCGGCTTTCATACAGGGCTCACATTGCGTTGAAAATCTCCCGTGCCACGTTGTAATGCCAGCCGTGGCGTGGAACAACGCCCGACCCGCGATGATCCCACCGCGCTCCCGCGCCGCGTTGTCGGTCCTGGCGGCGCCAACTAGACTAATCTGAGCGGGCCGCATCATTGGCGAACGCCCAACAGGCAATGGCCACCAAACTCAACGCGGCATCCGATACGCCGGCTGATCGGAAAACGCTCCCACTCACACTACGCAAACAGAGCATCGAGTGTCGCGCGGTAATCAGGACAATCTGGGTCCCTATCGGCTACTGAACCTGGTGATGACCGGTCAGACGAGCCAGGTATGGGAGGTGATGCACGAGGCGAAGCGCGAGCGTTTCGCCCTCAAGATGCTCTTGGCCGATTTTCGCAAGGATCGGGAGCAACTCGGCTATCTCAAGCACGAGTACGCGGTCGGCACGGCGCTTAAGCACCCCAAGGTGATCCGCATCTACGAGATCGGCGCGGATCGTGGCATCAACTTCCTGGTGATGGAGTACTTTGCGCACCCCAATATGAAGGTGTGGGTGCGCCGTGGGCTGGACGCTATCGTCCACCATATTCCCAAGATCATCGAACAGGCGGCCGAATCGCTGTCGTATTTCAACGATCAGGGCTGGATACATCGCGATGTGAAACCAGAAAACTATTTGGTCACTGCCGATGGCGACGTGCGATTGATCGACTTTGCGCTGGCGCAAAAGAAGCGTAGCGGACTGATGAAGCTGTTTGGCGGGTCCAGCAAGATTCAAGGCACTCGCAGCTATATGTCCCCGGAACAAATCCGCGGCGACGCCCTCGACCAGCGCGCAGACGTGTACAGCTTTGGCTGCACAATTTACGAGCTACTGGTGGGCAAGCCGCCATTTGCCGGCGGTGACTCAAATGATCTCTTGCGCAAACACCTGAGGACCAATGCCCCGTCGGTGGATGCTAGCAACCGTAATGTCACCCCAGAGTTCTGTGATTTAGTGCGACGCATGCTGGCGAAGAAGCCCGCCGACCGCCCCGATTCGATGGACAAGGTATTGCGGGAACTCAAGACCACACGGGTATTTAGGATCACGCCGCGAGCTCCTGACTCGCGGGAGAAAGCAGAAAATACAGGCTGAATCGCCCCTGGATACCCGATGTAACGGTAAGGCCAGTTATCCAATGCAGTCCGGCTTGCCTTGGCCAGCCCCCCCTATTGGAATAGCATAAAAGGCCATGCAACCGCATTGGCAACCTGCCCATCGACCCACCCCATCCGCACGACGCGGTTCAAATTATGAGCGCACTTAAGCATCGATTGGCGTTCGAGCGTCCGATTCAAGAACTCGAAACTCGTTTGGCCAAGCTCGAAGCGGCGCCGGAACAAACGGTTGAAGGCCGCGACGAAATTCGCCGCCTGCGCCGCGAATCGGCCGACCTGACCAAAAAGATTTACAGCGAACTGGAGCCGTGGCAGGTCGTTCAGGTGGCACGCCATCCCGACCGCCCCATGCTCACTGACTACATCGATCTGGTCTTCGACGAGTTCGTCGAACTGCATGGCGACAAGTGTTTTGGCGACGATCGCGCCCTACGCACCGGATTCGCCAAGCTGGGCGATTTCAAGGTGATGCTGGTTGGGCACCAAAAAGGCAAGACCCTCAAGGAGCGGACCACCTGCAACTATGGCTGCGCCCACCCCGAGGGTTACCGCAAGGCGATCAGCAAGATGCAACTGGCAGCCAAGTACGGCTTGCCGCTGGTCTGCATGATCGACACCGGTGGCGCCTATCCGGGCATTGGCGCCGAGGAGCGCGGCGTGGCACACGTCATCGCCAACTCCATGTTTGAGATGTCGCGGCTTGGCACGCCCGTCGTGTGCGTCGTCATTGGCGAAGGTGGTTCCGGCGGCGCCATTGGCATCGGCCTGGGCGACAAGGTGGCCGTCCTCGAGTTCGCCTACTATTCGGTCATTTCGCCCGAGGGTTGTTCCGGCATTCTGTGGAAGAGCGGCGCGTTCGCCGAACAGGCCGCCAAGGCCCTCAAGCTCACCTCACGCGACCTGCATCGCCTGGGCGTAATCGACGACGTGATCGCCGAGCCGTTGGGCGGCGCCCATCGCGATCACCACCAGATGGCCAACCGCCTCAAGATGTACCTGGTCAGCTCGCTCCGCGAGCTTGTCAATCAGCCGCTCGAGCAGTTGCTAGACAAGCGATACGACAAGTTCCGCAAGATTGGCGCGGTGCTCGAAGCTAGCGCCGATCACACGCCCGAGCCGACGTCGTCGGCCGCTGACGATCTGATTGTCGCCGATGCCAACGCGGTGTAGTTGTCGCGAGCCAATTCCGGCGGAAAGCGTTCGTAGCTCGCCAGCCCCCAGCGCGCCAACCGGTACTGCAATCCGGTCGCCAGACAGCCCAGGCCGTATTTCACGCTGCGCTGAAAGTTGATCGACGACGCTTCGGGAAAGTATTTGGTCGGGCAACTGACCTCGGCGATCTCATAGCCCATCCAGAAAATCTGCGCGAGCATCTGGTTGTCGAAGACAAAATCGTCGGAATTGGCGTCGAGCGGTAGCCGCTCCAACAGCTCCCGCGAAAAGGCGCGATACCCCGTGTGGTACTCTGAAAGCTTGGCGCCGAGCAGCACATTCTCGGCCGCAGTGAGAAATCGGTTCGCAATGTACTTCCAGATTGGCATGCCGCCCCGCAAGGCGTAACCTCCCAAGATCCGCGAACCCAGCACACAGTGATACAGCTCGTTACCGATCATCGAGCACATCGCCGGAATCAACTTCGGGGTGTACTGATAGTCGGGATGGACCATGATCACGATGTCGGCGCCTTCCTCCAGCGCCGTTCGGTAGCAGGTCTTCTGGTTGCCGCCATACCCCCGGTTCCGCGGGTGCACCTCCACGCGCGTTTGCGGCAACGCCCGGGCGACGTCCACGGTCTCGTCCCGGCTGGCATCGTCCACCACCACCACCACGTCGACGACGCCTTGCGCCATCACCTCGTCGTACGTCTGACGCAGCGTCTGCGCCGCGTTGTAGGCGGGCATGACGACAACCACTTTCTTTCCTGCGAACATTTGCGGCCTGGCGAAAAACTCGGGAAAAATAGAATCGCACCAATTGAGGCGGCCATTGTAACCGCCGCTCGTATCTCGCGCTGGAAACATGCGCGCCCCGGGGCGGCGCTTCCGACCGGCGCTCCGGCGCTGGCCGTCCGCGATTGGCTTACTTCACCGCCCTGAAACGACCGTCGATCAGATTGTCCATCGGCGAGGCAACCGACCGTCTGAAGGCCTGTGGTGAGATCGGGTCCGAAGCCCGACCTGGCCAGGATTGGGGCCGCCACCAACGTCCGATAATGTTTCTTATGTTCGGTTTTTGGCTAAAAACACTGGGAAATACACGATATTCCCGCCAAACGCCTTGGACCTCGCTTCCCGGCCCATGCACGGTGGCAAACGGCAGACTCATGCCGGCTCTATCGCGCGGACAACGGACCCGGCCGAAACAAATCTCAACAATTTCGGCTCCCCGCTCCCCCGTCGCGGATGGCGATCAAGACCGGCTGGCGATTCAAAACGGCAGCTCGAAACCGCCCGCCGCCGTCCGCTCCGAGTGCCGGCTCGGATCGAGCTGGTAGTCGAGCCGATCGAGGTATGGACCGATCACCCCCTTGATCTCCGCCGGCATAATCGTTTCAGCCCGATCAATCAGCAGCGCGATGTAATAACCCGACCGGGTATGAAGGATCATGTCGCGAGCCTGGACAGAGAAGGAAACGGCGAAGAACGTGATGACTACGCACAGCAGCACCCCCTTGGCGGCCCCGAACAGGGCGCCCACCTGGCGATCGAATTCCTTGAGCCGCACTCGGTCGATGGCGCCAGCCACCACTCGAAAGGCGAGCCACACGCCGAGCGACGCGCCCAGGTAGATGGCTCCCATCGCAATGAACCGGTTCAACGGCGCTTGCGACCCGAAATACGGCGCCAGCACGGGGCTCAGCCGCAGCGCGACGAAATAGCTGGCGCCCAGCGAAGCTAGCGACGCAAGCTGCCACGCCATGCCTTTCCAAAAGCCAAACAGCGTGGCGCCCACCAGCACGGCCAGCATCGCAATGTCGTACGGCTCCATATTGTCGTCTCGCGGAACAAGATGTGGGGCGACCTGACGGATATTTCGTCACGCATCCCAATTGCTTGAGAGGGGGGGAGTATAGCCGCGACCAAACCACGCACGAAGATCAGCCCCAGGCCGAAATAGTGGCGGCAAAAACAGCGACCGCCGCTCCAAGTGGGGACTCGCCAATTGGGCTTGGCCACCGCCCACGCCGCCGTATACAGTCACCGCCCCTGGCGCTCGGCGCCGAACGGGTCTCAACTTGCGTAAAGGAATGCGCCATGGCCGGTTTTACAACGCATGTCACGGTGAGCAGCACGCTGGGGGTCGCCT
The DNA here is from genome assembly GCA_019694455.1 of Pirellulales bacterium. Classification (NCBI taxonomy): domain Bacteria; kingdom Pseudomonadati; phylum Planctomycetota; class Planctomycetia; order Pirellulales; species Pirellulales bacterium. The sequence continues at coordinate 315,871 of JAIBBY010000001.1, forward strand.
ACGGCCTCATCGGGCATTTTCAATACCATGTGGCGCCAGAAACCGCCGCGCTGGCCGGCTGCCTGTGCGGCGCCTCGGGCATGCTGCCCGATCTCGATAGCGACTCGGGCCGCCCGCTGCGCGAGACCGTCGGCTTCACGGCCAGCATCGTGCCGATGTTGATGATTCATCGATTTGAAGAATGGGGCATGTCGCACGACGCCATGGCGCTGGCTGGCATCGGGCTGTACTTTGCCGTGCGCTACGGAATGGCCCGCATGCTCAAGCGACTGACGGTGCATCGCGGCATGTACCACAGCATTCCGGCCTGCCTCATCGCGGGACTGATCGCGTTCTTGCTCTGCGAGTCAGACACTCTGGAGATTCGCTACTTCAAGGCGGGTGCGGTCATGGCGGGCTTCATGTCGCATTTGGTGCTCGACGAAATCTGGAGCATCGGCATGAAACGCGGCTGGATTCACGTCAAATCGTCCTTCGGCACCGCGCTCAAATTGTGGGGTGAAAGCATGGGGCCGAATGTCTTCACCTATTCGCTGTTGGCCGCCTTGGCCTATCTGGCGGTGAACGATCCCTATTGGATGCAGCAGCGTCTCCGCAAGTGGCATAATCACGATCGCACCGAGCAAGTCGCTGGCCGCGCCGACGAATCGCCGCCCCGCTAAGTCAGGCTGATTCCGTGCCGGCCCCCCCTACCCTGCCCCGCGCGAGCAACCTTCAAAACAGTTTTCGACTGTCCAGCAGCATGGTCACCGGGCCGTCGTTGACCAGCTCAACTCGCATTTGCTCGCGGAACTGGCCAGTCGCCACGTGCGCGGCCACGCGGCGCGTCTCGGCCACAAAATCTTCATACAGCCGCGCGGCGAGTTCCGGAGGCGCGGCGGCGCTGAAACCGGGCCGGCGCCCCTTGCGGCAATCGCCCAGCAATGTGAACTGGCTGACTACCAAAACGCCGCCTCCGGTATCGATCACCGACCGGTTCATCTTGCCGTCCTCGTCCTCGAAGATCCGCAGTGTCGTGATCTTGTCGGCCAGATAGTGAACGTCGACCGATTGATCGTCGGCCGCCACGCCCAATAGCACCAACAGCCCCGGACCAATCTCCCCCACGATCTGGCCCTCCACGCGCACCCGCGCCTCGGCAACACGTTGCACGCATGCTCGCACTGTGCGTCCTCCACTTCATGACGGTCAATGCCCCCGGCGAGCACGGTACGCCAACTAGGCAAGACACGCAAATCAGGCCGGTCAGGGCGTTGACAGCGGTAACGGACACGGGCTAGAACGTGCCCGTTGTCTGCGCCGCTCGCCTCCCAGCCGAAACGCCCCCCCGATGGCCACTTCTAGCTTGCTCGTGCTTTTGGCCTATGGCGTGCTGATCGTATTGGCTTCGCTTGCTGGCGGCCTGGTGCCGCTCCTGGTGCGGCTGACGCATCAGCGCATGCAACTGGCGCTCAGTTTTGTGGCGGGCGCCATGCTCGGCGTGGGCATCCTGCACCTGGGGCCACACGCCTTTTTTGAACTGCGCTCCATCGACGCCGTCGCCAGTTGGACGTTAATCGGTTTCTTGGCGATGTTCTTTATCGAGCGCTTCTTTGCCTTTCATCATCACGATATCTCAGAGGCCGACGCGCACGAGCATCACGCCGGCTGCGAACTGGAACATCATCACGCCGCCCCCATGAGCGCCAGCGGCGCGGTGATTGGCCTGTCGCTACACGGCCTGGCGGATGGACTCGCACTGGCCGCCAGCGTGCAAGCCGAGGCTGCGCACGGCGACGGATTCCGCTTGGTCGGCCTGGCCACCTTTCTGGTGATTCTGCTGCACAAGCCGTTCGACTCGCTAACCCTTGGCACGCTGCTCGCCGCCGGCGGTTGGTCTCCCAGGGCGCGACATTGGTTTAACGCGTATTTCGCGCTGCTCGCGCCGGCAGGCGCACTGTTGCTGCTGGCGGGGTTCGCCGCGCCGGGCGCGGGGTCGCACTACTGGCTTGGCGTGGCGCTGGCGTTTTCGGCCGGCACGTTCTTGTGCATTGCTTCCAGCGATCTGCTGCCCGAACTGCAATTCCACCAGCACGATCGGGGCAAACTCTCGGTAGCGCTATTGTTTGGCATCGCCGCGGCCTGGGCGATTGGTCTGGCCGAGGGCACCGGGCACGGCCACTCACACGAGGCGCCAGGTCACTCGCACGAGCAACATGACCACGATCACGGCCAAGGTTACGAGCATCCGCACGAGCACTAGCCCGATACGGTTATTCCACATCCAGGCCGCGCGCGATCCGTTTTTCTTTCACGGCAGACATTACCCGCTCAATGACCTCGTGATGCGCCTGAATGTTGATCCATTGCTTGAGCGAGGCGCCAACCAAAAAGGTGAGCCCCAGCAAGGCGCCAATCAAATGAATGTTGGCCCAAGTGAGCGAACCCAACGGCTTGAGCTGCAATGAGGCCCCGGGGTCGGCCGCGCCCCCCAGAGCGACCACGCCCACAATCACTAGCATGTTGAACACGGCCAACGGAAACGTGCGGCGTTTGATGGCGTTGCTTTCCCGCACGAAGCCGGTCCCCAGACCATAGGCGTCGCAAACTTCTCTGCACCAGCGACTCGTGCCGACGAAATAGGTGACGACCACGCCATTGGCGAACATCACGGCCAGCGCCGCGGCAACGCCAGAGAGCCGATGGACAGTGGCCCAACGCTGCGTGGCCGTGTCGTCTGGGTTTCGCACGTCGCCCAAAGTCAGGCCAAGCACGAGCGTCGCCGCTACGAAAATCACAGCGAAAGTGGCCAGCACGCCAAAAATTCGAGCCATGTCGTTCCGGTTCGTCGCCCCGTATGAAAAAACGAAAAAGACGACCGCAGCTCGCAAGCTCGCGGTCGTCTTGTGGATGCAAACGCGCTCTTCGGCCAATTAGCCGAGCAGGATCATCAAGCTGGCCGCGGAAATCGCCGCCCCACAAACCCGCACGGCGTCAGAACGCCAACCCTTGGCCAACGCCAGCGCGCCAACAATGCCAGCGGCGTGCAAGGTGGCCGTCGAGAGCAGAAACCCAGCGGCGTACATGCCAAAAGTACCTTCCGCAGCCATTTCGGCCGCATGCGCATGGCCGTGAAACATGGCGAACAATCCAACCAGCACACAACTCGCAAAGAGCGGCATCACGCGCCGCGACGCGACTAGCAACCCAAACACCAGCACTGATCCGCCAATGCCGTACTCCACGCCCGGCAGTGGCATGCCAACACTGGCCAACAGGCCTCCTGCGAGCATCGCGCCCATGAACGTGACCGGCAACGCCCAGATGGCGCGCCCACCCAAACGTACGGCGAGCAACCCCACGGCGACCATCGCCAACAAGTGATCGAGACCATTCAGCGGATGCAACGCGCCATCGCTAAACGAATGGCCAGGATGTCCTGGATGAGCCAGAACCGTCTGCGACCAAGACACAACCACTGCGGTCGTCAACGCTACCAGTCCAAGCTTCCGGCTCATGGCACTTCCTCATTGAATGGGTAATGAGCGTTTGGCGGGCAGTTCGCCCATCATTAGGAGCCCGCCAGCGCTTGCGTATTCTAGCCGACTAATTTGGATAAAGTCTAGTTTGAGCCACTGAGTTATTTCGGCGGGGGCTGTAGCGGTTCGCGACCAGGGCGGCGATCGGCGCGGGACCGCAAAAAACCCGAGTCGCTAGAATGAGAGTTATGAAGAAACCTCGCATTGCCATCACCATGGGCGACCCCACCGGCGTGGGGCCAGAAGTGATCGTCGGCGCGTGGCATCACGCCGAATTGCACGATCTTGCGGCGCCGGTCGTGTTCGGCGACCCCGTTATTCTGCAGCGAGCCGCCGATTTGTTGCAGTCGCCGATCAAAGTCAAACAAGTTGATACGCTCGACGCGGTGCCCGCCCCTACCGATGTGCTTCCCTGCCTGCCAGTGGTTGACCCATCCTGCCGTGCCGCCCCGGTTCGTCAAATCGATGCTCGCGGCGGACAAGCGGCGTACGACGCGCTGCGGGCGGCCGCGCGCGCCGCGCTAGCTGACCAGGTCGATGCGATCGTGACCGCGCCACTCCATAAGGCAGCCCTCTGGGCGGCGGGCCATCACTACCCAGGCCACACGGAACTATTGGCCGAAATCTGCGGCGTCGACGATTTCGCGATGATGCTCTATTTGGCGCACGGCGGCCCGGTGCGCGGCCCGGCCGGATTGGGCGTGATCCATGTCACGCTGCACATGGCGCTGGCCGATGTTTTCAACCACCTCAGCACGGCCGAGGTGTTGCGCACCATTCGCCTGACCTCGCGCACCTTTAGCGCTATTAAAGGCTCACCGCCGCGCGTGGCGGTTGCGGCGCTCAATCCGCACGCCGGAGAAGAGGGACTCTTCGGCACGGAGGAACAGTCGCTCATCGCGCCGGCGGTACAAGCCGCGCGCGAATCAGGCATCACGGTCGAGGGCCCCTTGCCGGCCGACACCGCCATGGTGCGCGCCGCCGCGGGTGAGTTCGATGCGGTGGTCGCCATGTATCACGACCAAGGGCATATCGCGCTCAAGTTGCTCGGCATGCACCGCGCGGTGAATGTGACGCTCGGCCTGCCGATAGTGCGCACCAGCGTGGCGCACGGCACAGCGTTCGATCTGGCATGGCAAGGGCGCGCGGAGACTTCAAGCATGATCGAGGCGGTGCGCGTCGCCAGTTTGCTAGCCCGCGACAAGCTTTCAGCCGCTGATTAGCCAGCACGCGCGGTGAGTTACGGCGTCAGCGCTTCGGCCAGGTTCTTGATTTGCGCAATCTGGTCCTCGGTGGCGTTGTTGGCCGCGAGGTTGCCGGGCGAGAACGTGAAGAGGCGCGGATCAATGGTGTGGCCGAACACCACATCAAACAGCTCGAACGTGGCGACCGGTCGCGGTTCGGTACTGGTCCACAGCCGCGCATACCAGCTCGGCCGAGGAGTGCGCAAATACTCGATGCGATACGGAAACAAATCGCTCACCCCGAGGTAAACGACGAGCGTGTCTGGCAGATGCGGCGGCAGGCGAGTCATGTCGGGCGCAGCGCCTTTGCGGATCTTTTCCTTCTGGTCCGGGATCAGCGCGGCAAGCATTTCTTTTTTCCAAACCCCAGTCACCTTCCAAACTTTTTTGTTGTGCCAGGTGACTTGCTCGCCGGCGGTCAATTCCCATGCTCGCGTCACGCCGTCGAGCAGTTGCGGCAGGCCACCCGTTCCCCAATCGGCAAGCGCCGGGCCACGCTTGGGATGCGCCTGTTGCTCCGCGACCAGCGCCTGATGAATCTGCGCAAGGTCGAGTTGCTTGAGCGTTTGCTGCTCACCAATCCGCTCGAAGATCGACACCTGACGTCCGTTGCATACCTGTTGCAGCACGCTTTGCCGTTCGCCGTTCTTGAGCACCAGTTCGAGCCGCCACAATCGCACCGGCGCGCTGATCTGCCAATAGTTGCCAGCGCCAATCAAATGCTGATCAAAAAGTTCGATCTCTTGCCGCAGTTTTGCGGTGATCGATGCACGACTGGCAACTGATCGCGCGGCCGCGCTGATGAGATCACTCCCCCTTTGGCTCGCCAGCGCGGGTGGCGCAACAGGCACCGCTACGGGCGCCCCCCCCCTGCCCTCCCCTGGCTTGGCTGCCGCTAAATACGACGCGTGCTGCACGTCGGTTGGATAATTGGTTGTCGGCGGCGCCGGCGGACGCCGCGGATCGCGCGGATAGCCTGGTTGCATAGCCTGCTGCGCCGACGGCGGCGCAATTTGTGGCCCCGACAGCGGCCTTTGCTGTGCCTGCGCCGCCGCGCCAGCCAAGCCGACCAAAATGAGCGCGGAAATAGAGAACCTGGCCATCATCGGGCGGAGTTTGCCGGATTTTCCAAAGAAATCGGTCGTAGCGAACCGACCAAATAGGACGCAGGAAGCATGGAATGCCACGTTACCGAGCTGCGCAATTGCCGCAGTTCGGTCAGGGCGGGCATTCTAGGTTTCCCGCATGGCTCGGTCCACGCCAATCGTGACCAGCCAACAACGTACTCAAGTCTCATCAGCGTCGCTGCTTGCGCACACGCGGCAAGCTCGCGCCAGCGGAAGGGAATCCGAATGCGATACCAATGGGTGTTGCTCTGTGCGGTCGCCACCATGGTGGGGTGCAAGGCCCCAGGCATGCACAACCTGCCACCAGCAGAGATGCTGATGCATCCTGGTCCGGGCGTCGACGGTCCTGGCCCCGGAGTCATACCACCCGATCCAGGCATGGGCCCTGGGGGCGGTATGGGCATGGGCATCGGCGCGCCGACCACGCAGGTGTACTTCCATAACCCCGATGGCATGGTCGTCACCTGGGATGTGAGCTCACCGGGCATGTTCGACTCGGAGCCCATCACCGTTCCGGGACGATCGAACTTTCCGCAAGGCGCGCTCTACCGCCTGAAACTCACCAATATCCCGGGGCGACCGGGCGTGGAGCTGTATCCCACGATCGAGATCGCGCCGACGATGCCGCGCACCGAGGCGTATCTCGCTCATAACGCCCTGCAGATTGATTACACCGAAGAAGACTTCGATCAGGTCTTAAGCGGCAACTTCGTCACCAAGGTGCTCTTCCTGCCCGATCCAGAGTTCCAGGAACTCGCCGTGCCGGGGGTCGAGACCTTGGTGAGCACTCGACTCGATCCCGGTCTCGACCCGATAGTTGAGGCCGACCGCCGCGGTTCGATCCTAGGCATCGTGCGATTGGGCAACAAAGACCTGCAGGTGCCCGGCGCCGAAGATCAAGGCGCGATCGGCATGTACGGCGGCTCGTTTGGCGCCGGTGGCATGGGCGATTGCGAATCGGGCATGTGCTGTGCTGGCGGTGGACCAGGGCTTGGCCCCAGCGATCCCTCGGCCATGATCTCCGGGTTGACCGGGCCGCAGTACGGCATGCCGATCAGCGGCACGCCGATCGGGCTTCCCGGCCCGCCACACGTGCCGCTCGGCGTGCCCGCCGGACTCAAGAAGCACGTGATCGCCAATCACACGCATGTGCATCTGCCCAAGCCGACGCACAAGGTGCGGATTGACGTCAAGCAGTCGCCCGGCATGAACTATCCGAAGCCGCCCAGCCACGTGCATATTCACGAGCGGTCGTTCAACTCGCCAGTGATGCTGCATCCGCCGCACGATGACAAGCGGCAGATGGTCCACTAGCCGACTCGCTGGGTGTGTCGCAACTCTTCTTCAATGGCAGCAGCCCTGATTCATGGCAATGGTCCACCGACTCCGCGATCTCCCGGCGAGCGACGCTCGCCGCGGGATCCGAGTTGTCGCAATCTGGTGTGCAAGCATCGCGGCCAGCTTCGTCTGGGCACAGCCCACGGCGGCGCAATTGCCGGCGGTGCACTATCGCTACACCAGTGATAGATCCCCGGGAGCGATTGGCAAAGCGCAGCTCGAGCGCGGTGGACCATTGCCAGGTTATTTTCAGCCGGTCGAGGTTCGGGCGCCGCGTGGCGTCGAAGTCTCGCTGGCCGACGACGGCGCCTTCTCCGAGCCGCGCCGCAATCCGGTCGTTGCGGGCATGCTCATCGGCCCGGCCTATCGGCTGAAGCTCACCGGCATCCCCTTTCATGAGGGAGAGGAGCTGTTTCCCACCATCGAAGTGATCAATCGCCTGTGTCCGCCGCGCGGACAGGAGTTGCGGTTCCCCGTTGTAATCGAATTAACACAGGAAGATCTGGAGCTGGCGCTGCGCGGCAACTTTGTCACGCGCGTGATCTATCTGGAAGACCCAGGTCAGGCGCTGCCGGTCGCCGAGGGAGAGCAACAGATCAGCATGGATGCCCAAACGGGTGAAGACCCGCTGCTAGCGGCCGATGTGCTCGGCAAGCCGATGGCGATCTTGCGAGTTGGCGGTCGCGTGCCGGTCGATTCCTTGGGACAACTCGACACCAACGAACCGTGCGCGCCCTTTATCGTTTTCAATCGTCCCGCTACGCCGCGGCACGAACTATTTCCCACGCCGACTGGCGCCAGCGGTCCCGATCGGCGGACTAAGCGAGTTGTGAAGGCCAACGGCACATGAGACGCGCCGCGCGACAAGCGAGTAGCTCCGACCGCGCACGGCGCGCCATCGCCGTTATGTTCGGCGCGCCGCTGTTACTTTGCTGCGCGTGCAATTCGGTCCCCGCGCGGCGACAGCTTGATGAGGCCATGACCGCAAGCACAGCCACTTCCTTGGCCAGCAAGGCCCCTCCCCTGCCCTGCCCCGATGGCCGTTGTGCCACCGGCGACTGCGGCGAGGGCGGTTGCCCCGCGCCACCAGTGGGCTGTCCGCCCGAGCCTTCCCCCCTGCCCTACTCGGCCTGCTGTGGTTGCGGCTCGGACGGCGAATGTATCTGCGATGGCGGCGACCATGGCGCGCGAGCCACCCTCGACGAGGCGGGACTGCCCGAGGGAATCGAAACCGAAGACACCGTGGCGTACTACGACAGCCGCTGCGGCGCCCGGATGCAGCCGTCGAACTGCGTGTGCATCTACGCCCCGCGATTCGCGTCGGTGCGCAAAGTGGTCAACCCGATACTGAGCGAACAGATTCAGGCCCCCGGCACACTCGACAAGCCGCTGGAACTGGTGAAGTACGACGAACTGCTCGAACCCACCACCACGCTGCAAAACATACCGGCGCAGGTCGGCATCGGGCGTCGCAAACTGGTGGCCATCGAGGGGCGCGAGGCGGTCGATCGCGTATCATTGCGGCTGACGCCGATTGTCATGTCCGATGCGCTGGCGCCTTACGAAAACCTGTCGATCATACGCCACGGCGTGTTCGAACAGGGAGAAAAGCCGTATCTCGCGCAGAGCATTCAGGCCGCGATTGTCTGGTCACCGACGCAGGGAGTGCAGGTGCTGCTCGATCATCAGGCGGCCAACGAGGTGGTTGGCGATCAGCGCGTGCAGGCCACGTTCACCATCAAAGACAAGCCCTGTTGCCCGATGCTGCGCGTGTGCAAAGTGGCGTCGACGCCTTTTGCCAATCCGGGCGACACGGTCGACTTCACCATTCGCTTCGACAATGTCGGCAACGAACCATTGCGCAACGTGACCATCGTCGATAGCCTGACCACGCGGTTAGAACTGGTGGACGGCAGCGCTCAGTCCAGTGTGAAGGCCGACTTTACCAGTGAACTCAACACGGCTGGCTCGCGCACGCTGCGATGGGACATTCGCGAAACGATCGAACCAGGAGACGGCGGCATTGTCCGCTTCCGCGCCAAGGTGCGCTAGCGCGACGACAACACGCGGCACGCGGTCGCGCTAGCGCTCGGCGTAGCCACTTCTCGAATAATGGTCACTCTGCCGGTCGCATGTAGTTCGCTGAGCCGGTCGCTCAAGTCGCGCCATACGGCGAGCGACGCCTGCTGATGCGCTCCCGCAGCGGCGGTATACCCCGTGTGATGATCGACGCCCAAGTGCATCCGCCGCAGGCGGCGCTTGCGATCCATCAACTCGATCGTGTCTATGATCCGAAGCCGATCCCCCCACTCAAACCGACGTGTCACGCGTAGCGGCGCGATCTTTCGACCAGTGATTGCTCGCCGCTGCAATAGTCGCCGCACGACGTCACGGGCCCAGCGCCCTAGCGTCAACATTCCCGCGCGAAAGACCAAGAACTTGGCCGGCGTAAAAGTTTCGTACCGCACCCAAAACGCTGGCCGCGACAGCTCCAACACGGCAGGTTGATCTTGGACTTTCACGGCGCCGACGGCATCACGCTCGTGGCTCTGCGTCGCGGCAACTTGACCATTCTCAAACTCGGCAATCAGTCCCGCGTCGGCCGCCACGCACTCATCTTCAACAAAATGCTTGAAGGTTCCACCCCGTGCGCTGGAAACGATGGTCATCGAACTCGGTGACTTATGGACATACAACCCGGCCGCGGGAAACTGAATCATCTGCGACGATGAATCTGACGCCTGTTCGGCCGGCGGGGCGACGCGCGTCGCGGACCAGTCGATCCACGCCTCGATCCAGCTTCCCACCCAATGCGCGTACATCCGGTCATCAGAGAACGCGGCGTGACGACCTCGGGACACACCTTGCAGAAAACCCTCGGCCAACTCTCCGGCTGCGGCATGGCGCCGCGCCAATAGCTCCATCCCATGGGGGTAATTATGATACGTGCCGCGGCTCCCATATTCACCGCCGTAACTTCCATCCGGGTGCAGGAAGCAGCGCGCGAAGTTCAACCCACGCGCAATGGCGCCATCCAGCCAGTCGGCCCCGGTGAGTCGTTGATACTCGGCAAGCGCTTCCAGCGTCACCGTTTGATAGCCTGGGTCGGCGCCGCCGTATTCCTCGAACCAGCCCTCGGCGTGCTGCCACGCCAACACCGTGCCGATGCGATCTCGGGCCGCCTCGCGAAACTCCCCTTCGCCGGTGATCTGGCCAATGCGCGCCAGCGCCAGCGCCGCCAGCGCTTGATGATTCGCCAAACGGCCCGACTCATTGTGACGAATCAACCATTGCCCTCGGCGAACGAGCCATTCGCCGAGCGCGGCATCATCGAGCCCGAGCAACTGATAGCTCTGCGCCGCGGCGTTGGTGGCGAACACAGCCGCGCCAAGCGCTCGTTCATAGGGATAGTAATCGTCGCACGAGCCATCTTGATGCGAGCTAGTCGCCGCATACCGCAGCGCGGCCACAATCAATTCGCGCAGGCGCGGCGAGCCCTGCCATACATTGCCGGGCAGCGAATGATGGTAGACGAGCGCCAGCGGCCAGACGGCCTCTTGAAACATCTGGCAGGGGAAATCGCTGGTTCGGTAGTGCCAATGCGCGCGGTCGAGCGAACCATAGGTGCCGCGATACGGGTTGCGATCGATCGCGCCCAGGATGCGCGGAATCTGCATCAAGGCCGTGGTGAGATATTGTCCGCGCAGTTGGGGGTCGCGAGCGATTCTCACGGGTTCGCGCTGGGCCGAACGCGCCACGGCATCGAGCGTGACAAACCCGCTATCCTTGGTTCCACAACCACCGCTGCCGCAAGCCAGTGTCGACGCCATGTCCGCGTAATCCTTCGACAATTCGCCCCAGCGAGCTAACGACGATGATGCGCCACGATGACCTCCGCCAAGAGGCCAAACATCATCGTCATGAAGCCGGCGACCAGCACCACAATGTCCGATTCCTGCATCGTTCCCGTGCCGGCGACGCTGTGGACCGACTTGGCGACTCCCGCAGCCAAAACAATGCCCGCGATCGGCAAGAATATCTTGAGCGGCCGAAAATAAAGCACGATGCGCAGCACCGTGGCCAGATAGGCCAGCGTGTCTTTGACCGGATGAAACTTGCTCTTGCCGATGCGCGGGCGATACTCGACCGGCACGTATTTCACTGGGCGGCCATTGGTGAGAAAGGCCAACGTCATCGTGGTGACGCAACTGAACCCGTCCGGCACCACCCACAACCAAGGCAACATCGCCTCGCGCTTGAATGCCTTGAGCCCCGTGTTGAGATCGGGAATGCGCTGCGCGGTGAGATAACAGGCCAGCCGGCGAATGAGCCACTTCGCGGGACGCCGCAGCCAAGGCCACGTGCCTTGCTCGCTGGTGCGGGCACCGTTCACCTGATCGTAATCCGGAAACCAGGCCAAAAGCTCGCGTATGCTCTCGGCCGGGTAGGAGCCATCCGCGTCGAGCATCACCACCACTTCGCCCCGCGCCGCGCGAACGCCCACCTTGCGCGCCGCTCCAGCGCCTCGATTTTCTGGGCAGCGGACCACGCGCACCGGGCATTGCCAACAGCGCGCGGCAAACTCCTCAGCCAGCGCGGCGGTATGGTCGGTCGAGCCATCGTCGACGACTAAAACCTCCATATCGGTGTCATCCGCCAGCGCCTCGACCACCTCGGCTAAGACGCGCTCGATGGCGCCAGCTTCGTTATAAGCCGGCAAGAGAACAGTCACCGCGTGCGCGGCGCGAGTGCTGGTCAACTGATCGGCGACCAGTTGTGTGTGCCAGCCGTCCATGGCAATGGCTCCAGAAATTGGGTTCTTGCGGGGAGCCCAAACTACCAAACCTCGCCAAAGCGACAAAGATCAATGACGCGACTGCTAGCGTCAAATGCTTCGACGGTCAGCGGAGCATGAAGAGCCGATAGTTGCGAGCCACCCCTTCGGCGTCGATGGCCTCATAGCTTGTCAGTTCCAAGAGCGGCCCCGGATCGGCGCCCTGGCGGTCGAGTTCTTTCTCAACAAGGTTGGAGAGGACCTGCGCATGAGCCAACCGATCGGGCCCCTGGCGATCGAGCAGCACCAGATGGGTGTAACCGCGGCGCTTCAGGTCGACCGCCAGGTTGCCGCGTGCCGGGGCCGTTTTGTGGTAGCTCGTCAATCGGCGGTAGGTGCTCTCGCGGTCGAACTGACCTTCAAAGTAGTAGCCGCGGTAATCCTCTGACAAGATTCTCGCATTTGCCCCCGCCAGACGATTGATGACCAGCGCGGCGGTGTAACTCGGCTCGCGGCGAATCAGGTAGGCCTCGCGGCTCTCCAGTCCCAGCGCCACCAACAGGTCGCCTCCCCCGCGATTCATGGCCATTGCGGCGCTGGCGCCGAGTACCAGCGACAGGCAGCCAATCGCCAAGGCGCGTGGCGCGCCGGGCAATCGCTTGAGTTCAATCAGCGTCCACACCGATCCCGCCGCCAGCAGCGGCACGACCGGGTACAAGAAGCGCACGTTTTGTCGCATCAAGAACCACAGCAGTCCATACACCGCCGCGATGGCCAGTAGCGAGCCCAAGCCACGCAAGCGGCGCACCAACAAAAGCCCGGGCAGCAGCATCAGAAAGACCGGACCCATCTGGTGCGCGTGGCCGCCAAATCGCTCCGGCCAGAGCGTCGCTTGCCAAGGCGCGGCAATCAGTCCGGCCAATGTGCGCGACAGCGGCGTTTTATCGACCGTTGCGGGCGCGGTGTCGACTCCGCGTGCCGCCGACAACACTGGATAGAACGGATCGCCGCGATGGCGCCACGCGCGGATGTACCAGGGGGCGGCAATCACAGCGGCTAGCGAAAGCGCCACGCCCAGGCCCACCACCACTCGGGCTCGGGCCCGATGTGGGCGCCACGCCATTGCCAACTCAACTACAACCAGCGCCACCACAAACAGCCATGCGGTGTGCTTGGTCGACAGGGAAGCCCCCAGCATGACGCCAGCAACCAATAACCAACGTGGAGATGCCGCCTCGTGAATCGCCTTGCGCCATGCGACCAGCGAGAGAGTGGTCCAAAGCGCCACGGCGGCATCGCACAGCGGAGCGGTCATTTGCGTGGCGATGCCCGGCACGAGCAGCGTGACCGCCCCGGCAACCAGTGCCCAACTTCGTCCCAGAATGGGCGTCGTCAACAACACCGCGGCGCCGCCAAGCAAAAGCCCGAAGGTCCAGGCAATCAAGCCAGCGGCGACCGGCCCATCGCAAGCCAGGCCCCACAGGTAGAGCATCTCCGCCAACAGCGGAAACGTGCAGTTGTCGTGATATGGCAAGTACACTAACGAGTGATTCGCCAGAAATGCCTTGGGTAGCTCTAGGTGGTAACAGAGCGCGTCGCCCGCCGTGGTGGGAGCAAGCGCGGTGACGAATGTCGCCAGGCAGACGAGGCCCACCGCCATTATCAATCCCAGACGCATCCCGCGCGGAACCGCCGGCGCCACTTCCGCATCCACATCGATTGCACGCTGCGCGGCTCGGCGCCGCCAGATGAACCACGTCTGAGCCGCTTCCCCCAATCCCCAGAAGGCTGCCGAAAATGTGCAGGCGATGACCACCAGCGGAAACAGCAGCCCCACCAATCCCAGCGCGGTCCAGGCCAACCCGCCCGCCACAAAACCCAGCCCAAGGCTCCAAACCACGGTCGCCAGCGAATCGTCGTCGGCCAGGCGCAGCGCGACTAACACCGCGCGTCCCATGCCCAACGCTGCCAGCGCGATGATCCCGACTGCCGCAAGCGACTTGGCAACCAGCATCAAGTTGAGCGCAAATTCCGTCACAAAGTGGTCCATTTGCGTGCTACATCAGCAGTCGCGCCACCAGCCGACCGAGAAAAACACTCGATACGACGACAATCCAACTTGCCCACAACCACGCCTTCCAGAGACCCAGTGGCCGGTCGCCTTCGCGCGGCTTGTAACTTGGAAACAACGACGAAGCCACCGCCATGCGGGCACGAATCCAGCGGCGCCGGTCGCTGCCGCTACGCGCATCCTGTTCTCGAATCGGCGCGATCATCGCGTTGCTCCGAGTTGTTCGTCCTGCTTGATCTCGATGGGCTCACACTCGCTTCTCGACTTGCTGTCGCACAGCAGACAATCCACCGCCTGCCACACCTCAAATGCGGTGTGCTGCATGCAGGGATGATCGGCGAGTGGGCAGCGCGTGTGGTGGCAGGGCGAACAAGCCACGGACTCACGCAGCACCGTCACCGGCGCGCCGTTGGAATGAGGCCGCCACTGTGCCGCCAGATTAGTCCCGCTGAAGAGCACCACGCTCGGCGCGCCCACCAGTGCCGCCAGATGGGCAGGTCCAGAATCGGCGCCAACATAGACATCGCACTTCGCAACGAGCGCCGCCAGTTCGCTCAGCGTCAATTCGCCGGTCCAATCCTCGACGCTGGCGCGCGCCGCCGGCGTCAAACCCGCCATGATCTCGTGGGCAATCGCGCACTCGCTGCGTGCGCCAACCAGAATCACGCGAGCATCGCTGTCAAGCGCCGTGCGTTCCGCCCACTGCATCCAGCGCCGCGCGGACCAACGTTTAGCCTCGGTTCCGGCGCCAATATGGGCAACCACAAGCGGCCGCCACACTTCACCGAGTCGCTGCGCGATTGCGCTGCGCGCCGCGGCGCCCGGTTCAAAATTCAGTTCGGAACGCGGTGCAATTTCGACACCGATTGCGGACAACAAGGCTCGCCGCGATAGATGTTCGGCGCGCTCGGGCACATAGCAGGGAGAATCGGTAAGCAGAAAACCGCCGCCCCCCGCATCCCAGCCCACCCGGCGCGGAATCTTGGCCAAACACATCCACAGCGCATTGGGAAATTCGCCTCGCACATCGATGGCCATGTCGTAGCGGCCGCGCATCGCAAGCGCTTGATAGAAGTAGGCGGGAAGCCACGCCAGGAGCATGCGGCGCCAATCGCGCGCAAACCGATTGAAGCGCGAGACATGGATTTGTTCGATTTCTGACAGGCGAGCAAAGAAATCCTGAGTCCAGGCGCCGCAGTACACATCAATGGAAGCCAACGGCCAGGCTGCTTGCAGCGCCACGATCATCGGCCGCGAGATGATCGCGTCCCCGAGATGATCGAGTTGGATAATCAAGATGCGGCGCGGCGCGCATTGAGCAGAAGCCGAACGAGGCGCCAACTTGGCGCCCAGCCAATCGATCATCGCAAACAACACTCGCCAGCGCATACGCACATAGCGGTAGCGCCCCGATGACCAGACTCGGCCGCGTTTCTGGCGATTAGCACACATCGCGATACGCCTCCAGCGTTCGCTCGGCCGCGATGCGCCAAGTAAAGCTCTTCATCACATGCGCGGCCAATCGCGAGTCGCGTCCGCGATCGATTGCTTGTTCCACAGCGGCGCGAATTGAACGCCGCGAACCAGGCCGGGCATAGCTGGCAAAGTCGCCAAAGTACTCGCGAGTGGAACCGCGCTCGGTGAGCGCCAACGGGGCGCCAGTCATGGCCGCCTCAATCGCCGCCAGCCCTGGAGTTTCAAACCAACTCACCAGCGCCAAACACCGACAAGCGGCGTATGCGCTAGCCAGCCGAGGATCCAAGTTGCCGATGCGCGGCAGGAAGTGAACGTTGTCCCCCGCCTCGTGGCGGCAAGCGTCGAGGTAGTCCTCCTGCCCTGGCACAACTTCACCGAGGAACACGACCGGATGGTGGCTGCCGCGCAGGGCGCGCAAGAAACCGAGTTGATTCTTGCGCGGCTCGATGCGACCCACGTACAAAATGAAGTCGCGCAGGCCGTACTCGCGCTCAAATAATTGCGCGTCGGCCTCGGCGAAATTCGGATCGGCCGCATTCGGCACGACAGTTTGCCGCTGGCAATCGATTCCCACATGGCGCTCGATCTGCGCTGCCTCCGCCATCGAATTGGGCAACAACCGATCGACCGCCAGGTACAGCCGCCGCCGC